>JACRHE010000022.1 GCA_016217695.1 Nitrospirota bacterium | reverse complement strand
GATTGAGAGGATAGTGAGCGACCCGAAAATTTGCAGCGGCAAGCCGTGCATAAAAGGCACAAGAATCCCTGTCCATATCATACTTGATCTGATGGCTGCAGGAGAGAATTTCGATGGGATCAAGAAGGCATATCCGAATATAACCGATGAGGATATCAGGGCCTGCCTAAACTATGCCGCTATTCTCGCCGATGAAGAGGCCGGAGTTACTGCTTGAAGGTAATTGCCGATGAAAACCTGCTTGAGCCTATTATAGATTACCTGAAGAGCCTCGATTACGATGTGCTCAGTATTAGAGCCACCGGGTTATCGGGCATATCAGACGATGAAGTCTATCAAAAGGCCTGCCAGGAAGCTCGTTTAATTGTTACTATGGACAAGGACTTCACGAGGTTGTTCCGCTTTCCCCCTGAAAAATGCGGCGGGATCATAGTTGTGAAAATTTATAAGCGCACAATCGAGGAAACACTTTCTATATTCAAGAAATTTTATGAAACCGTGCAGGAAAAGGATATGGCTGGGAACTTGGTTATTATCACTCAAGATGGCGTCCGGATAAGAAGGACAGTAGATTCCTAAAGAGTTATTTGACCAGTATTCCTTCGCCCCCGATCTCTTCGATTTCCCCTGACTTCTGCCCCAACAAATCCTTGATAAAAAAAGAACAAAGAGGGTATATTATCTAACTAATCTTTCCGGAGGTGACTGATGTTGACAGATTTGGCATATGCGATGGGACCGAATCCGCAGGGAGCACAGGGGCAGGGCGGCGGCCTGATGGGTTTTCTCCCCCTTGTTCTGATATTTGTCATCTTCTATTTTCTCCTTATACGGCCCCAGCAGAAACGGGCAAAGGAACAAAAGACAATGCTCGACAACCTAAAAAAAGGTGACAAGGTGATCACTTCAGGGGGCGAGTACGGGGTTATAGAGGAAGTCAGACCCAATACGGTTACGGTAAAGATCGCTGAAAACGTCCGGGTGAAATACGGAAGGGCTTATATCGCAGCGATAAGACAGACAGACGAAGAATAGTTCATCTTTCTTAATTCATCCTTAATATTTTGATAGCGGAGGTTCGATGAAGAAAAATATTCTCTGGAGGGTTCTGCTGATAGGGCTCACCGTGCTTGTTGCAGCAGTATTTTTTCTCCCCAACACGCCCCTTTTCAGGTTTATGCCGCAATGGTGGACCAATAACATGCCTAACAAGGGCATCATCCTCGGGCTCGACCTGCAGGGCGGCCTGCACCTGGTCTTTGAAGTTGAAGGAGACAAGGCCATCGAGACTTCGACTGACAGATACGTTTATCTTATAAAGGAGATGCTGCAGAAGAAGAAGCTCCAGTCTGAAGTCAAGAGAAGCGGCCTTACCATCGAGATCTCTCCCTCCGGCCAGGAGATATCAAACGCAATAAAGGAAAACTATCCTGTGCTGGATGCGGCCTTATCAGGCCAGAATCTTGTTGTTAAGATATCCGGCAAGGAGGTCCAGAGGATAAAGGATAACGCAGTTGACCAGGCACTCGAGACTATCAGAAACAGGATCGACCAGTTCGGAGTTGCAGAGCCTACCATACACCGGCAGGGCGA
Source organism: Nitrospirota bacterium (assembly GCA_016217695.1). Taxonomy (GTDB): domain Bacteria; phylum Nitrospirota; class Thermodesulfovibrionia; order Thermodesulfovibrionales; family UBA6898. The sequence continues at coordinate 17,399 of JACRHE010000022.1, read as the reverse complement.
AAACGAGATCGTTGTTCAGCTGCCGGGAGTAAAGGATCCAAAGAGGGCGATAGACCTTGTGGGCAAGACCGCCCAGCTGGAATTCAAGCTCGTCGATGACGAATCCCCGATCGCTGCTCAGCTGCCTCAGGCAGTCGGCCCTGGAGACGAGGAGACGATCATGGCCCAGTTTGGCGACAAGCTGCCTGCAGACGACCAGATACTCTTTGAGAAAAAGGTCAATAAAGAGACAGGGGCTGTGGCCAAGCTTCCGATCCTGGTTAAGAAACAGGCAGCTCTGACCGGCAACCTCCTGAGCGAGGCAAAGGTCAGTCTGGACTCGCGCTTCAGCGAGCCCTATGTCTCGATATCCTTTAATACGGAAGGGGCGAAACTCTTCGAGGAAGTGACCCGCGCCAATACCAAGAAACGGCTTGCGATTATCCTCGACAACACGATCTATTCGGCCCCGGTCATACAGGAGCCTATCGCAGGCGGCAGTGCACAGATCACCGGGAGCTTCGGCATGGAAGAGGCAAAGGACCTCAGCATCGTGCTGAAGGCCGGCGCGCTCCCTGCCCCCCTGAAGATGCTCCAGAACGTGACAGTCGGACCTTCCCTGGGTGAGGACTCTATTGCTGCCGGGACTATGGCAGGCATCATCGGCACAATCGCCGTTATAGTATTCATGATGATCTACTACAGGCTTTCCGGCGTGATCGCAGACTTTGCGCTGTTTCTCAATATCGTCCTGCTGTTCGGAGCGATGGCCTCCCTGAATGCCACCCTCAGCCTGCCGGGTATAGCCGGTATCATCCTCGCCATAGGCATGGCGGTCGACTCAAACGTTCTTATGTTCGAAAGGATAAGGGATGAGATCCGGCTGGGAAAGACCCCCAGATCTGCCGTGGATTCAGGATATTCCAAGGCCTTCTGGACGATATTCGACTCGCACGTAACAACGCTGATAACTGCGGCGGTGCTTTTCCAGTTCGGGACCGGCCCGATAAAGGGTTTTGCCGTGACCCTGAGCCTGGGCGTTATCATCAACCTCTTTACTGCGCTCATAGGAACAAAGACCATATTCGATATCATAAATTCAAAAAGTGAAGTCAAGAAGCTGAGCATATAGTAAACATTTCATGGAGGAGGCAGGATGTTAGAGCTTATACGTGGGACAAACATAGATTTTATGGGCAAGAGAAAATTTGCCTTTATCTTTTCCGGCATCTTATCGGTCATAGGCATTATCGCAATAGTTCAGATGGCAAACGGCAGGGCCAACCTCGGCATTGATTTCGCCGGCGGCACAGCCATCCAGCTTAAATTCGAAAAGCCGGTAGCACTTCATGCTGTCAGGCAGGCCCTTGAAGAAGGCGGTATTAAAGACGTCGACCTCCAGGACTTCCCTGCTGTGAACAAGGTCCTGATCCGTGTAAAAAAGACCGAGCATGAGCTTGGACAGGTATCGGATAAAATAACCTCCATCATCAGCAGCAGGATTCCTGACAACAAGTATGTTATCGACTCGACCACGGTCATAGGCCCCAAGGTGGGAGGAAGGCTGAAGGCGGATGCTGCCATGGCCGGCGCCTTTGCTACACTCGGCATCCTCATCTATATTGCGATCAGGTTCAAGCTGAATTTTGCGGTCGGAGCCACAATCGCAACGTTCCATGATGTGCTGGCGGTGCTGGGGATATTCTATATTATGGGCAAGGAGATAAACCTCATACTCATAACCGCTCTTCTCACTATCGCAGGATATTCGCTGACTGATACGGTTGTGGTGTTCGACAGGATAAGGGAGAACCTCAGGTCGAAGCTGAAGGATTCTGTAGAAAGTGTGATGAACCTCAGCATAAACGAGGTCCTTTCCAGGACGATCGTCACATCTCTGACCGTGCTGCTTACATCTATCGCTCTTTTCTTCTTCGGCGGCGAGGTGATTCATGATTTTGCCCTTGCCATGATAATGGGTGTTGTCGTAGGTACCTACTCTTCTATCTTTGTCGCAAGCCCTGTGGTGCTGCTCTGGGGCGGAAAGAAGCCTTTCGCAAAGAAGTAAGAGCCCCCTCATGGGTGCCGTGTGATTGGTAAGGCCGACAGGACAGCTTATACCCGATTGAGGATTCGCTGTCGCAATTCACATGCATAGGCGATGGTTTCTGAACAGGACTAACCCGGAATTTGTAAGTTACCTCTCTAAGGCTGCGTCAATCTCCCCTATCCTTTCCCAGGTTCTCATAAACCGCGGGATGAAGTCCGTTTCCGACATCAGGGATTTCCTGAACCCCGGTATGACCGGCCTCTCAGACCCCTATGAACTTCCTGATATGAAGGCTGCAGTGGAGCGGGTAAGGGCGGCAGTGCAGCGAAATGAAAGGGTCCTCGTCCACGGAGACTACGATACGGACGGCGTCACCGCGACGACGATAATGGTATATTCCCTGAGGACGCTTGGGCTTGATGTCCGATATTTTATCCCCAACAGGATGCTTCATGGATACGGCTTCAATCCTCATGCCATAGCTGTGGCAAAACAGGCCGGAGCGAAGCTCATCATTACAGTTGACTGCGGCATAACCTCTCTTGAGGCAGCAGACCTTGCGAGTGAAGAAAAGATCGATGTCATAATAACGGATCATCATGAGCCATTAAAAAGGCAGGAGGCAGGAGACAGAAGTCAGAAGACGGAAGATAAAACAGAGTTTATCGTTCCCCGTGCCGTAGCTGTCATTAACCCCAAGCTCTTCCCGCATAATGAACGGTTTACTGTCCTTTCCGGCGCAGGCATCGCCTTTAAGTTTGCCCAGGCATTGGCTGCAGACGGGGGATTCCGTCTGTCTGCTGAAGACACTGATCCCCTGCTTGATCTTGCTGCGCTGGGTACGCTTGCGGACGTGGTTCCGCTCACCGGAGAGAACAGGATCATCCTGAAAGAAGGTCTCAGATATATTCATAGCTCGTCAAGACCTGCCATGCGGGCACTAAGGGAGGTGAGCGGACTGAACTCAAGAGAGGTCAGGGCCGGGCTTCTCTCTTTTACCATCGTTCCGAGGATCAATGCGGCAGGCAGGATAGCTGATGCCACCGACATCATACGCCTCTTCCTTGCGGGCTCTGAAGAAGAGGCGATGGACCTGAGCCTCTGGCTTGACAGGCTGAATACAGAGAGGCAGAAGATAGAGGAAGCGGTCTATCAGGAGGCGCTCTCAAGGGCGGATGCTGCGGCCGCAGGCCCGATTGTGCTTTCAGGAGAGGGGTGGCATCAGGGCGTTCTCGGTATTGTCGCGTCGAGGCTGGCAGAGGAGTTCCGCAGGCCGGCCTTCATTTTTTCAGTTGAAAACGGGATCGCCAGGGGTTCTGCCCGGAGCATCCCCTCTTTCGATATCTGCAGCGGACTGGCCGGATGCAAAGAGCTTCTTCTTGCCTACGGAGGTCATAAGCAGGCTGCCGGGATAAAACTCCTGGCTGAGAATATACCGGTTTTTGAAAAGGCGATACATGATGTCATGAAGGAGGGCGGAGTCTCAGAATCGCTTGTTCCGACCCTCGAAATAGATGCGGAGATAACTCTGCCTGAGATAACCCATGCGCTGATAAAAGAGCTTTCTCTTTTGGAGCCTGTGGGATTCGGGAATCCGGAGCCTCTCTTTGGGTCAAAGGGACTTGAGGTGCTCAGTCCGAAGATAGTCGGCAGAAACCATCTCAGGCTGAAGCTCAAAAAGAACAGCCAGACAATTGACGCGATTGGATTCGATATGGGGTCGTCTCTTGAACCGGTTCAGTCCTCGCTGCTGTCAGATGTTGTCTTTACCCCTGCGATCAATGAATGGAACGGTGGGAAATATCTTCAGCTTGTCCTCAAGGCGATCAGGCCGGCCGCATAGATAAACCATGCTCCGGGGTTGCACCATAGGCATACCCGTGAAATTTATGAATAATGCAGGTTAAGTCCCTCGCACCGCGCTCATAGATTTATCCCTGAATGTGTATAATAAAGCATGCCGGAGACTATGACGCTGAACGGCCTTCTGCAGAAGGTCCGTTCATATAATCAGGATGGTGAGCTGCTCGAAATCCTCAAGAAGGCTTACCACTTCTCGAGCGAGGCCCACTGCAGCCAGAAGAGAAGCGAAGGCTCTCCCTATATCAAGCATCCCCTTGCCGTTGCCTCCATCCTGGCTGACATGAAGATGGACCCTGCCTCGATCGCTGCAGGCCTTCTTCATGACACGATCGAGGATACCGGGACCACCATAGAAGATATCAAGGGCATCTTCGGCAAGGAGATAGCCTTCATCGTCAAGTCGCTCACAAAGCTTTCACAGGTTGAGTTCAAGACAAAGAAGGAGGCGCAGGCCGAGAACTTCCGCAAGATGCTTCTTGCCATGTCGCAGGATGTGAGGGTGATCCTCATCAAGTTTGCGGACAGGCTTCACAATATGCGCACCCTCCAGCACCTGCCCGAGAACAAGCAGCAGAGGATAGCTGCAGAGACCCTGGAGATCTATGCCCCCCTTGCAAACAGGCTCGGTATCGGATGGCTGCGCTCCGAGCTCGAAGACCTGAGCTTCAAGTATCTTATGCCTGATCTCTATGAAGAGCTGGTAAGAAAGGTTGCGAAGAGGAAAGAGGAGCAGGAAGGGTATTTAAGAGAGGTCATTGATCTCATCAATAAGAAGCTGAAGGATGAGGGCCTTCCGGGCAAGGTATCAGGGAGGATAAAGCACTACTACGGCATCTATCAGAAGATGCAGCAGCAGAGGATCACCTTTGATCAGGTGCACGATGTCCTGGGCCTGAGGATCCTGACAGATACCAACGCTAACTGCTACGCGATACTCGGTCTGATCCATTCACTCTGGACCCCCATCCCCGGCAGGTTCAAAGACTATATCGGCGTTCCTAAATCGAATATGTACCAGTCCCTCCATACAACAGTCATCGGCCCCAAAGGTGAGCGGGTGGAGTTTCAGATACGGACCGAGGAGATGCACAAGATAGCGGAGCAGGGTATCGCATCCCACTGGAAATATAAGGAAAAGGGCGTCATAGATGAAAAAAGCAATAAGTACATCTCCTGGCTGAGGGACCTTGTTCAGGTCCAGAAGGAGATGCCCGATGCCGTGGACTTCCTTGAGGCGGTCAAGGGAGAGGTCATTCCCGAGGTCATCTATGTCTTTACTCCCAAGGGGGAGATAAAGGAGATGCCGAACGGCTCAACCCCGGTGGATTTTGCTTACAGCGTCCATACGCAGGTGGGCCATAAATGCGTCGGCGCCAAGATTAACGGAAAGATCGTGCCCCTGCGGTATAAGATGAAAAACGGGGATACGATCGAGATTATCACCTCGCAGACCCATGGCCCCAGCAGGGACTGGCTGAAATTCGTTGCGACCCAGCGGGCCAAGACAAGGATAAAACAGTGGATAAAGTCAGAGGAGCGTTCGCAGAGCGTTGAGCTTGGTATAAGGCTTCTCGAGACCGAACTGCGTAAACATAATATGAGCAACGCTCTCATGAAGTCTGACGAGATACTGAAGGCGGCAAAGTCTCTCGGCCTGAATTCCCTTGAAGATCTCTTCGTGTCGGTAGGGTTCGGCAAGGTCTCACCCCATCAGGTGGTAAACAGGCTGATGCCTGATAAGCCTGTTGAAGAGGCCGAGACAGTAAAGATAAGGAAGCCCGTCCAGGAGCAGAAGGGCGTAAGCATAAAGGGCATCGACGACATCCTTTATCACACGGCAAAGTGCTGCTACCCGATCCCCGGGGACAGCCTCGTCGGGTTTGTGACCATCGGCAAGGGCGTTACGATACACAGGAAAGACTGTCCGAATCTCGAAAGACTTGTTGTCCAGGATGCCCGCCTTGTGGACGTGGAATGGCAGTCTACGGGAGATGCAACGGCACTGGCAAGGCTGTATGTCGAGACGATAGACCAGCCCGGCATATTGGCGAACTTGAGTTCACTGATCTCATCCATTAATATAAATATAAGCCATCTGGAGGCCAATACTTCTACCCAGGACAGAAAGGGTCACATAACCTTTATTGTTGAAGTAAAGGACATCTCCCAGTTCAGGACCCTCATCCAGAAGATAAGCCAGATGGAAGGCGTAATCAGGGTGAAGAGGTAAAGGCCGCATAAAGTGACAGGCATGCATGCCTGGTGATATCAGAGATTATCGAGGAGAACATTTCATGAAAAAAACTTTTTTTCTGGCAGGTATCTTGTCCGTTTCAGTATTTTTGTCTCTTTCATTATTCAGGGCCGACGGATATTCCTTCGGCGGTTGTGAGGAGGACTGCCAGAAGTGCCATAATCTTGAGGTAAGCGAGGCTAAAGAGATCCTTGCAAAGCTGAAGGCGCCGGACGCTGTTGTGAAGGACATCAGGATGAGCCCCATACGGGGACTATGGGAAGTTGTGATAGAGGATAAGGGCAAGCCCGGGATCATGTATGTCGGTTTTTCAAAAAAGCATATCATAGGCGGCTCCATCTATGAGGTCGAGACAGCCCTGAACAAAACCCAGGAGACGCTGAGCGTGATGAAGCAGGCTGTTGAGAGATATGTTGATGTCTCGAAGATAACCCTGAATGACACGCTCGTGATGGGGGATCAGAACGCAGGGCTGAAGGTCGTTGTTTTTACAGATCCTGACTGCCCTTTCTGCGGAAAACTCCATGATGAGCTGAAAAAGATCGTCTCAGAAAGGAAGGATACGGCCTTCTTCCTGAAGCTGATGCCGCTGAAGTTCCATCCCGACGCATATTGGAAATCCAAAAGCATAATGTGCGGTAAGTCCATGCAGCTGCTGGAAGATAATTTTGAGAAGAAGCCTGTTCCCAGACCTGAATGCGAGACAACGGTGGTAGATGATAACATCAAACTCGGCGCTGAGCTGGGTATAACAGGGACACCCACGCTGGTAATGCCGGATGGACTTGTAGTAGTCGGTGCAAAAGACTCAAAGATGATAACAGAGCTGATCCTGAAGCATCAGCCGAAGAAGCCGGCAAATTAGCTTGCATCATTTTTGAATTTCACGGGTATGTCGAAAAATTTTTGAGGCAGTGGCCGTGAAATAATCATTGTTCCATGAATAAGATGGGTTGGTAACTGCGAAAAGAATAAATAGAGATAAAAGGGGGCTCCGAATTGGATTCGGGCCCCCCTTTTATTAGGAGATCAGGCCTTTTCGATGCCCGGGATTGCCGCAGGCATAGGCTCTCTGCCCAGCTTGAAAAAGTCCAGGACAAAGATCCATACACCATAGAGGAAGCCCACGCCGAATATCGCCCTGAGTATCCAGAACCAGAGGTTATAGTTGGCCTTTACCGCGACATAATCAAGTCCCATAAGCCTTTCCATATAGGTCTGGACCATGCCTGCCCCTGTTATGGTCAGGACTATAAAGACCATGGATATGGTCATCCACCAGAATGACGCAAAGGCGCGGGAAGAGTTGAACTCCTTGACGCCCCTGATGGCAGGCAGGGTGATATAGATCATCGACAGCACCAGAAGCACATATGCGCCATAGAAGGCGAGATGGCCGTGGGCCGTGGTGATCTGAGTGCCGTGCGTCCATTTGTTCACCTGCGGAAGCGTATGAATCACGCCCCAGAGGCCGGCGCCCACAAAGTTGAATATAGCGTGCGCAACCGTGTAGTAGAGGCCTGCCCTGTTTTCGACGTTTCTTGCATCACGGGTTGTCCTGAATGCGTCCCATACCATGAAAAGGAGCGGCAGAGGCTCAAGGGAGCTGAAGATGCCGCCAACCCAGAGCCAGTAGCCGGGCGTGCCGATCCAGTAATAGTGATGACCGGTGCCGAGGATCCCGGTGAACATTACAAACCCGACTTCTATATACATCCACTTCTCAACCACCTCACGCTTTGCTCCTACTACCTTCATGAGCATGAAGGCCAGCAGGGCTCCGGCTATGACCTCCCACGCGCCTTCGACCCAGAGGTGAACAACCCACCACCACCAGAACTGATCCTTAACCATGCTCTTGGTATAGAACATCCCAGGCAGGTACATCAGGGCCAGGAAGGTCAGGCCGCCAATGAGCGTTCCCTGAATGCCTGTCCATTTCTTTGTCTTGAGCATGGTCATGAAGTTGACGAAAAGAAAGGTGAGCACAGAGATGACTATCAGCACATCTGCCCAGCGCGGGGCCTCGATATATTCCCTGCCTTCGTTTAGAGGCGTAATGCCCATGATCGGGCTGTTTGCCTGTGGGTTTAAGCCCATCCATATGTATCCGAGAACCACTGCTGTTGTTGCGACAACAGTGGCCCAGAACTGGAACTTAGCAAGCGGCATGCTCCAGATCTCTGTCTCCGACTCCTCAGGGACAACGTAATAGGTGGCTCCCATCATACCGGCAAGAAGCCAGACTACCATGGCGTTTATATGGAGCGTGCGAATGGTGTTGAAATTCAGGATAAATATATCCGGTTTTATGAACTGGACTGCGGCGATGATGCCGACGATCACCTGAACCAGAAAGAGGATCACGGCAAACGTGTAGAAGTGTTCGGCGATCTTTTGACTTTGATATTTTATGCTCATTTTTTCACCTCCTATTTAAGCGTAAGCATATAGTCTGTCAACTGCTCGATATCAGCATCCGGGGCCTCAACTTTGGGCATGGCTGATTTCGGCACATATGCCTGGGGATCCCTGAAGTGCCCTGCGAGCCAGGCCCTGTCTCTGGTGCTCCCGACTCTTGAAAGGTCAGGACCGGTTGTGCCTCCGATGCCGTTTATCATGTGACATCCCGAACACCCCATAGACTGATAAAGTCTCTGCCCGGCGCTCGACTCTTTTCCCCCTGCCCCTACGGCAGATGCGAGGATAGGTTTCGGCGGCCATCCGTTTGTGTCGACCTGCGCAGTCCAGTCAAGGAACGTCAGCAGGTTGTCCGCCTCTTCAGAGGTTATGCCGAGTTTCGGCATTGACGCGCCTGGGTTTACTGCTTTCGGATCCATAAGGAACTGCTTGAGATATCCTTTTGGTTTTTTCTCTGTAATCTTTGCCAGCTCAGGGGCAAAGTACGACCCGTTTCCTAAAATAGTGTGGCAACCGATGCAGTCATACTTATGCCATGCCATCTTGCCAGCGTTCACCTTTTCTGTTATCTCTGGCGCCCTTTTGTCGAGTTTCCCCATGGTATCAAAGGTTAGCCCCAGGAAGATAACAAAGAAAAAGAGACTGCCGAAGATAAAGAGATTTCTTGCAGCCTTGTTGGTCATAAACACCTCCTGCAATAATTCCCGGGCGATGCCCGGTTGTGTACTGACATTTTACGGAATGTTTGGGTCGGCTTCTATGATGCACATCATATCACGGAAATGGGGGGCGGACTATCCGTGACATCCGCTATTTGTGAATTTCACGGCTACTGCCTCAAAAACTTTTCGTAAGCGCCAGTTGCCGGAATATTCTCAGGGTTATTCCGGGCACAGAGTGCAAAGTCATGTGAGACAGGCGCCATACTGACGAAAAGCTTTTTTCAGCATACCCGTGAAATTTATGCGTAATTGCAGGTCAACTGCTCTGGATGCCGGAGATCATTTCGTGAAAACGGGCATTCACGACTTTGCCCCGCTTGCTACAGGGGCTTTGGAAGTAGACTACGAAAGAGGGTTATCGGTTATTTAGGATTAATCTTATTTGCGAAGATGCATTTTCTGAGGTCGTCAAGCTTATTCTGCACTTCGATGAGGTCATCCTTGATTGTCGTCTCGCCGAGCCCCTGCAGTCTGTTTGCTTTTTCCAGAAGAAAGACTCCGAGCTCAGCCATTTTATCAGGCAGTTCAGTAAGGGCCGTCTCACCCTTGATATATTTGTTCCCCCTCTTGAGGGCGAGGTCTGTCAGTTCCTTCAATGCAGTATCCATAATTCCCCCGGTTAGAAAAGTATGGGAAAAGATTATCAGATTCTGAGGCAAGAGTCAATTTCTTTGACGGTGCAGGGCAGTGATCATTTTGAGGCGTATTTTTTTATAACGTACTTCCGTTCATCTTCCTCTGTCCTGAGCCTGCCCCTGAGTCTCTCCTCCAGCAGTTCCGTCAGGATTTTAGTGTAAAGCGGTCCCTGGGGGATGCCGAGTTTTTTCAGATCATTTCCCCTCAGCAGGGGCTTTATCTTCCTCAGCTCAACAAGGAACCTGGATATCTCCATCTTCTTTTTCTTGTCCTTTGTAACAGACATGGCAAAAAGAATCGTCTCGATCTTTACACCCTCAAGCAGGTGGTAAAGGGCGGCAGGGTCGCTAAGGGGAAGCTTCTTTATGATCAATGCGGATTCCTGGGCGCTCCTCATGATTATCCCGCGCGTACCGGGCGGAGCTGCCAGCCTCTCAAGGGCCTCTTTCATATCCTGTTCATTAAGGTTTGAAAGGATCGCCATGAGGTAGAGGATGCCGGTATCAACCTTCTCATCCAGATAAAGGAGATTATACCAGGCAAGCGTTTCATACATGGAAGCGAGGGTGGCCTCAAGCCTGTCATCGAAAAGGAGGTTGTGATGAATCACCTTCAGGAGCCCGACATCGGAAAGTCTCTTCAGCGTCTTGACCGGGTTCGTCTCGTTAAAGGCCAGCATTAGTTCTTCAAAGAGTCTGAAGCCTGAAAGCGGCTCAAAGAGGTTCATCTGGATTGCCGATTTAATGAGGTTCTCCGTATGCCTGCTGAGCTTGAACCCGAACCTTTCCGAAAACCGTATGGCGCGGAAGGCCCGCGTCGGGTCTTCCACATAACTGAGGTTGTGCAGAACCCGTATAGTCTTTTCCCTGATGTCCCGCTGTCCGCCGAAGAAGTCTATGAGAAGGCCGAAGTCCTTCGGGTTGAGTTTTACCGCAAGGGTATTGATCGTGAAGTCCCGGCGGTAAAGGTCCTTCTTTATGGAGGAGGTCTCGACCGTCGGCAGCGCGGCCGGTGATTCGTAATATTCGGTCCTTGCAGTTGCAATGTCGAGTCCGAGGCTGTCAAGGCTGATATGCGCAGTGCCGAACCTCTGATGAAACCTCATCGGCCTGCCCAGTCTCTTGCCGAGTTCCCCGGCAAAGACAATGCCGTCCCCTTCGATTACTATATCTATGTCGAGGTTTTCCTGTCCCAGCAGGAGGTCCCTTACAGATCCGCCGACAAGGTATGCATTGAAGCCCATCCCGTCAGCTATCTCTCCTGACATCCTCAACAGCGAATAGACCTGCTCAGGGAAGCGCTCCCTTAACCACGAGGAGAGGTTTCTGCCCGGAGAGGACCTTTCGGTGATATCCTCCTTGTCGAGGTGTCTTTTTCTGAGAAATTCCTCGTACAGCACCCTCAGGATATCTGTCCTCGTAATCGCGCCGATGATCTCACCCTCCCTGATAACCGGCATGAACCTCTGGTTGCGCTCTATCATCATCGTTTCTATGTCGCGTATAGGGGCGTCGGTCCCTACCGTGAGCGCGTCCGGGGTCGAGAATTCGCTGCACTTATGTCTGTTGAATCCGTGAAAGAGCGCCTTCTCCACGGTCTCCCTGGATATCTGGCCCGCATATTTGCCGTTACGCACAACAGGCAGAACGTTCACCCCGTACCGCGTCATCATCTCTTCCGCCTCCTTGACAGAGCTGTCCCATTCAATGGTGATTACAGGACTTGTCATGATATCGGAGGCCACCTTGCCCGGCTTGATATGCCTTGGAAGAATTGCCTTCAGCTGCTCCGTAACAGGTTCGAGGGATGCCTCCCTTATCGTCGCAGAGGCCGCAGTAGGATGGCCGCCGCCGCCGAACTCCTTGACCAGTTCCGAGACGTCCAGCTCAGGAACGCGGCTCCTGGCCACGATCAGTATCTTTCCCTGCATTTCGAGGAGGACAAGGACTGCATCGATATCCTCCATCTCCATGATCTTGTGAGCGAGGTGGGCCGCATCGCCTATGTATGATTCCCTCGAGGCCCCGGCGATGACGACCCGGATCCCCTTTAGTACGAGCTCAGTGGAGGACTTGATCAGCTCGTTGAGAAGGTCCAGTTCCTCTATATTCAGCTCCATCCGGATATAGCTCGAAACGATATTGAGATTTGCCCCCTTTTTCAGCAGATAGGAGACCGCCAGGAGGTCTCTTTCGGTCGTCGACGGAAAAAGCAGGGAACCGGTCTCTTCATAGATGCCCAGACAGAGGATAGTTGCCTCCATCGGCGTGGGATCGAGTTTTTTTGACTTCAGGATCTCGGTAAAGATCGTAGCTGTTGCGCCGACCTCTTCGACCGTCTCTGTTTCCCCTCTGATGTCGTCTTTTTCAAAGGGATGGTGATCATAGATGTGGATCTTCATGTCTTTGTTCGAAAGGAGTTCGGCCAGGGGCCCGAGCCTGCCGGGCTGTTTCGTGTCCACTATGATCAGCCTTGTGATCTTCGCAGGGTCGATATCCTTTATCCTCTTGAACTCTGCAGGCTGGAAGACCTCGATGAAATCCCTGAGCTTTCGCTCCTGAGATCCTGAAAATACGATATCGGCCCCGGGATAGAGCTTTTTTGCTGCGATCATTGAGGCGAGAGAATCGAAGTCGGCGTTTATATGGGAGGTTATGATTTCCACTTAATAAGGATGACTTATGAATTATGAAGGATGAGGGTCAAAGGCTGAAAACTCAAAGGACGGGCGGCAAGATGTCCTCCAGTCTCTTTTTTCATAATTCAACCTTCATGCTTCATCCTTCATCCTTCACAGTTACTCTTCGTAGAGAGCTACCTGGTTTCTGCCTCTGTTTTTTGCGGTGAAAAGCGCGTTGTCGGCAAATGAGATGAGTTCGTCGTGGGTCTTGATCTTTGGATGCGGAAAGACCGAGATGCCGACGCTGACGGTCAGCCCCTTCCTGTTCTTAAGCCCCTTGAACTTGTGGATCCTTATACATTCCCTGATCCTCTCGGCCTCTGATATCGCGCCTTCTCGGGCTGTCTGGGGGAGGAGCAGAATGAACTCCTCGCCGCCGTACCTGGCAAGCACGTCGCTCTTGCGCGTATGCCTTTTAAGGAGCTGGGCGAATTCCTTCAGTACGTGGTCTCCTGTCTTATGGCCATAGACATCGTTTATCTTTTTGAAAAAATCTATATCGAACATGAGGCAGCTGATCGGCAGTCCGTATCTCTGGGAGCGGCTGAACTCTTCGATTATGCGGTTGTAAAAATAGCGGATATTGTAGATTCCGGTAAGATAATCGGTAATAGCCAGTTTTTCCAGTCTCGTCTTTTCATCTTCGATCTGCTCGAACAAAAAGGCGTTGTAAAGGGTGTTGGCAGAGGCATTTGCGAGGCTGTGCAGGAGCTTGACCTCGTTTGAGCTGAAAGAGTGATCTGTTCTGGAGGTCCTGAGAAACAGGGTCCCGATAACCTTATCCCTGTAAAAAATCGGCAGGACAAGGATGGACCTGATGCCCAGGGGCATGATGATGTCCCGCACCCTCTTCATAAGCGGGTCTGTTTCCACGTTTCTGATCACGACCGGTTTTTTTGAGGTGAGGGCCTCAACGATCTCGGGATATTTTTTGAGGCTGAGCCGTATGCCTGTGAAGAGCGGGTCCTCGAAGCTGGCCACGACAAAGGCAGACCTGTGAAGCCAGTCTACCCGGATGATGGAACATCTCGTGACAGGTATCAGCTCGGCGATCTTTTTGACGATCTTAAAGAGCAGCTCTTTTGAGTCCAGGGTGCCGGATATCAGCTGAGTGAGCTCGACGACCGCCTCTAGTTCCTTCATCTCGTTTTCCATCCGCGCGAAGGTGTCTCTTTCGAGTATCACGGATTCGAGCCTGTTTTCGAGGTCGATCTCAAGATAGGGCCGCAGGACATAGTTTCTTACGCTGCATCCGACAGCCTTTTCGATCCCTTTTTTGACGTCACCGTCTATTATGGCGACGGAAGGAAAGCGGGTTATCCTGTCGGAAACCGACTGCAGGAGAGATATCTCGGAGATGACAGCTGCAGGAGGACGTGCCTTGATATGTTTCAGAAAGGAGTCCTCTGTTTTGAAATAGTCTGCCCTGAACAATTTCCTGCCGGCAAAATAAGTCTCCAGAAATTTCAGCACAGTCCTGTTTTTAGCTAAAACCGCAATCTCTTTCTGCTCGCTCATTCGCCCTGTCCTCTCATGACGCTATTTGGCTACTATTATTCTTATTTTTCAACAAAGTGTCAAAAAAATGCTGGCCTGAAATCAATGCAGGAGAGGCATTTTACCCATTTTATCCGTGAAACAACGATTATTTTACGGCAGCTGCCTCAAAAATTTTTCGTAAGCGCCAGTTATCAAAATATTCTCCTGTTTGATCAGAGCATACAATGCAAAATCATATAACGAAGGCCCTATCCTGACGAAAAGCTTTTTTCGGCATACCCGTGAAATTCATGAATGGTGTAGGTTAAAGGGTGCGGTCCAGAATCCGCTCAAATGCATCTCTCCGCAAAGTTGACGGGGGCTCGGGGGGTAATTGTTTGACACGAAGAAGGCGATTTCTTATACTTCAGATATGTTTAAAATCGCGGTGATCGACGGTCAGGGAGGGGGCATCGGAGCTCTCATTGTGAAGGGACTGAGGGAGCAGTTCAAGGACGGGATCGAGATCCTGGCCCTCGGCTCAAACGCTGCGGCTACAACCGCGATGATGAAAGCCAGGGCGAATAAGGGCGCTACAGGCGAAAACGCGATTGTCTGGAACTCTTCAAGGGTGGATATGATCGTGGGGCCACTGAGCGTGGTATTGCCGGACGGGATGCTCGGGGAGGTTACTGCAAAGATGGCCTCGGCAGTGGTGTCATCGAACGCAAAAAAGATCCTCCTTCCTCTCAATCAGGAAGGGGTTGAGGTGACAGGTGCAGGGAAGGAGCCTCTTCCGCACCAGATAGACCTCACATTATCAAGGATAAAGGAGACGGCAAATGTGTGAGGCGAACGCTTATATTTACAAGGACGGAAATGAAGAGCTCTATCTCGAAAATGTGGACGTTATGAGGCCTGAAGAGGGGAAGATATTTCTGAAGAACCTCTTCGGAGAGCAGAAGGTCTTTGAAGGGGAGATAAGGGAGATCTCGCTCCTGCGGCACAAGATAGTGCTTGAGAAGAAATAGACCCGCGTCCCTTTCAGTTGCGATTCAGCATAAAATCCGTTATTATCATTTCAGCAAACACGGGAGCGCATCGGGTTCTGGTGTCCTGCCCGGCCTTCAAAGCCGGTGTTTCCCCGCACAACGGGGAAGGGTGGGTTCGATTCCCACACGCTCCCGCCACTCCTTTGTTTAATATCAAGTAGTTATTCTGCCAAAAGCCTCAAAAAGACCGTCAGTAAACCGTCAGCAAAGCAAGGTGCGTGTAGACCTGGCTAATCCCCATCCATTGCCATAGTATTCTCCCCATAAATAAGTCCCCGATTACCTAATGTTACAGGGGTATTACAGGAATATTATATTTTGGTGATACCCTTAGTAGCTAAAACGAATTGGCTATTTTATTGCCAGCCCAAATACCGAAAATACCTCCCACAACACCAAGGAACACAGAAGACATGGAAAACGCACTATCACCCCACATTAAAGGGATATAACTGCCAGCGAGTGACCCTACAACCATACCCAACATGATAAATTTCTTTTGCATACTTGTATTATACTTGCAGAGAAGAAATATCTTTAAAGTCTTAAGAAGATAGCTATCATTAGCCTTGCCTGAAGCCCGTCCCCTGTATAATCAGAATAAGGATACTGAGGGAGGTCGCCATGTCTTTATGAGGGGTGTGTAAAAAGCATTTAGGCGGCCATCCTTTCAATCACCATTGTTTCCTGCTTTACAGTTCCGTTGACGAATTCTTCCCTGAAACCTTATCCGAGAACCGACCCTGCCATTGCTATGTTAAATATTTCTTCAGCTCCATTTTCAATTCTTTTATGTCCTGAAATAAAATGGCATTTAGTCTCTCTCCCAAGGCCAGGGTGACGTTATTAATGTTGTCGTCCACGAACACTGTCTCCTCAGGCTGCAATCCGATTATCGAGCACACATCCCTGAAGATTGAGGGATCTCTCTTCCCTTTTTTAAGCCTGAAAGAATTGAAGACATAATCAAAATGATGAAAGAAGTGGTTCCTCTGGTTTAATTCTTCCAGCCAGTTTGTCTGGTCGCTTAATATTGCGGTAATAAAGCCATCTGATCTTAATCTGCCGACATAATCAATGACCTCAGGTCTTAAAATAAACCTGGTTAATATTTCATGCTTGATCTCTTCATTGCTCTCTTTAATCCCCGTTTCTTCCCTCAATTTATTCAGGTAGAATACTTCGTCGGACATTCCTGTCACATATCCTGTTTTATATATGAGGTCATCCGCAGTTCTGAAAAACTCACCTGGCGCGAGACCGTTTTTTTCTGCGACGGCCTTTAGTCCAGTTCTGAAGCCTTCTTCAGCGAGCACTCCCCCAAAATCAAAAATTATAGCTTTTACCATTTGTAGAATTATACCACCTGGTGTAGCCGGAATGCCCCTGCTTCAGATGCAGTATCTTGAAGTTATTCCGAACTACCAAGGCCGGAGGGGAAAGAGAAATAGCACGCTGCAATTCCCGCCGGATAATCAGTTGGCCGGCAAGGCAAAGCCCGCCTTTTTCTCCTTCAATCATTTTCCTCTTGACAAGGCCCGGCATGGTTGGGTAAATTGACTTCGTTATCTTCCGGGGGATCGGAACATACCGTAGTTATCCCGGTTATTAAGCAATGATGCTATCGGCATTTTTGAAAGGGGGAGTATTTAATGCTCGCAGGCTATGAAACATAAGTCGAAGGCATATAAATGCAAATCACTCCGGGAAGGAGGGGGCAACAATCGATTCTTTTTTATTTTGAACTTCTGGCAGCGTATCAAAAAATCTGAATGAGTCCCGTTAGGAGGCGACCATGAGAAAATTGTTTATATATTTTTCTGAAATTATGAATCAAAAAAGTGGGTGGCGAACCTTTTTGTATTTCGCAGCCGTGCTTTCAGTTATGGGACAAAGTGCAATGGCGACCGCTCAAGATGGCTTAGTTGGTCATTGGACACTTAATGATGGTAACGGACAAGTGGCTGTTGATACATCGGGCAATGGTAATAATGGGCAGCTGGGCTCAACACTTCAAGCCGATAGTAATGACCCGGCGTGGACTACCGGAATTTATGGAACCACGGCGCTCCATTTTGAAGCAACTGGCGTAAATTATGTCAAGATTCAGGACGTTGCGGTTTTGGAACCTCAAAGGATCACTCTGGAGGCATGGGTGAAGCACTTGGGGTCACCTGGTAGCTTTGCTTATATTGCTGCGAAAGGGGTCACCTTATGTCAGTGTTCCTCATATGCCTTATACACCGGCAGCTCAGGGGGCCTT
>JACRHE010000204.1 GCA_016217695.1 Nitrospirota bacterium | reverse complement strand
GAATTCAGAGACCTTGTCGCAAAGGTCTTCACCTTTGATTATGCCGGGGCCCTCTTCGCCTCCCTTCTCTTTCCCCTTGTACTCGTGCCGCATCTCGGGCTTATCAGGTCTTCCTTCATGTTCGGGATCATCAACGTGCTGGTGGCGCTCTGGGCCCTGCGCCTTTTCAGAAACGACGCGGTGCGGCCAAAGGCGCTTGCAACAGCCGGGATCGTGCTGCTCGTTATCCTGACTGCGGGGTTTATCTGGTCCGGGACGATCCTGAGATTTACCGAGACCCTCAGTTATAAGGGCAGCATCATCTATGCGCGGACAACCCCGTATCAGCGCATTGTGCTTACGAGGGATGGTGACAGCCTGCAGCTTTTTCTCAACGGCAATCTCCAGTTTAACTCGCGGGACGAGTACCGCTACCATGAGGCCCTTGTGCACCCTGGGCTTCAGGCCGTTAAAGGGCCTCACGACGTGCTGGTGCTCGGCGGAGGCGATGGCCTTGCTGTCAGGGAGATATTGAAGTATGAGGCGGTCAGGACGATCACCCTTGTCGACCTCGACCCTGGCATGACGGCGCTTTTCAGAAGTCATATGCTCCTTACCGAT
Organism: Nitrospirota bacterium; assembly: GCA_016217695.1. GTDB lineage: Bacteria > Nitrospirota > Thermodesulfovibrionia > Thermodesulfovibrionales > UBA6898. The sequence goes on along the minus strand of JACRHE010000204.1, from coordinate 6,308 downwards.
CTTAATAAAGGCTCCCTGAACTCCCCCAGGGTAAAGATAATAAATGCGGATGCCTTTGTCTGGCTGAAGACGATCAACCGGAGGTTTGATTTTATCGTCGTCGATTTTCCGGACCCTTCCAACTTTTCTCTCGGAAAGCTTTATACGAATACATTTTACAGGCTCCTGTCCGGCGCGCTGACGGATGACGGCGTAATCGCCATCCAGAGCACTTCCCCGTTTGTCGCGCGGAAATCTTTCTGGTGCATTGTCAATACCCTGAAATCCGTCGGTCTTGATGCCACTCCCTACCATGTATATCTGCCGTCTTTCGGAGAGTGGGGGTATGTGATGGCAACGAAAAAGCCCTTCAGGATGCCTGAGCAGTTCATGCCCGGTCTGAGGTTCGTGACTGCTGAATCGGCAAGGTCCATGACCGGGTTTCCGCCTGATATGGGTCCTGTAGAGACAGAGGTGAACAGGCTCAACAACCAGGTCCTCGTGAGATATTTTGAGGAGGAGTGGTCCGGGTATGTCCATTAATAATGTCGACTGATTCTTCAGAAAAGGGTGGGCTGAATCGTCGCCTGTTCCTCAAACGAGGTCTGATGGGAGGTATGATGCTTGCTGCTTCGGCAACAGGCATCTTTTCCTGTTCAGGTCCGAAGTCCGGAGGGAAGAAGGCATTCTCAGGTGGTATCCGAGGCTCCAACATGAAAGTGGGGCATATGCTTTCCGGGAAGAAGCGCCTTTTGCCTGTGGAGACGGAAAAGACCGGGATCGTCATAGTCGGCGGAGGCATTGCAGGACTTTCAGCTGCCCGGGAGCTCGGGAAAAGGGGATTCGATGACTTTCTGCTCCTTGAGCTCGAAGAAAAGACCGGCGGGAATTCTGTAAGCGGCGCCAATGAGGTCTCTCCTTTTCCCTGGGGCGCGCACTATATACCTGTTCCCGGTGAGGAAGCGGTATTTGTGAAGGAGCTGTTTGAAGAGTTGGGCATAATAGAGAAATACGACGGCAGGGGGCTTCCTGTCTATAATGAATTCTACCTGTGTGCTGACCCCCATGAGCGGCTCTTCATTCATGGTCACTGGCAGGAGGGTCTGGTGCCACAGCTCGGCATATCAGAAAGTGACAGGCTTCAATATGACGGTTTTTTTAAGGCGATGAAGGGTTTCAGGGAGGCGAGGGGGAATGACGGAAGACGGGCCTTTTCCATCCCGCTTGAATACAGTTCACGCGACAGCAGGTTCCTGAAGTTAGACACTATCAGCATGAGCAGGTATCTGTCGGACAACGGCTGGGACTCTGAGTATCTTCGGTGGTATGTCAACTATTGCTGCCGCGATGATTACGGTTGCCGCATGGACGAGGTCTCTGCCTGGGCAGGCATTCATTATTTTGCCTCCCGTGGCGGCAAGGCCGCCAATGCTGAGCCCCACACGGTACTCACGTGGCCTGAAGGAAACGGCTGGCTAGTGATTAAGATGGAGGAAAAGGTGCGCGGCAATATCAGATGCAGCGCCTGTGTCCTGAATATAGAAAACTCCGGAGGACGTGTGGCTGTGGATTACTACGACGTTAAACGTGGCGCTGTCCTGCGTATACTTGCCAGGGCGGTTATTTACGCCGGCCCGAGGTTTACGGCCTTCAGGGCTTTAAAGGATTTCAGGGAGAGGCTTCCTGCCTATGCCGGCAGTTTCGGATATGCGCCCTGGATGGTTGCAAATATTACGGTCAGAGAGGTTCCTGAGGGAAATGGGGCGCCTCTTTCCTGGGACAACGTGAGCTATCAGAGCCAATCTTTGGGGTATGTGGTTGCGAATCATCAGGATATCTCCTCCCATCAGGCAAAGTCAGTTCTGACATATTATCTTCCTCTTACAGACGGAGAACCATCTGCAGAACGGCGCAAAGCTCTGCAGAGGCCATATAATGATTGGGCTGAAACAGTGGTAGCAGACCTTTCAGGGATGCATCCGGGGATCGAGAGCAGGATCGAGGAGGTGAATGTCTGGCTTTGGGGGCATGCTATGGTGAGGCCTCTGCCTGGATTCATGTGGGGAAGGGCGAGGCGTGAAGCCAGCAGGCCGCATGGGAAGATATTCTTTGCGCATTCGGACATGAGCGGCATCTCGATCTTTGAGGAGGCACAGTACAGGGGCATCATGGCCTCAAGGGCGGCGCTGAAAAGTTTTTGAGGCATTGTCAGTGGCATAATAGTTGTTTCATGAATATAATGGGTTAGAATAAGGAGAAGGAGCCATGCCGGAATTCAAAAACAGAGAAGAGTACGAAAAGTGGAAGGCCCGGAAACTGAAGGAACTGCAGGAGAAAAAGCAGGCCCCGGAAGTACCTCCTCCTTCAACTGAAGGACCTCAAAAGGAAGAAAAGAAGGTATCTCCGGGAGAGGCTCCCAGCCAGGCTGCAGCTCAGGAGAAATGCGGGCCGCTGACTGATGTGGGAGATCTCTTCAGGAATTCATGGGAGGTGTATAAAAGGCGCATAGGCCCGCTTATCGCCCTCTATCTCTTTTCCTTCTTCTGTTTTATCGCTGCCATAGCCGTCTTTGCCGGGATCGGCTTTCTATTTTCCCTTCCCTTTGAAGGCAGCAAAGGGGCGTTTATTGCGGCAGGCGCAGTGATCGGCACACTTGCAGGCATGATCATTTTATTCTGGGGGCTTGCTGCAGTGGTATTCGCAGTAGTTGACGAGGGGCTCGGAATAAGGGAATCTCTTGCCAGGGGATGGCATAGGATCTGGGCCTTTATGTGGTTCTTCTCCATTGCAGGATTCATCATTACAGGCGGTTTTCTGCTCTTTTTTTTCCCAGGCCTGATCTTCCTGGTCTGGTTCGCTTTTGGCCAGTTCATACTCGCTTCAGAGGACGAAAGGGGCATGAACGCGCTTCTGAAAAGCAGGGAATATGTTAAGGGCTACTGGTTCGATGTGTTCCTGAGGCTTTTTCTTGTGTGGCTTGCCTCGCTGGCAGTAGGGATCATACCGTTTATAGGGCCTATCTTCAGTCTGCTCTTTATGCCTTTTGTGATGATCTTTACCTTCCTGCTCTATGAAGATCTTAAATCCCGCAAGGGAGCTGTCACATATACGTCAACTGCCGGTGAAAAACTCAAATGGCTGGGCGCAGGTACGCTGGGGTATCTGTTAATCCCCCTGCTGCTGCTGGCCTTTCTTGGCGCGTCTCTCACTATTCCATTTCTGCTCTTAAAAGGCATGCTGAGCTCAACAGGCCGGGAGATGATACTATCACCTGATAAATGGCCCCAGGTACCGGGCATGGTACCTCAAACGCCCGGCGGACAGGAACTTTATACCCTGCCTCAACAGGGTCAGGCAGTCGCTCCAGGCCAGGGAGAGCCCGGTTCTTTTCCTCAGATGGAGGATAAGAAGCCTGATGCAGCCGGAGAGGCGACTCTTTTGCTGGACGGGATATCAGAGACATATATCCTGAAGACGGGTTTCTTCTCTGATACACGCTTCAAGGACCCAACCCATGCGACTATACAGTTTCAGGCGCCCGGCGCTGAACACAGCAATGCACGGCGCATCGAGTTGACCCTTGACGCCACAAGGGCCGGCAGGCATTTTGCCGACGGCAAGGCGATAAACGACAGCATGTTCGGAAGGTCCTCTCTCAGTATAGGTGAGAATACCCCTTCGGGCATTGCAGCAAGCTTTAAGTTTGTTGCCGACGGCGGCCAGATATTCCCTCCAAAGGATTCCTGTGTTATCACGATCACCTCCCCTTATACAGGAACGCCCGGCAGCGTCTTTGTCGGCGAGGTCTCCGGCTGCCTGGTCCATTCAGCGGGGATCGACCGCACTTTGTCGTCTATCAGGTTCAGCATGAGGGGAGTTCCTTCACATTGAGTGAGCAGGTCAGGATACTGGTAGTTGACGACGAGCCTGACATCGTCGAGCTGGTCAGATACAATCTCACCAAAGAGGGATTCGGGGTCTCATCTGCCTCAGACGGTGAGGAGGCCCTTGCAAAGATCAGGAGCGGTGATTTCGATTTTCTCATCCTTGATCTGATGCTTCCCGGAATCCGGGGAATGGAGCTCTGCCGCATGATCAGAAATGATCCGAAGACGAAAAACCTGCCAATCATAATGCTTACGGCCAAGGGAGAGGAAGTGGATCGCATACTCGGGCTTGAAACAGGCGCTGATGACTATATGACCAAGCCCTTCAGCCCGAGGGAGCTTGTGGCCAGGGTGAGGGCTGTACTAAGAAGGCTCAGTGAGAGGCCTGCGGATACCACGGTTATAAGGATAGGAGATCTTGTGATCGACAGGGAGTCCTATTCAGTCTTAAAGAGAAACGTCCCCTTAAGCCTCAGCTCGACCGAATTCAGGCTTCTTCTGTATCTTGCAGAAAGAAAGGGAAAGATCTTCAGCCGTGACCGGCTTCTGGATGCAATATGGAAGGATGAGGCGTTTGTGGAGCCAAGGACAGTTGATGTGCATATTCGCCGGCTGCGCACGCAGATCGAGGATGACCCTTCTGACCCCAGGTACATAAAGACGAGAAGGGGCATAGGCTACTACATGGATGTGGTGATATGAAATCCGGTATCTTCAGGAGGCTCTTCCTGCTGTACGCCGTTGTGATTCTGGCGGCAGCTCTCTTTATGGAAGTATTCGTCACTTCGGCAGTCAGGGATAATTATGTCGGCAATCTCGGAAAAAACCTTGCTGTTCAGATAAACCTCATCTCAAAGGCGATCTCTTTCGGACAGACCGGTCTGGACAGCTTCTGCAGACAGCTGAAGCAGGACACAGGCGCGCGCGTCACGATTATTGCGTCGGACGGCAGGGTCCTCGGCGATTCGGATGCAGGCTCCCAGGGTATGGACAACCACCTGAACCGGACCGAGATAGCGCAGTCGCATTTTGCTGATGCCGGCGTGGCCATACGATACAGCGATACGATGAAATACGATTTTCTCTATGTGGCGAAAAAGATCTCCCGTGATGAAAAAGAGGAGGGCTTTATCAGGCTGGCTGTGCCGCTTACGGATATAGACAAGGCCGTGAACCTGCTCAGGATCAAGATTATACTTGTTGTGGTGATCCTGCTGATGCTGACAGGGGTATTTGTATTATGGCAGACAGACCATCTCAGGAGGCTTCTCATGCAGATAACCGATTTTTCGAGGTCTCTTTCCAGGGGAGAGATAGAGCGGAGGCTTTTTCTCAACAACGCCGGAGAGTTCAGTGAGATCGCGGACAATCTCACGTCCATGTCTCTTAAACTGCAGGACATGATGAACCGGCACGAGGAGGAGAAGAACCGGCTGAACGTCATATTCAGGAGCGTTCCGGATGCCCTCCTGATCATTGACTCCAGGGGAATGATTACCCTGTCGAGCTCTTCGGCCCGGGACTTCTTCGGGGATATCAGTCTGAGCGGGAAGAGGTATGCAGAGGCTGTGAGAAATCATGAGTTCGCAGATCTGGTGGAAGAGGTGCGGAAAAATAATGCCCCCGGAATGACCGAGTTCAGGATAGATGCGCCTGTTGAAAGATATCTGAGAGTCAGGGTGTCGCCTGTGTCATACCGGGAGAATGAGTTCTCCGGTTTTGTGGCCGTGTTTCATGACATCACAGAGCACGAGAAGCTCGAACAGGTCAGAAAGGACTTTGTCGCCAATGTATCACACGAACTGAAGACGCCGATCACCGCCATCAGGGGGTTTGCCGATACGCTCCTCGAAGGTGCTATAGAGGACAGGGAAAATGCTTTAAAGTTTATCGGGACCATAAAGTCCAACAGCGAGAGGATAAACAGCCTTGTTGACGACCTGATGACGATCTCCAGGATAGAACTCGGAGTTATCAGGGTCGAGAAGGCTGTAATCGACATCTACGATGTCTTCGGCAATGTCATGGAGATATTCAGGGACAGGGCTGAGGCAAGAAACCTTGCGCTGTCGACGCATATCAGGCCTGAGCTGAAAATGATCAGCGCTGACAGGAACCGTCTGCTTCAGATCCTGACCAACCTTATAGACAACGCGATAAAGTTTACCGAGACAGGCAGTGTCACCCTCGGCATAGAACAGGACGGGGGCAGGACTTTCATTTTCGTGGAAGACACAGGGATAGGCGTTCCGGCCAAGTACCTGCCGAGGCTCGGGGAGAGGTTCTACAGGGTAGACCCTGCCCGTTCCCGGAAGATGGGAGGCACAGGCCTCGGACTTGCGATCGTAAAGCATCTGGTAAAAGCCCACGGCTGGAGCCTGCAGATAGAGAGCGCCCCGGGCAAAGGCACAAAGGTGAATATCTATCTGTGACAACTGGTTC
>JACRHE010000203.1 GCA_016217695.1 Nitrospirota bacterium | reverse complement strand
GAACTGAAGTTCCTCCTGGGCAGGATTGAGGTTGTTCTCCGTGGTCTTCCTGAGGGAGATGACCGTGCGTCGCAATTCTATGAGCAGAGGTACAAGGAATGCAGCCACAACAACCAAAAAAACTACGGTCACAATTATTATAAGTGTATTCATGCCGCCTCCTTAGAAAATTATATCACACTTTTTTTAAAGAGAAACGATACATAGATTTTAGTGGGAAGAGTGTAACAAGTAAAGGATTTTATGGTATCCTGTAAAACCATGACAGACGAGGCATATATCCGCAGGACCCTGGCCCTTGCAGCGCGCGCCAGGGGCATGACAAGTCCCAACCCCATGGTAGGTGCTCTCCTCATAAAAAACGGTAAGGTGATCTCCGAGGGATACCACAAAAAAGCCGGCGCCCCGCATGCCGAAGTCATCGCAATCGACAAGGCGGAACAACGGGCTAAAGGCTCATCACTTTATGTCAGTCTTGAGCCCTGCTGTCATAAAGACAAAAGGACCCCCCCCTGCACCCAAAAGATCATCTCTTCAGGCATAAGGAAGGTCATTGTCTCGATGAAAGACCCGAACCCTAAGGTCGCGGGTAAGGGGGTAGAGGAACTGCAAAAAGCAGGCATACAAGTGATCACCGGCATCCTGGAAGAAAAGGCGCGCGAACTTAATGAGGCCTACATTAAGCATGTCACCAGCGGCTTGCCGTTTGTGATAATGAAGGTGGCGATGACTCTGGACGGCAAGATAGCAACTCCTGAAGGCGAATCAAAGTGGATAACCGGGGGAAAGGCGAGGATTGCTGTGCACAGGCTGAGAGGCTCTGTTGACGCCATTATGACAGGTATCGGAACAGTTAAGGCGGACGATCCCCAATTGACCTGCAGGACAGGCAGGCTTAAGGACCCTCTGCGCATCGTGATCGATCCGCTTCTTGAAACTAAGACAGACGCAAGGGTTCTGTCCTGCCCTCCTGAAACGATAATCGTAACCAGGAGAGCAGATGCCGGTCTCAATCGCTCACCAGGGTGGAAAAAAAGAAGGGAACTCTTAGAGGGTAAGGGGGCCAGGATCATCGAATATGAGGGAGAAAGGCTCGACCCGGCCTGGCTTATGAAAGAGCTGGGCAGACTGGGGATAGTCTCTGTCCTTGTCGAAGGCGGTTCGTCCCTTAACTCTTCCTGCCTTGAAAGCGGCATAGTCGACAAGGTGATGTTCTTTATCGCGCCCAAGATAATAGGCGGCAGGGAATCCTTCACGTCCGTGGGCGGCAAGACGTTCAGAAGGCTGGATGAGGCCTTCATGCTGCGAGATACAAAGATCAGGCGTTTCGGGGAGGACTTTTTGATCGAGGGCTATATCCGGAAATAGGTTTGGGTTAAGTCGTCTCCGCATATAGAGCATCCAGCGGGCTTTTCGGAGCATTGGACATATTCCTGAGCACGTGGGTATAAATCATAGTCGTCTCGACGTTCTTATGGCCGAGCAGGCTCTGCACCCCGCGTATGTTTACGCCTGCCTGAGAAGCAGATGCGTCGCAAAGCTATGGCGGAGAGTATGGACAGAGGCGTGCTTTGCTATGCCAGCCTTTCTCAGGGCATTCTTGACTCCAGGAGCCGTTCCTTGACCGCAGACGGAAGCACAGTCGAGCGGTCCTTGTCGCCCTTGCCGCTCCTTACAAAGATCGTATCAGCACCGAAATCAAGGTCTTTCACGCGCAGGCATATTCTTCTTCTCATTGATTTCCGAATATGCTAATATTTTCTCCATGAGGAACTGGATACTTAGAAGAAAAAATTGCGATATGAGGCGTAATGACCTCCTGAAGCATCTCAGGTAACAGGGACGCGAGTTTATCAGGGAGGGCGGAAGACATTCATGGTGGGGAAATCCGATTCAAAACATACGATCATCTGTTCCAAGACATACTGAAATTGATGATAACCTCGCAAAGAAAATATGCAAAGACCTTGGAATTAAACTGCCCTGACAAATCAACCATGCGGACTCCGCTTTGCTCCGCCGCATATTGCCATCGTTAAAACCTGATAAATTGAAAGGAGAGTGTATATGCAAATGAAAAGAGTTAGTGTTTTTTGTTTTGCGGCATTAATTTCGTGTCTCCTTATAGGATGTGAATCCCAACCGAAAGAGCCTGGCCGATATTATAATAAGGGCAAGGGGTTTTCCATTAAATTTCCTGATGGATGGGAAAGGGTGAAAACTCCCCCCATGGGAATTGAAATACAGTTTACAAACCCAGCAAGCACAGAGATCATCTCTGTGCAGGTGCAAAAAATATCCCCGCAAAAGACACTTACAGACGGCTTCAACTTTATGAAGTCACTGATACAAAATAACGGCGGCGTAATAAGCAGTGCAGGACAGGAGACCATTGATGATTGCGACGCGAAATGGTTTGTCACGCAATATAATAGGGAAAATATCTTATACTATTTATTGAAAAAAGAAGATTATCTGTACGCTATAATGCTCGGGTGCAGCAAAGATACTGTCTCTGATGATTTTGAAAATAAAATGAGAGAAATTGCCAAGACATTTCGGTTTGAAAAGTAATCTGGAAATATTGGTCTGGGATTATAACTTACAGGAGCAGCAAGACAAGAATTATTTCAGTGCGTCGGTCGAGAAAAGAGGAGGTTGATATAGCTGATTTTAATCGGGTAAAGAACGGCAGCTAGCCGTCCTCCACACAACACCCACCTGCGGGCCTCCTCCTCAGGCGGCCAAGCGCAATGGAAATTTCTTCTATCCCCTTGGTTTTGCAAATATCTCAAGGACCTTCAGCTCAAGAAATCTCTTCGATGTAGCAGACCTCACTGAGAGGACCGTATCAGAGCCATAGCCCGTGCCTGCAACAGCCAGAACCTCTTCTCCCTCAGGTATAAGGCCTGCATCCGCAGCCATCATCACGATCTCGCAGCAGACCTTCGCGCCCTCTCCGAACCTCCTCAGGGCCTGCGCTATTATCATGGCAGGATATGCGCCGCTGAACTTTGAAGAAAGAGCTGTCTCGATAGAATGCGTCAGGATCGTGCCTGTAAATATCCGAGCCCCGTTAGCCCTGATCCTGTCAGCTGTTTCACCCGGCATCTCGAAGGTGTTAGGCCCCTTGAACCCGGCCGAATGGGTTACGACAACCAGATTCAGACCGTTATCTTTCAAAGCCTCTGAAAAGAGCAGGCCGCTGCTTCCTGTGGTAGAGGCGACTACAACGTGCCTGCATGAACCTTCGTTCACCGCGCCTTTGACAACCTTGAGACAGGCCCCGGTATTTTCCCTGCCGGGCTTTTCAAAATAGACAACCTTTTTCTCGATCATATTATATCCTCGTCAGATTCCTGTATTTGATCCTGTGGGGCTGGTCAGCTGCTGCCCCGAGCCTTGTCCTCCTGTCAGCCTCATATTCCGAATAGTTGCCGTCAAACCAGACGACCTTGCTGTCTCCCTCAAAGGCCAGAATATGGGTAGCTATCCTGTCTAAAAACCAGCGGTCGTGGCTGATGACAACAGCGCAGCCTGCGAAGTTTTCAAGAGCCTCTTCAAGCGCACGCATGGTATTGACGTCAAGATCATTTGTGGGCTCGTCAAGGAGGAGAACATTGGCGCCCTCTTTGAGCATGCGGGCCAGGTGCACGCGGTTGCGCTCACCTCCTGAGAGCATGCCCACCTTCTTCTGCTGATCAGCTCCTGAGAGGTTGAACCTGCCGACATAGGCGCGGGAATTCACCTGCCTGTTGCCGATCTGTATGGTATCGAGGCCGTCTGAGATGGCCTCCCAGATGGTCTTGGCAGGGTCAAGGGCATCCCTGCTCTGGTCCACATACGCAAGTTTCACTGTATCCCCTAATCTGATCGTGCCAGAGTCCGGCTTTTCCTGTCCGGTTATCATCCTGAAAAGCGTTGTCTTGCCTGCCCCGTTGGGGCCTATAACGCCGATGATTCCTCCGGGCGGAAGGGAAAAGGTCATAGCCTCCACAATAATCCTGTCGCCGTATGCCTTGCCTACGTTATCGGCCTCGATAACCAGATTCCCGAGCCTCGGGCCGGGTGGAATAAAGATCTCGAGCTCCTTTGCACGTTTTTCGCTGTCCTGCCTTAAAAGCGTCTCATAGGAGCTGATACGCGCCTTTGATTTGGCATGTCGTCCCTTTGGGGACATCCTAATCCATTCGAGTTCGCGCTGCAGGGTCTTCTGTCTCTCGGTTTCAGACTTCTCCTCCTGCTTCAGCCTCTCCTGCTTCTGCTCAAGCCAGGAAGAATAGTTCCCTTTCCATGGTATCCCCTCTCCCCTGTCGAGTTCCAATATCCAGCCTGCCACGTTATCCAGAAAATAGCGGTCATGGGTCACGGCAATGATCGTGCCTGGATAGGCCTGAAGATGATGCTCCAGCCAGGCAACAGACTCGGCATCCAGATGGTTGGTAGGCTCGTCCAAAAGCAGGATATCAGGCTTCTGAAGAAGGAGCCTGCACAGAGCAACGCGCCTTTTTTCCCCGCCTGAGAGGACCGTTACAGGTGTATCTCCCGGAGGACAGCGCAGTGCGTCCATGGCCATCTCAAGCCTGCTGTCGAGGTCCCAGGCATCCAGCGCGTCCAGCTTCTCCTGCACAGTGCCCTGTCTTTCGATGAGCTTGTTCATCTCCTCATCAGACATCGGCTCGCTGAATTTTTCATTGATCCTGTTAAATTCATTGACCAGGTCTACGGTTTCCTGCACGCCCTCTTCCACGACCTGCCTGACGGTCTTTGCCTCATCGAGCCTTGGCTCCTGTTCTAGCATACCAACTGTATGTCCGGGTGAAAGCACTGTCTCGCCTACGAATTCCTTGTCTGTTCCGGCCAATATGCGCAAAAGAGAGCTCTTGCCAGAGCCGTTTAGGCCGAGCACCCCTATCTTTGCGCCATAAAAGTACGACAGATAGATATTTTTCAGGACCTGTTTTTTATCATAAAATTTGCTTACTCCAACCATGGAGTAGATGACCTTGTTCGGTTCGTTAGCCATTTGGTATCGTGTTCCTCCTTAAATATTATGAGACGCGCCTGTATACGGCACAAAGATATTCGGATGAGCACTATGATAATACTATTGGCTTTACTGCTGCAAATATATCGTACAATAATACCCGCGGTCCTAACCGCAGGTATTATTGTTTCAATGAGGTCTTGCAATCCTTTTGATCCTGAGGGAAAATGTCTCTATGGCAGGGTTGCCACACAGATAAAGAACCCGGAATAGATAGGGAGGGGGAATTATGAAAAAGGGGTCATTTGTATCAGCTTCGCTTGCATGTCTGTTAATCCTTCTGCCTTTGGCAACTGCCAATGCTGCGACACTCACGGTTACAAACCTCAATGACAGCGGAGCAGGCTCGCTCAGGCAGGCGATAGCTGACGCCTCCTCAGGCGACACGATTAACTTCAACGTCAACGGCACGATCACGCTGTCATCGCGACTTTCGATAGACAAGAACCTGACCATCACCGGCCCTGGTGCAACAAGCCTTACCATCAGCGGCAACAATACAGTACAGGTATTATATGTAAGCCCAGGCATTACGCTAAACCTTAACAACCTGACAGTTGCCAACGGTAATGCAGGGACCAGTGAAGGCGGAGGCCTTAACAATAATGTTGGTACAGTTATTATCAACAGCTGCACCTTTGCAAATAATACTGCGTTTAACGGCGGCGGCCTTCTCAACAACGTCGGCTCAGTTACGATCAGCAACAGCACCTTTTCAGGAAACAGCGCGTCTTTGCCGGGCTTCGGGACTTATGGCGGCGGCATCCAGGGTTACGGAGGCACAGTTACGATCAGTAACAGCACCTTCTCAGGAAACAGTGCTTCCAATGGCGGTGGTGGTCTCGGTGTCTCCGACGGCACGCTCAGCATCATCAGCAGCACCTTTTCGAACAACGCTGTTACTAATGGGAATGGCGGCGGCTTCTTCTATTTCTCCGGAAACTTTGACATCACGTTTACGATCAGCAACAGCACCTTTTCAGGAAACAGTGCTTCAGGTATTGGCGGAGGTATTTGTTCAGATGGAATGTTTGGAAGCCGCGCGGTTTCTATCACCAACAGTACCTTCTCAGGAAACAGCGCATCCACAGGAGGAGGGCTTTTTAATGGTGTTGGCGGACCCATGACCATAATGAGGAGCACAAGCAACATCATCAACAATAATACCGGCGGAAACTGCTGGGGCGGCATTACCAACGGCGGCTATAACATAGACAGCGGAGCTACCTGCGGCTTTGGTTCAAACAACGGCTCTATGAGCAGTACTGATCCATTGCTTTCATCCCTTGGCGATAATGGAGGACCTACACAGACCCATGAACTGCTTAGCGGCAGTCCGGCCATAGACGTCATACCCCTCGGCACAAACGGCTGCGGATTCACGATCAATACTGATCAGCGGGGCATTACACGACCTGTGAACAACAGTTGCGACATAGGGTCCTTCGAGGTCGGCATTGCAACTGCAGTGACTGCACTTACTTCATCAGTAAACCCTTCTGTCTTTGGCCAAGCCGTTGACTTCACAGCAACTGTGGGCGGCGCTTCGCCGACAGGGACTGTCACCTTCAGCGATAATGGCGTGGACATACCTGCATGTATCAACCTTCCTCTTGTGTCCGGAAGCGCTGCCTGCGCCTCTTCAGGTCTTTCTTCAGGCAACCATACCATCACAGCGACCTATAGCGGAGACAGTAACAACGCCGCAAGCAATGACACCTTGATGCAGGAGGTGAGCCAAGCAGACACTACAACCACCATCACCGGCCACACACCTTCACCATCCGGAGTCGGCCAGCCGGTTACAGTGGGCTTTACAGTGACGCCGGATGCGCCTGGTTCAGGCAGTCCAACAGGAAATGTAATTGTGATTTCAGGCGACGGCGCGGCCAACTGCATCGCCTCTGCTACTGCTGGAAACTGCGCGCTTGCTTTTTCAACAACAGGCGCAAAGACCCTTTATGCCTATTATCTCGGCGACGCTGAGTTCAACGGCAGCATGTCTGCAGGCATAGCGCATGGAGTGAGGAGCATATCATATAACCTTTCCATAAACAGATCAGGCACAGGAAGCGGAAGGGTAATAAGCTCACCAACAGGTATCGACTGCGGGACCTCCTGCAGCGCCTCATATGACGCAGGCGCCATGGTCACGCTCATGGCAGAACCGGACAATGGGTATACCTTTATTGGCTGGAGCGGAGGAGGGTGTTCGGGAACGCGCTTCTGCACGGTGACAATGAACGCAAACGTGACAGTCACAGCCGTCTTCTCCTGCATACTGCCTTTGCCTCTGGAGCAGGAAGTCTTTACGTACGAGGCCATAGCCAAATCAGGAGGGGCCTGCAGCGCATCAGGATACAGACCGCTCGGGGTCGGTGATGCGGCAATGGGTCTTTACCTGCTTGACCTTGAGGTCGGACTGCCGCAATTTACCGGGCCTGTGGATGCCTATCTTGCGTTTTACGCGCCTGAGCTGGACCCGTTAAATATCTATATCCTGAAACCCGACAACACCATGCAGACTATGGCTGCCGGGATTGTAACATGGAGAGAAGGGGTAGGCACATTCTTTGTTGAAAGGCCTCTGGGTATGTATTATACCTCTTCATCCGGCATGGAGATTCCTGATGGGGACTTTCATTTCGGGCTGCTGGTGACGCCTGCAGGCGAAGGCCTGGAAGGGCCTTATTATTTTTGGGTCACGTTCTTCGGGTTGCCATAGATCGGGAATCTGAAAAAATGATAACAAAGCGCTTTGGCAACTACTGGAGATGAGATGAAAAGTGATTTTCTGGACCTTGAAAGGCTCTTCCGGTTTTCTCAGGATATTACCGCCACCACGGACCTGAAAAAGCTCTACAGGAGCATAGTAGAGCATTCAAAAGACATGCTCGCCCTCGATTATTCGACTGTTATGCTCCTCTCTGATGACAAAGCCAGCCTCGTTGTTTTCGACACATTAGGATTTCCGGGATCTTATATAGGTACGTTCCAGCTTACTGAGGGTCAGGGGCTTTCAACCCTTGTGATAAAGACAAGGAGACCGGAGACAGTCCCTGACTTCTTGACGGAGACGAGATTTCAGGTTCCCGATGTCGTATTCGAAAAAGATATAAGGTCAGCTGTATGCGTCCCCATGATGCTCGGGGATGATATCTTCGGGGTATTGATCGGACATACATACGGACTGAGGTCCTTCAGCGAGGAAGAGATACAACTGTATCAGAACATGGGGAACCTTGCGGCAATTGCGATAAAAAACGCAATGAACATCGAGATGCTCGAAAAGGCGAGGGATGAATGGGAGCTGACATTTAATTCAGTGCCTGACCTCATAGCACAGATAGACAGCGAGTATCGCATCGTGCGCATAAACAGGGCAATGGCAGAGAAACTGGCTATGCCTCCGGCAGAGGCGATAGGCAGGCACTGCTATGAGCTGGTTCACGATACAAAAGAACCTGTAGCAACTTGCCCTCATAGAAAGCTGCTTGCAGACGGAAAGGAACATTCCTGTGAGCTCTATGAGGAGAGATTAGGCGGCGAATACTGGGTTTCGGTCACCCCCTTTTTTTCAGGAGACGGAAAACCTGCGGGCTCGATCCATATTGCACGGAACGTCTCAGAGATCAGGCAGACCCAGAGAGCGATGGAATCCGAACGTAAATTCCTGCAGACGATCATTGACGGCATCACTGATCCCATCATGGTAATCGACACAAATTACCGCGTTCAACTCATGAACAGGGCAGCAAACAGCTGCAGCAGAGGCGGCACATATATGCCCGGCTCCGGCTTCTGTTATGAGATCTCCCACGGCAGCGACACGCCGTGTTCGAGCGAAGAGCACCCCTGCCCTCTCAGGGAGGCCCGGACGAAAAAAGAGGCGGTCATCGTTACTCACAGGCATCTAAAAAAGGACTTCTCGGAGCATGTCGTCGAGATACATGCGTCTCCCATCTTCGATGAGCAGGGAGAGGTCCTGCAAATCATAGAGGTGAGCAGAGACGTAACCGAGAAATTGAAGATGGAAGAGCTCAGGGAGAATCTGGCCAGAAGACTGGCCCAGGAACAGAAGGAAGAATCCATCAGCACTCTGGCAGGAGGCATGGCACACGACTTCAATAATATACTTATGGGCGTCCTCGGCAATGCAGAGCTGCTCAGAATGAGGCTTGAAAACGCCGAAAAAGAGCGGGTTCTCGCAGACAACATTATCCAGTCTGCCCAGCGCATGGCGGACCTTACAAACCAGCTGCTCGCATACGCAAAAGGCGGCATGTACCAGCCAAAGATAATGTTCGTCAACAGCGCCATCCTGGAGGCACTGAACATGAGCCATAAGGGCAAGGCCCTGGATATAGAGGTAAAGACGGAGCTTGCAGACGACATCTGGCCGGTCTTCGCTGACCCAGGCCAGATAACCCAGGTAATGCTCAACCTGTTCAACAACGCCTTTGAGGCGATGGAAAAAGCAGGAGGCTGCCTGGCTGTCACCACTGTCAACAAAGAAGACAGAGACTCCTGGCAATGCCTGTCATTCAAGCATAGTCACGCTGCCGGGGATTATGTGCACATCAGCATTTCCGACACAGGACCCGGAATACCGCGACCTTTACAGGAGAGGATCTTCGAGCCTTTTTTCACTACCAAGTTCCTTGGCCGCGGACTCGGCCTTGCTGCAGCAGCCGGAATCATACAGAACCATTGCGGGTGCATCTCGGTTGACAGCAAAAAAGGGGCCGGCGCTGCCTTCGATATCTTTCTGCCCCGTGCCCTGAGCGCTGCCGAAGAACTGATGAGCGGCCTGACTCCGCCCGCAAAAGAAGAAACTCCGGTGACGATACTGGTTGTCGACGACGAGCCGCAGATCATCTTCTTTCTCGAAGAAGTACTGCGACAGCTGGGATACAACGTGCTGGCAGTCGACAGCGGCATAAAGGCGCTTGAGCTCTTCAGAGATGAGAAAGATGCTATAGAACTGGCTATACTGGACATCCAGATGCCGGACATGGACGGGAACAGACTTTTTCAGGAAATAAAGACCATCAAACCTGAACTGAAGGTTATCATATCAAGCGGATACGATGAAAAGACAGCACTGGCCGAGATGGAGCACTGCAGGCCCGACAGTTTTATCCAGAAGCCATATCAGATCGCTGCGCTGGAGAAGAAGCTGCAGGAGCTGCTCGGCACCTGAGATGAAACCATTCAGTTGCGGGTGGCAGTTTTTTATTAAGAAAATCCCTCCTAACCTCCCTTTGCCAATGGGAGGAACAATTCACCTCTTTGGCAAATCGGGGCGAGGAGAGATTTTATGATAATTACCCCTATTCACTGAAGGGTTACCCTGACATGAAATATTTTTTATCAAAACCCGGCTGTATCTGGTAAAATTGAGACATGGCGTCGAAGTCAAAGATAACGATCACTTCAAAGCAGATCCCTGAATTCAGCAGCAACATCTCTGTGAACAACGTTACCTATCATGTCCAGACAGAGGATATGGGGACAAAGACCTCTAAGATATTTACAAGGATCTATCTCAAAGGGGAAGTGGTCTTTTCGCGTCAGTCCGACTATTGCAATATCCTTCAGATGGAGGATTTCAGGGAAAAACTCCATACCCTCATGGAAAACCAGCATAAGTCCGCAATCTAGATGTTCACAAAAGATCACACAGAAAAAGAAAAGACAAAGGCTCAATATTTTGAAGAGGTGAAGCAGCTCCTTCGGAGAAAAAACGGGAAATCAGCCCTTAATGTCCTTGTGCATGCGCTCGAAAAATACCCCGGCGACCCCTTTCTGCTTTCCTATTACGGCTGCCTCCTCGCCATTGTCGAGAACAGGACGGATGAGGGCATTAAGATATGTGAAGATGCAATCAAACATCTGGACCATTCCATGCCCTTCGGCAGCGAGTTCTTCTATCCGGTCTTTTACCTGAACCTCGGCAGGGCCTATCTCAAGGGCGATGACAAGAAGTCGGCCATTACTGCATTCAGGGAGGGGTTACGGAACGAGCCGGACAACCACGACCTGCAGTGGGAGATGAAAAAACTGGGCGTCAGAAAAGGGGCTGCTATACCGTTTCTGAAACGCAGCAACCCCGTCAATAAATATATAGGCATGCTCCGCAGCAAGGTTTCGAAATAGGGCAATCTGCCTATTGATCGATAACGTCGGCGGCGGTGTCGATCACGCTGTCTGCAGCATTTCCGACAACAGGGACAACAGAGATAACCGCTCCGCCGACCCTTAGAGGAACTGTGGCGACCTTAGTGAAGACGCACCCGGACGGAAACAGAAGCAGGACAAGAAGCAAGGCCCTTTTCATCTTATATAATATCCTGACACCTTCCAACTGCCATCCTTCTCCCGCATCGGGGTCACTGTTTCGACTGCGGCCTTCTTGTTTTCGAAAGAGGTCTCGTACTGTATGACCACATACTCCCCATCCGCAGCCCCGGCCATGCTTGTGGTATATTGCCTTGACTTCAGCCTTCTGCTGATAACCTTGCCGAGAGGTCTCCGAACCGATGCCAGAGACTGGGGCCACTTCTCCTTTTTTACAGCGCCTTTGAAGAAAGCTGCAGCGGCCTCCCAACTCTCGGAATACTTGTCGCTATCGACCAGAGATAGCCAGTTATCAGCCGCCTCAACCGCCTTCTTTACCGCTCCCTCGTCTGCGTTAGCAGGCACAGCATGCGAAAGGACAATCAGCAGGCACGCAACCGGAATTAATCCTGCTATTTTATTCATCAGATCTCCCATAGACATAACTATCCGACAATGATCCTGTAAATGTCCCGGTATCTTTCGATCGCCTTATCAACGATATGATCCGGCAGGACCGGTCCGGGATAGGTCTGGTCCCAGTCAAGAGTCAAAAGGTAGTCCCTGATTATCTGCTTGTCATAGCTGTCCTGCCCTTTGCCTGGTTCATAGGTCCCGGCGGACCAGAACCGCGACGAGTCCGGGGTAAGGAGCTCATCTATCAGGATAAGTCTGTTGTCGCAAGTTCCGAATTCCATCTTCGTATCTGCGATGATGATCCCCTTTTTTTCGGCGATGTCCCTCGCCTTTGTGTAGATCCTGAGACTCGCAGCCCTCAGCTGTTGGGCAATTTCATCGCCGACGATCCTGCGCATCTCATCAAAGCTGATGTTCATGTCATGTCCCTCGTCAGCCTTTGTGCTGGGCGTGAAGATCGGCTGATCAAGCCTGGATGATTCCACAAGTCCGGCAGGGAGCCTGATGCCGCAGACCGTACCGCTGTTTCTGTACTCCTTCCAACCCGAGCCCGAGAGATAGCCCCGGACAATGCATTCAACAGGCATAGGGTTCGCCTTCTTTACAAGCATGCTCCTGCCTTCAAGTACGTCCTTATATTTATGGAGCTTCGCAGGATAAGCCTCCACCTCCGTAGCAACGATATGGTTTTCCATGATGTCCCTCATCTGCCCGAACCAGTAAAGTGATATCAGGGTAAGGACCTTGCCCTTTCCGGATATGCCGTTGGGCAGCACAACATCAAAGGCAGATACGCGGTCTGTCGCGATGATCAGGAGAAAATCATCGACTTCATATACATCCCTGACCTTGCCCCGCCTGAGGAGCCTGATACCTTCAAGCTTCGTCTCCATTACAATGTCGCTCATCTGATCCTCCTGAGAAAACTCTTTACCTGAACTGAATAGCCGGGTTACGAACGGATTATTTTATCACAAATGCCAGGCCGTAAAATCATTTTCTGACATGCCTCAAAGGCCTGCCGCCCTTGGGAAGTATCGCAATCCCTGAGGGGTCGATATGGCAGCGGAAACGGTCGGCGTCAGGATCGAAGCCTATCTGCTCGCCCTCGCCCACAACATTTGATTTATCCACAATCACCTTCTTCAGACGGCACCCCTTTTTAAGGACCGACTGGTCCATGATGATGCAGTCTTCGACGCTCACATTATCCTCAATGACAACCCCGCTTCGTACAAATGAATTCCTGATCTTCGCCTTGCGTATGAGAGTGCCCTCAGAGATGATACTGTTACGGATATCGCCCCTGATTATCTTGGTGGAAGGCCCTTCATAAAGTGAAGGGTGAACAGGCCAGAGGATATTGTTAAGCTCAAACACCGGGGATTCTCCGAGCATGTCCATATGGGCGTCAAAGAAGGCGGGTATGTTGCCGACATCCCTCCAGTAACCCTTTTCCTCATACGGCTGCGCTCCGGGGATGATGTTTGTCGCAAAATCATACGCAAAGACCTTCCCGGTCTCTACCAGATCAGGAATAATATGAGCTCCGAAGTCATGCTGTTTTTTCCTCTGGGATTTCGCCAGTGCCCCCATCAGGACGTCGGACCGGAATATGTAATTCCCCATCGAGACGTACGCGCGGCCAGGGTCATCCGGCATGGGCGTCGGGACCCTCGGCTTTTCCTGGAAGCCCACGATCCTCTTATCACTGTCAGTGACGATCACGCCGAAAGATGAGGCCTGTTCAATAGGCACCGGCCTCGCAGCGACAGTCACAGCGGCATCACGTTCCAGATGGAAGTCGATCATCTGCCGCACATCCATACGGTAGATATGGTCGGCTCCGAAGACCGCTACAAGCTCGGGCCTCTGCTGCCTTATCAGATCCATATTCTGGAAGACGGCGTCTGCCGTGCCCTGAAACCACTCCGGCCCCATGCGCATCTGCGGGGGCACCACAGCTACGAAGTTATCCCTGATGACCGAAGAGAGCACCCAGTTCTGGCGTATATGTTCGATAAGAGACTGTGACTTGTACTGCACGAGGAGATAGATGGAGGTGACCCTGGAATTCACAAAATTGCTCAGTGCAAAGTCCACTATCCTGTATCTGCCCCCGAAAGGCACGGAAGGCTTGGAACGGAATGATGTCAGAGGGAAGAGCCGTTCGCCCCTTCCGCCGGCAAGGACAAATGCGAGGATTTTAGGATGAGGCATGCAGACCTCCTTTCATCACCTATTTTACTTGATGGTAAGACAAGAAGAAAGAGCACTTTGTCCGGCATCGCGGCATGTCCATCCTCTCGGGAGTTTCGCAGTAGACCGTCGAGTAGTCTAAGCTGACCTTTCCACGCGTGATGGTATATGGCTTTTTTGTCGACGGCATAAGTTTAGATTACCTGAGATGTTCCCCTTAATTCACGGGGCTAATTGTCCTATAGTCAAATTTAATAGTCGGTGTGTTATTCTATCCGCATGGATATAAAACTTAAACTCTTTTGTGCGGTGGCCGAAACACGGAGTTTCTCAAAAACGTCAAGAATCGTCCACCTCACCCAGCCGGCTGTTAGTCTCCAGATACAGGCGCTGGAGGAGTTCTTCGAGACAAAGCTCTTTGACAGGTCCCACGGAGAGATAAATCTTACCCCGGCAGGGGAACTCCTGTACCATGAGGCAAAACATATTCTGGACCACTATACGGATATTGAAAAGGAGATGAGGAAGATCTCAGGAGCCATTAAGGGGGGGTTCACTCTCGGAGCGAGCACGTCTCTTGGCAATCATGTACTCCCCAGAGTGATTATCGCGTTCAAGAAGGAACATCCGAAGGTTAAGATCAGCATGATGGTTGGGAACACGAAAAGGATAGAGGAGCTTCTGAAGTCAGGATTTGTTGATTTCGCGTTGGTGGCCGGGGAATGCATGGGCGGAAAGCTCAAGAGAGAGACTATAATGTCAGACGACCTGATAGTCATTGTCTCTCGGGACCATCCGTGGGCCAAAAAAAGGGTGGTTTCTATTCTTGACATATTAAAGGAGCCGTTCATCCTCAGAGAGGAAGGATCAGGCACAAGACAGAAAATCGAGGAATATTTCGCGGTTCATGGAATCAGCATCCACGATATGCATATTGCCCTGGTATTGGGAAGCACAGCCTCGATCAAGGAGGCTGTTGAGGCTGGTGTCGGAGTATCGATTGTTTCCAAATGGGCTGTCCAGCGGGAAGTTAAAGATGGACGCCTGAAACCTGTAACTTTCAGGGAGGGAAATATCCAGAGAGATCTCTCACTGATTCTTCCTGTCAGAAAGCATCTTACCCACGTCATGGACGAATTTCTCATTTATGTGAGAAAGTTTCCTTATGACACCTTCTACAAAAAAATCTGATTATTGATCCTGGCTTATAAATCGGGATACCCTACACTACTGATACTTGCCTGTCTGCCGCCTCCTTATAAACTTTTCGATCTCGACGGCGATGAATACCACAGATGATAACGCAAGAGTAAGCGCCAACTCCTTCAGGCTTAAAGGCTCTGTCTTAAATATCGGGTTTAAAAGAGGCACATATACCGTGGCCATCTGAAGGACAAAGGTCAGAACTACAGCTCCTAAAAGATACTTGTTCGAAAAAAACCCTATCCTGAACAAAGACTCCGTCTCCGATCTTATGGCCAGAACGTGTCCAAGCTGCGTCAGGCATAGAACGGTAAAGACCATTGTCTGCCAATGAGAGTGCTCTGTCCTGATTGCCCACGCCTGAACAAAAAGGACAACTGCCGCCATAAGAAGACCGACCCATATGGCATGTAGGCCGAGGCCGTGAGCGAATATGCTTTCCTTTGGATTTCTGGGAGGTCTGCTCATGACATCCCCCTCTGCGGGTTCGACAGAAAGGGCCAGGGCAGGGAGACCGTCCGTCACCAGATTTATCCAGAGGATATGTATCGGCAGCAGGGGAATCGGGAGCCCAGCAAGGGGCGCAAGAAAGAGGGTCCATATCTCTCCTGAATTAGTGGTAAGAAGATACTTGATGAATTTACGTATGTTGTCATAAATTTTCCTTCCCTCTCTCACAGCCTTCACAATAGTCGCAAAATTATCATCGAGGAGTATCATGTCGGCAGCTTCCTTAGAAACATCAGTCCCTGTAATGCCCATTGCAACGCCGATATCCGCCCTCTTCAGCGCAGGCGCATCATTGACGCCGTCGCCGGTCATCGCAACAAACTGGCCCTTATCCTGAAGCGCCTTCACTATTTTCAATTTCTGTTCAGGCGCGACCCTTGCATAAACCCGGATATGTTCGACCCGCTCCTCAAACTCCTCCAGAGATAACTTCTCAAGCTCTCTTCCTGTGATGATCGCCTTTGCCGCATCCTCCATGATGCCCAGCCTCTCGGCTATTACTCTTGCTGTAATGGGATGGTCGCCGGTTATCATTACAGGCCTAATCCCGGCCGCCTTACACAGGCCTACTGCCTCTTTTGCCTCCTCCCTCGGCGGGTCCATCATTCCAACCAGGCCTAAAATAGTAAGAGATCTCTCAACATGTTCCGGCGACATATCATCAGGCAGCGCGTCCCAGTTTCTCATGGCTATACCGAGGACCCTCAGCCCGTCAGCAGCCATTGCTGCGTTTATCTGCATGATCCCGTTTTGGTCTACAGGTCTGATTCCTTCAGAAGTTAATATGTTGTCTGCCTTTTCGAGAAGCACATCCATCGCTCCCTTGGTGAAGGAAACAAACTCGAAGGACTTTTCTGTTTCTTCTGACTCCTGACTTCTGACTCCTGACTTCTTATGAAACGTGGTCATGCATTTTCTGTCTGAATCAAACGGGATTTCAGCGGCCCTCGGGAAGTCCTTCTCAAGTTCTTTTTTATCAAAACCCTGTTTTCTTGCGATCTCATAAAGCGCGATTTCAGTAGGGTCGCCGATAACATTACCCGAGGCGTCTTCCTGTGCATCGTTGTTTAAGGCGAGAGCCCTAAACAGCGGGAATTGGGGACTGGTTGCCGGAGGTTGAGATTTTTTACCGACCCCCAGGTCCCTGATCCCTACAAGACTGCCGTCAACCCAGATCTCTTCCACCGTCATTTTGTTTAGGGTCAGGGTACCTGTCTTATCCGAGCAGATGAAGGTGACCGAGCCGAGAGTCTCTACCGCAGGCAGCTTTCTAATCAGTGCATGTTGCGTGATGAGTTTCTTTGCTCCAAGAGCAAGGGATATCGTAATTACCGCGGGAAGCGCCTCCGGAATAGCGGCGACGGCAAGAGAGATCGCGGTGAGGAGCATTAACATGGGCGGTTCTCCCCTCATGATGCCGATGACCAGAACAATGGCGCAGATGGCAAGCACGGCTATGGCCAGCTTCCGGCCGAACAAGGCAAGCCTTTTTTGAAGAGGAGTCTTAACCTCCTCTTCCTCCTGAAGCATGGCGGCGATCTTTCCAAGCTCGGTCTGCATACCTGTTGCCGTAATAAGACCGACTCCGCGTCCTGAGGTCGCAAACGTGCCCTTGTATGCCATGTTCTTTCTGTCGCCTATCGGCAGGTGTTCGTCGTGAAGCTCGCCGGCAATTTTTTCAACAGGCACGGATTCTCCTGTGAGGGCTGCCTCTTCCACCTTAAAAAGGGCGGCCTCGATCAGGCGCATATCGGCAGGGACGATCTTCCCTGCCTCAAGCATGACGACATCTCCAGGCACAAGCTGAGACGCCGCAATGGTTTCCGGCATGCCGTTTCTCATAACCATTGCCGAGGGCGCGGCCATTTTCTTAAGGGCGGCCATCGCCTTTTCCGCCCTGTATTCCTGGATGAAGCCTATGACGGCATTCAGGACGATAATTACGATTATGGCGATGGTGTCCGACACCTCGCCTATAAACCCCGAGATAAGCGCAGCGGCAATGAGCACCAGAATCATGAAGTCCCTGAACTGGTCAAGAAACATCATGAGCGGCGTCTTCTTCTTTTTCTCGGTTAATTCATTCAGGCCGTATTCCAGCAGACGCCTTTGCGCCTCCTCATGGGAAATACCCTTTGCGGAAGATCTCAGAGCTTCGACTGCTTCTTCTGTGCTTTTCTGATGCCAGCGCATAGGCCTCCTTTTCTATAAATAGAAATCCACACCGTTTACTTAGCCATTTTCTTCAGTATCTGCTCTAATCTCTTAATCTCTTCACCATAGCCCGCCCAGTTGCCCTGCCTCTGCATCTCAAGCGCCTTTTCGAACGTCCTCATGGCCTCTTTTGAAAGGCCGGTGGCAGAAACCCCTGCATCGCCTGCAGGCTTTTCCGGAGATATGCCGGTTGCCTTTTTAGCCCCGAACAACCTCTGAAGCGCAATCTCCAGGTTTTCCTCCATCACCACTTCATTTTCATAGGCCACTATGACCCTTCTCAGTTCAGGAAGGCCGACCTTGTCGGATGCAGCCAGATAAAGCGGCTGTACATAGAGGAGCGAGCGTTCTATGGGGATTACAAGCAGACTCCCCCTTATTACCTGCGAGCCGCGCTGGTCCCACAACGTCAACTGCTGCGATATGTAGGAATCCTGATTTATCCTTGCATCGACCTGTTTAGGCCCGTAGATGAGCCTGTCCCTCGGGAAAGTGTAGGCGAGCAATTTGCCGTAATTGGGGCCATCGCACCGCGCCGCAAGCCAGGCAGCGAGGTTGTCCCTCTTTGCGGGGACATACGGCAGAAGCAGGATATATTCCTCTTTATTGCCACCGGGGAGCTTCATTATCGTGTAATACGGATCCATGGGATTTTCCCCGAATACAGGCACTTCCCACAGGTTCTCCTTGTTATAGAAGACCTTGGGGTCTGTCATGTGATATGAGGCGAACATGGAGGCCTGGACCTGAAGAAACATCTGCGGATACCGGATATGCTGTCTCAATTCATCAGGCATGTCGCTCAGAGGCCTGAACATATCAGGGAATACCTTTGAATATACCCTGATGAGGACATCCGACGGATCGCTCACATAAAAACTCATAGAGCCGTTATAGGCATCGACCACGACCTTCGCCGAATTCCTGATGTAGTTGATCTGCCTGTTCAGCGGCTTTGAATAGGGCATCCTGTTTGACGACGTATATGCGTCTATGATCCAGTTGAGCTTTCCGTCTTTGGTCACTACCAGATAGGGATCCTTGTCAAAAAGCAGGAACGGCGCTATCTTCCTGACCCTCTCTGCAATGTTCCTGTTAAACAGTATCCTGCTTTCAGTATTTATGTCGGTGGACAGAAGGATCTTCTCTGTCCTGAACTTTGCCGCAAACAACACCCTCTTAAGCAGGGAATCGAGCCTCACGCCTCCGCTGCCGTCATAGGTCGTATAGATATTTTCGCCGGAGGTGGGATAACTGAACTCAGGGACCTTTGTCTTTACTATTACATAATCATTCGAAAGCTCGCCGTAGTATATCTCAGGCCTTGTAACCTTGAGGTCCGCAAAGCTGACCGCCGGAATGTCCTTTATTATGAACTCCGGAAGCCCTTCCCTGCTGATCCTGCTCACCGGCCCCATGGTTATGCCGTTGCCATGGGTGAATATCAGCCTCTCGTTTATCCATGACCTGCTCGGAAGGTCATTGTAGGAAAGCTCCCGGGGAGAGAGCATGACCTGCATATACTCCCCATTTATCGTATACCTGTCATTGTCGACATCCGCAAATTTATAGTATGTCCTTATCTGCTGGAGCTGGCTGTATGTCCTGAGCAGCGGGCTGTGGTCCCACAGCCGGATGTTCTTTATGGTGGCTTCATTCTTTTCTATATCTTTTGAGGTCAGATTGTAGTCCACGTCAAAGGGTGTCACCTCTATCCTCTCAAGGTCATAGCCCATGCGCGTGAATTTTATGCTGTGCTCTATGAAGGGCGTTTCGAGCGCAAGCTCATTGGGCGCTACCTTGAACTTCTGCAAAAAAGACGGATATGCGATAATCCCAAGGAGATACACGGCAAGGACAACGGCAGGCGGAAGGACCGCCAGCCTCACAGACCCCCTGACTATTCCTGCTATAAATAAAATCCCTGCTGCCGGCGTGATGAATATGAGTATCCTGTAGGAAAAAAGTTTTGCATTGATA
Source organism: Nitrospirota bacterium (assembly GCA_016217695.1). Classification (GTDB taxonomy): domain Bacteria; phylum Nitrospirota; class Thermodesulfovibrionia; order Thermodesulfovibrionales; family UBA6898. The sequence continues at coordinate 27,287 of JACRHE010000203.1, read as the reverse complement.
TCCGTATATCCTGCGCCGGACACAACTCCGTGAGCTGAAAAGAGAAGTCTGAACATGTCGAGATAAAAGCCGAAGCCGATTATGAAGATAAACAGTCCCGCCAGGATGCCGATATGTTTTTTTGCTTTCCTGTCAATGGAGAACATCCCCTCTGCCAAAAAGATGCCGCCTCTCAGAAAATAATTTGCACCCACCAGTACCACTGTTGCTATCAGGGTAAAACTTGCAAAACCCCTGAATGTCTCTATCAGAGGAAGTCTGAACAGATAAAAACCGATGTCTTTGCCTAATATGGGGTCGCTTGTTCCCATATCCAGACTGTTTCTGAACAGCAGGACATCTTCCCACCTCAGAGCACCCCACTGGCCTGCAAAAAACGCCAATACGATGCCTGCGATTATGGTCAGGGGCTTGATAAGCCTTTCAATGTTCCCTGTCCTTAGAGGATGAATGATGCCCTCTATTGCAAGGAACTCCCTCTGGGGCAGACTGACCCTGTTTGCGATGATACTATTCGCCATAGCAAAGACTAAAAAGACCGCACCGAAGAACATGCCTGTGCCCAGCTTTGCAGTCAGCGTTTTAACAAATATGACTGCAAACCCTGTTTCTGTAAAGAACAGCCAGTCAGTATAGAGATTCAGCGCAGCAAAAATCAGAGGCAGGACCAGAAAAATAAGTCCAAAAATGAACGGATAAACTCTCCTGCTTACTGGCATGTATTCACCTTTCCCGGTCAAAAATCAACAATGCTGGTTTATAAAAAGCCGGAAATCCCCGCACATAATCCCTCTCAGGGAGGAGCTTATGCGCGGGATCCTGCGTTGCCTTCAGATGAGCGCCTATTATCGATGAGCTACTTTCCGAAAACACTGAACAGTTTATCAAGTCCTGTTTTTTCAAGTTTTGCTACAGACTCAAGCTCTCCTGCGTCGAGCCAGATTCCGTCACATTCGGAACACTTGTCCACCTTTATTCCCTTATAGTCTATCTCAATCAGCTCCATTCCGCATTTGGGACACCTCATAAAATGAAGTTCTTTCAGTCCTCTCTTCACCTCTTCAGCAAGTCTCTTATGCTTCTCCTCCTCAACCCTCTTCTTTTTTTCAAATTCCTCTCTAGCAATAAACTCTGCTTCTCTTTCACTGGGTTTCATCGATGTTTCCTCCTTTTGTTGTTGAATCAATAAAAAAGACCTTTATCGCGATATGGCATATCGGGATAAAGGTCTTGCTTGTTAGTTTTACCTAACCGATGGTACCGGGCCTCTTCAGTCCGTGTTGACGATATCCATCGATTCAGCTACTCCCCTTTACGTGATAATTTTATCTAAATGATCCGCATCAAGTCAATGCTTTCATCTCCTACCTGTTATCTATCTGGATGTAAGAGACTTGTAGTCTCTTCTCGGTCCGGCTAAGGACGAGAAATACGATGGACGCATAAGCCTTCCCTGTATTATCTCTTCAATCCTGTGGGCTGACCAGCCGGCCACCCTTGACATTGCAAACATCGGCGTAAAAAGCTCTTTCGGTATTCCCATCGAGCGGTAGACGAATCCTGAATAAAAATCTACGTTGGCAGCGGCAACTTTACCTTTTTTATCGAGAACTATCTCTGGAGCCAGTCTGGCGACACTCCTGTAAAGCCTGAACTCTTTTTCCATGCCGTTCTTTTTCGCTATTTCCGCCGCCTTATGTTCCAGGATCACTGCCCTGGGGTCTGACTTCGTATATACGGCGTGCCCGATGCCGTATATCTTGCCGGACTTGTCACCCACCTTCTTATCGAGTATCTTTTTTAGGTAGCCTGCTACTTCATCGTCGTCATCCCAGTCTTTGACGTGCTGCTTTATATTTTCCATCATGCCCTCAACCGCCTCGTTGGCGCCTCCGTGCAGATGCCCGGAAAGCGAAGCTATCCCTGAGCATATGGCCATGTAACTGTTGGCGCCGGAGGAAGAAACCGTCCTGACAGTGAAGGTTGAGTTATTGCCGCCGCCGTGCTCCGCGTGAAGGACCAGCATCATGTCCAGCAGATGGGCCGTCATTTTATCAGGCTTTTTGCCGTGCAGCATATACAGGAAATTCTCGGCGTGGCTGTAATCATCTCTTGGCTCCAGGAGTTCGGATAACTCCTTTCTGTGCCCGGCTGATGCGTGATAGTTGTAGGCAACTATCGTAGGGAACTTGGCAATCAGATCGATGCATTGCCTCGAAAGATCTTTTATGTCTGTGGAGTTGGGGTTGTCATCAAAGAGGTGCATGGCCGATACTATGGTATGAAGAGAACCCATCTGATCGTCATGGAGCGGTCTGCCGAGGATTATCTTTTTTGCATCATCAGGAAGGCCTCTTCGCTGCGCAAGCTCTCCTGTGAAGATATCGAGGTGCTCCTTCCTGGGAAGTTCGCTGGTAAGCAGGAGATAAGTTGTCTCTTCAAAACCGAACCTGCCCTCTTTCTGCTGATATCTGACGAGGTCCTTTACGTTATAGCCGCAGTAATATAACTCGCCCTCAAGGTCTACCTTGGTCGAGCTGCCGTCGCCGCCAATCTCCTTTTTGTAGCCGATCACCTGTCCCTTGCTGGTAATTCCAACGAAGACACCTGTGCCGTCTTCGTTGCGAAGGCCGAGCTTTATATTTTTTTCCCTGACAAGATCCGGCGATATCTTATCGTGTTCCAAGGCTAACTTCTGGATGATTTTCAGGACGTTTTGCATATGTTTACCTCGTAAATGATTGTTATTACCTCTGGGACAAAAACCCCCTCAGGCAAGTTGGATAGCTTACCATAAATCCCCATGTTTTCTGTGCGGGTTGCCTGCCCTGGCCTAGCTATTACTCACCCGGACATCCTCATTGACTCAAGCCTCGCGATCCTCTCCTCAACAGGCGGATGCGTGCTGAAAAGTTTCATAAGCGAGCCGCCTGAAAGCGGGTTGACGATCATCATATGAGAAGTAGACGGCGTCGCATGCATCGGTATCACCTGCGAAGCGCTGTGAAGTTTCCTGAGCGCGTTGGCAAGCGCCCTGGGATTGCCATGGAGCTGCGCACCGCCTGCATCAGCAGCATATTCACGCGAACGTGAAATCGCCATCTGTATCAGCATTGCAGCTATGGGACCTACGATCATCATGATAATAGCCGCTGCCGGATTGCCGCCTTCGTCGTCATCGCTCCTGCCTCCGAAGAACATGGCCATATGGGAGAGATAACTGATCGCGCCGGCAACAGTCGCTGCGACAGTCCCGATAAGGATATCCCTGTGCTTGACATGGGCCAGTTCATGGGCCATTACACCGGCGAGCTCCTCTTCACTGAGGATCCGCATGATGCCCTGAGTTGCAGCTACAGCCGCATGTCTGGGGTTCCTGCCGGTAGCAAAGGCGTTCGGCGAATCATCCGGAATAATATAGACCTTCGGCATGGGCATGCCCGCCTTCTGGGAGAGGGTTCTCACTATCCGGTAAAGAACAGGGGCCTCCACTTCAGTTACCTGCTGTGCCCTGTACATTTTCAGCACTATCTTGTCACTGAAGAAGTACGTGATGAAGTTCATGGCAAAGGCCATCATCAGGGCGTAGGTCATGCCCCTCTGACCTCCCATGGCTGCTCCACCAAACACCAGGAGCATCGTAAGCAGCAGCATAAGCATCACCGTTTTCATTACATTCATTGCAACCTCCTTGTTACCACATTAAAAAGACCTTTATCCCGGCTCGTGAAACAGACCGGTTCACGGAGGCGGGATAAAGGTCTTGCCTGTTACACATCTGTTTCTGCATAACCGATTGAACCGGTCCCGCACAACGGGACGTGTTGACGACTCAATCGACCCATCAGGGAGCTACTCCCCTTTATCAATTTTAATTTTAAACAAATGCCCGGGCAAACGTCAACAAAACAGCATGCCCAGAATCCGCTATCAAAATATACGCTGGAACTGCATTTTCGACTCGTTCTCGTCCCGATCTGATCGGGACTCCCCCGCGCCAGCTGATTCGCCTGTGGCGAAGAGGTCATGTTTCCCGGCGTCCATCACTGCCCCAGGTGATGCGCTACACGCGCTGAATCCGCTCAAATGCAGTTCCCTCTCAAATTGATGGTGAATGAGGGCTGCCAGCGCAGGAAAAAGAAAGGAGGAATGGGTCAGTCCAAAACCCTGAGAGAAGCCTCCCTCACCTGTCCTTCAGCGATCTCATACGCCCTTATCTCAGGCCTGTCAGGATCTATCAGGCTGACGATCACATAACAGGCATCCGGATAAAAGGCGAGCTCCACGTCCTTTGAAGAGGGATATGCGGGTGAGTCGGGATGCGAATGAAAGATCGCGACCATCGTCCTGCCTTCCTGTCTCATCTCTTTCATCGCGGCAAACTGCTCACCAGGCTCCATCATGTAACTGACGCCTGAATGTTCGGCATTGGTCATGGTGTATATCTTTTCAGCTACACTGTCCTTTCCGGCAAGAAGGCCGCATGCCTCCTCCGGATAGACAGACCTGCAGTGCGCTATCATTTCGTCTAAAAGGTCAAGGGATATAGTCAACATCACGGGAAGTTTATATTGCGGCGGATATTGTGGGGCATGTTCAGCAGAAAGAAATTTACCTGCAACACCTTTGTGAGACCTTTATGATGGCATTTGATTCGGATGTTCAACAAACACCTTAATTTGTTGGTATGCCCCTATTTTGCATTGTAAATTTCTTTGAATGAATATGCCCCACTGATAACATAACCATGTTCATCGTATTGAGCCTACTGCATGGTGCAGTAGCCTTCGTTGTAATCGATAAGCTCGGTAATAGTAGGGTTCTCCCCGCATACGGCACAGGAAGGGTTCTTCGGCACCTTCACCTTTCTGAAAATGGTCTTCAGAGCATCATAGACCAGCAACTCGCCCCTGAGTATGTCTCCCTTGCCGAGTATGATCTTCAGGACCTCAGTCGCCTGCAGTCCTCCGATAACGCCGGGGAGGACTCCGAGAACGCCTGCTTCCTGACATGAGGGTACGAGCCCGGGAGGAGGAGGCTCTTCAAAGAGGCATCTGTAGCAATGTCCTTCGCCCGGAATAATCGTTGTGACCTGGCCTTCGAATCTCAGGATAGCGCCGCTAACCAAAGGCTTACCTGCAATCACGCATGCGTCATTGACGAGGTATCGAGTGGGGAAATTGTCGGAGCCGTCTACAACGATATCATAATCCTTTATGAGGTCGAGGATATCATCCTTCGATATCCTTTTTTGAAGTGCGATGATCTTAACGTCCGGATTCAGCGCTTCAAACGTCCTTTTTGCGGACTCCACCTTCGGCATGCCGATGGTATTTACGCTGTGGGCTATCTGCCTCTGGAGATTGCTCATCTCTACGGTATCATTGTCTATTATCGCAATCGTGCCCACACCGGCCGCCGTCAGGTAATAGCCTACCGGGCAGCCGAGCCCTCCGGCGCCGACGATAAAGACCTTTGCATTTGATATCCTGGCCTGTCCCTTGCCGCCCACCTCCGGCAGTATGATATGCCTGCTGTAACGCTGCAGCTGATCGTCGGTAAAATCCATTATTCCTTATCCTTCCTGATGAGAAGTATCCAGTCAGTGTCGTTGATCTTTTCGACCTTCAGGACCTTCTGTCCATGATCCTCCATGGACTTCGGGATGCTCCTGGCCGCCTCTTCATAATCAAGAAGTATCTCAAGCACCTGGCCGACCTCCATCGACTCTATCGCAAGCTTGGCTTTCACAAAGGTATATGGGCAGACAAGGCCCTTTATGTTTATCCTTTTTTCAGGAACGATCTCCTCCATATTCACCTCTCTTAAGTCTTCCTCTCAACTATTTATTTTTTGTTTGATTATAACACATCTCCGTATTTTGCCCCCTCTTCCCTGCCTCTTTTATTTTAACTTTCTTGCCTGCCTGGAAACATTTCACTTGATAAAATAATCCGCGATAAGCGAATATAAACGTATGCCATTGAGCATATATTCAGGTAACGAAGCAGGCCTTCTTCGAGATTGGATTTACTGCTAAGCGTTTATGCCTACACCATTTATTGAGGAGTTATTTTGTCAGAATCCGCGACAACATTACCGCAGCTGACTATCAAGGGGAAGACCATAAGCGTGCCTGTTATCCAGGGCGGAATGGGCGTCGGGGTTTCTCTGTACCCTCTGGCCAGGGCCGTTGCCCGCGAAGGCGGTGTCGGCATAGTTTCGAGTGCCTGCCTTGACAGGCTCGTATCAAAGAGAAACGGGAAAAAAGTCAGCACCTACGAGGCTGCTTATGAAGAGGTCTCTCTCTCAAAGGAAGCTGGCGGGTACGCAGGCATCAATATCATGGTAGCCCTTGTCCGGGACTATGAAGACTCGGTAAAAGGGGCTATCGACGCCGGTGCGGACGTTATCATCTCGGGCGCAGGACTTCCTCTGAGCCTGCCCTCTATCCAAAAGCCGAAAGATACCGCCCTCGTGCCTATCGTTTCGTCTGCGCGGGCGCTTGAGCTGATCTGCAAGAAATGGGAACGGCTCGGATACAGGCCTGACGCGGTTGTGCTTGAAGGACCGCTTGCCGGCGGCCATCTGGGGTTCAAGATGGACCAGATAGACCTTGAGTCCAACAAGCTGGAGAACCTCCTGCCGCCAGTCAAGGACATGGCGATCAAATACGGGAATATCCCTGTCATCGTTGCCGGAGGAATCTATACCCATGCTGATATCGCGCGGTTCCTGAAAATGGGAGCTGACGGCGTGCAGATGGGAACGCGCTTTTTGGCAACGGAAGAAAGCAGCGCATCTTCTGATTACAAGAGTGCCGTCATCAGCGCAAAGGAAGAAGACATCATCGTTGCGCATAAACCGGGCTCGCCCTGCGGACTTCCTTTCAGGGTAATTAAACAGTCACCGATGTATGTGTCGGCGCTGAAGCGGCTGAGGACTCCCAAGTGCGATAAGGGATATGTACTCCTCAAGGACGAGAACGGAAAATTCAACCGCTGCCCTGCAAAGGAAAGCAATGAAAACTGCTTCTGCATCTGTAATGGCCTCTTAAGCTCGGCGGGATACAACCCTGACAAGGAAGAGCCTCTCTTCACCGTCGGCACCAACGCCTGCAGGGTCGACAAGATAATCCCTGTTAAGACCTTAATGGACGAGTTGGCAGGCAAGGTCCTCGTTACAGCTTCATAGCCGGCCCCTTCTATCAACTCTATCGGTAATTCCAAAAAGATCTCCCAGTACAGGACTGGGCAGGCGGCCCGAAAAGCCTTTCGCGCACAGTTCTTTGCAATCAACCGGCCGTCATTGTAAGATAACACTCAGCATGATCTCTATTGAGAACGTTTCGAAGTCCTTTAACAGGACACCCGCCGTGATAGATCTTTCCGTCACCCTTGACCAGGGAGAGATATTCGGCCTTGTCGGGCCTAACGGCGCAGGCAAAACAACCACCATAAGGATGCTTACAGGTCTTCTGAGCCCTGACAAAGGCAGGATACTGATCGGCGGTCACGACATCACTGTGGAGCCTGAAAAGGCAAAGTCCCTTTTCGGATATGTGCCTGACAAAGGGTTCCTGTACGATAAACTTACGGCACGGGAGCTTCTGATCTTTACAGCTTCTATCTATGGTCTGGGGAAAAAAGAGGCAACACAGAGGATCGACAACCTCCTCTCCGTATTCGGCATCAATGACTGCGGCAACGACCTGATAGAAGGCTTTTCACAGGGAATGAGACAGAGACTGCTGTTTGCGGCGGCCCTCGTGCACAGCCCTGCCATGCTCTTCATAGACGAACCGTTCGTGGGGCTGGACCCCTTCGGGGTGAGAATGCTGAAGGCCGAGATAAGGGAAATGAGCGCACGTGGGGTGTCTCTCTTTCTGGCAACTCACAGCCTTCATATCGCTCAGGAACTCTGTCACCGTGTCGGGTTCATCCGCAAGGGATCCCTTATCTCCATAAAGAGCAGGGAAGAGATCGGGCGCGTTGAAGGCGGCCTTGAAGAACTGTTCCTGCAGATAAGCGGTTGAGGTATTTCGTGGTCAGCCGGCCTATGCTGACGTTGCTTATCAGACAAAAATTCCTCTCGGCAAAAAACTCCGTAAGTGCAAGGTCTGCCGTGAGGCAGCTGCCGTTCATGGCTATCGGCGCCGGAGTCTGGCTCCTTTTTTATTACGGGACCTGCAGGGTCCTTTCCTTTGTCAGGGACATCGGGATCCTGGGAGAGGTACTCTCGGAGAAGCTTTTTTCGATGACCTTCTTCGGCCTTCTGGGGTTCCTGATCCTGAGCAACATCATCACCGCAATCTCCTCTTTTTACCTGTCGAGGGACCTCCCTTTTCTCCTCACCAGGCCTGTTGCCGCACATGACATCCTTCGGATAAAGACATTCGAGACGGTCATGAATTCTTCCTGGATGATCATGACATTCATGCCCCCCTTCTTTCTTGCATACGGAGTAACATACGGCGCGCCGGCAGGATATTACGGCCTCGTCTTGGCCTGTCTTATCATGTTCGTCCTCATTACAGCAGGCATCGGCATAAGCCTGGCCCATATCCTCACACGTTTATTTCCTGCAAAAAGGGCGCGGGATGCCATGTTCGGTCTCGGTCTTATGCTCTTTCTCATGCTCTATTTCGTCATGAAATCCCTTGCGCCTGCAGATACCGGACAGCCTGAAGATATGTTGGATTCGTTTCTCAAGTTCAGGTCGGACTCACCCTTCCTCCCCAGTTACTGGGCCGCGAAGCTCCTGATACCGGTGCTGAAAGGCAGCAGCCCTGATCTCCTCCACGCAGCTGTCCTCATCGTCAACAGCCTTTTTTTCCTCATGGTGTCTGAGACAACGGGCTTACTGCTGTATCGCGCTAACAGGGAAAGATATCAGCCCTCTGATACTGCAGCCGACAGAGGGGCCTTCAGGGAAATATACCCTGGCCCCGGCAGGGCGATTCTGTATAAAGACATAAAGATATTCTTCAGGGATACGGGACAGTGGTCGCAGATGTTCATTATCGGGGCGCTCATACTGGTGTATGTCTACAACTTCAAGTCGGTTCCGCTCAATATGATATCCGGCCTGTCTCCCTTCATAAAAGACATCATGGTACTGGCAAACATGGTCATGTCCGGGCTTGTGCTCTCTGCCGTGGCAGGGCGCTTCCTCTATCCCGCAGTCAGCCTTGAGGGCGAGGCGTTCTGGATAATCAGGACATCGCCTGTGCATATGAGAAGGTTTCTCTGGTCCAAATTCTTCCAGGGCTGTATCCCCGTGACAGTCCTGATCGTGGTGCTGGTACTTGTTACAAACGCTGCCATGAATGTGAGAGGCCAGCTGATGTATCTCTCGGCAGGGACAGTGCTCATGCTCTGCATCTCGGTCAGCGGCCTCGCAACAGGCATGGGGGCGGTCTATCCCAGGTTTACCTATGAAAATATCGCGTCTGTTTCGATGAGCATGGGAGGCATGATCTTCATGCTCCTGGCATTCGGGCTGGTGCTCGTTACCGTATCCATGGAGGCATGGGCTGTCTATCTTTACTACGCAAAGTCTGCGGCGAGGGCCGCGTTCACGCTGAATGAAAAAATGCAGCTCGCGGGCTGCCTGATCTCTGTCGTCGTCCTAAATGCCGTTACTCTGTTTGTGCCGATGCAGATGGGAGTAAAGAGGATCCGGAAAGGGGAGTGATTGGGCTATATTATCTTTTTGAGTGAGCGGCTGCCGTTAACTCTTCTTTTCTTGACCATTTATGCAATACCCTCTTTTTTTCTCACTCCCGCCCTTTGGGGATAGATTCCAGCACCTCCCAGCGCTCATATGCTACTGGGATCTCTTTATCGATTTCAGCCATCCTCGCCTTAACTGCCTGAATCCTGCTTCCGGCCTGCCGGTAGAAGTCCGGGTCCGCAAGTGTCTCATAAAGGCCTGCCCGCTCCGCTTCCATGGACTCGATGAGGCCAGGCAGCGTTTCGATCTCCTTTTTCTCCCTGAAGGTCAGGGTGCGCAGACGCTCCCGCTGCGGACGGGACTTTTCAGACTTCTCTTTCTTTTTCGCCTTCTCTGTCACTCCCTGGGATGAGAGACTGCGCTGTCGCAGCCAGTCGTCGTATCCGCCAACGTATTCGACAAGCCTTCCGTCGCCTTCAAAAACTATCGTACTGGTTACGATGTTATTAAGAAACTCCCTGTCGTGGCTCACCACTAAAACAGTGCCCTGATATTCCATCAGCATCTCTTCCAGTAGCTCCAGGGTATCGGCATCCAAATCGTTCGTCGGTTCATCAAATACCAGCACATTGGAAGGCTTCGTAAAGAGCTTCGCCAAAAGCGCGCGGTTTCTCTCCCCGCCGGAAAGGACCTTTACCGGCGAAAGAGCTCTTTCAGGGGGAAAGAGAAAATCCTCAAGAAAGCCGATTATATGCCTCGTCCTGCCGTTGACAGTCACGTTGTCGTATCCGTCTCCAACGTTGTCCCTGACCGATTTTTCGTCGTCCAACCGGCTGCGGTGCTGGTCGAAATAGGCGACTTCGAGGCGGGTGCCCATGCGCACGGAACCGCAAAGAGGCTTGATCGAGCCGAGCAGGATATTGAGCAGGGTCGTTTTTCCCGAGCCGTTAGGGCCTATGATGCCGACCTTGTCGCCTCTCATGATGACCGCAGAGAAATCGCGGATCAAAGGACTGCCCTCATAGCTATGCCCTATTCCTTTGGCCTCAAGAACCAGCCTGCCCGACCTTTCTGCCCCGTTCAGTTTCATCTCGGCGGATCCTGTCTGTTCACGCCTTGCCGACCGTTGACTCCTCAACTCCTCTAAAGCCCTCACCCTCCCTTCGTTGCGGGTGCGGCGGGCCTTGATCCCCTGTCGTATCCAGGCCTCCTCCTGAGCGAGTTTCTTATCGAAAAGCAAATTGTGAGCAGCCTCTGCATCGAGCTCCGCCTGCCTTCTCGCCAGATAGGTTTTGTAATCGCCGGGCCAGTCGGTGACCCGCCCCCGGTCGAGCTCGATTATGCGAGTAGCGAGGGCCTGGAGAAACCTCCGGTCGTGGGTTATGAAGAGTATGGCGCCCCGGAATTCGAGGAGAAATTCCTCAAGCCAGCCGATCGATTCGATGTCGAGATGGTTCGTAGGCTCATCGAGAAGCAGGAGGTCCGGTTCGTTCACTAGCGCCCTCGCAAGAAGGACCCTTCTTTTGTAGCCACCGGAGAGCCCGGCAGCAGCAGCGTCAGGGTCCAGCCCGAGGCGGGAAAGGACAGTCTCGACCCGCTGTTGTATCTGCCAGCCGCCCGAGGACTCGATGAGATGCTGCACCTGTTCGAGTTTCACGATAAGGCCGGCGTCGTCCCCCAAGCCGGGGCTGTGGACCAGGGAGCGATACTCGGAGATCAGGTCCACTATGCTCCCCAGTCCTTCAGAGACAACGTCGAAGACCGTTCCGGACAGGTCTCGCGGCACTTCCTGTTCGAGAAACGCAACCCGGCCGCCTCTTGCAATTATGATCTCGCCTGAGTCGGGAGTGATCTCGCTGCCCATGATCTTCATAAGTGTTGATTTGCCTGCCCCGTTTCTGCCGACAAGGCAGACCCGCTCCCCCCTCTCGACCTGGAAGGTAACCCCGTCGAGAAGCTCGGGGCCGCCGAAGGCAATCCTCACCTCTTGTAAACTCACTAATGCCACGTCTCACCTCGAAAAAACAAGATCAAAAAGTTCATCACGGCATGCGCGCTATTGATACGGGAATAGGGTTATAAATGGATATCGAAGATAAACAAAAAAAATGGTGCCGGAGACCGGACTCGAACCGGTACGCAGTTGCCCACGAGGGATTTTAAGTCCCTTGCGTCTACCAATTCCGCCACTCCGGCGCCGTATTAAGATACTAGATATAGACGATAAAAGACAAACTAAAAATCTGCGCTGACAGTCCACAATAAAAAAGCCGGCAGACCGGCTTTTTGTTGTGGAACAGATGGAGCGGCTATTTTTTTCTGATATAGAATTCGATTACACCGCCATCTTCCCTGGTCTCGACAAGCTCATGACCGAGCCTTTTCAGCAATGCCGGGATGTCGGACTTTGATCCGGCATCGGTCGAGATCACCTCCAGAATCTGGCCGGCCTGGAGAGAATCGATAGCCTTCTTTGTCTTCAGCACAGGCATCGGGCAGTTCATACCTTTTGTGTCAAGCACAACATCTGCCTTGATATCACCCATATGTACCTCCTCTTATATTCAGCCCATTGTCAATGAATTTAAAAACTATTTAACAATATTCTCATTTTCTTTGTCAATCGATAGAATGCCGGCGATAATAACAGGCCTGTCTTCCTTCAGATTAAAAAAGACAGGCCTGAATATCAGTCTATGAGGAACGACTTTTCGGAACAGGCTATTTTATCTTCTTAACCAGATCAGCAACAGGGATCGCAGCGAGGGAAACCATCTGCACCGAGCCTCGAGCACCAAGCTCAAAGGACATCTTCATAACAGCTTCATTATCCTTGGCCTCAATAATATTTACAAAGTCATACGGACCGAGGACAGCATACTGCTCCTTAACCTTGATACCCATCTTCGCAAGCTCCTTGTTAACCTCAAGGATGCGTTTGGGGTTCTCATTAATAGTCTTTCTTCCCTCATCGGTAAGTCTGCTCAGAATCACATACGTTGCCATACTTTTCTCCCTTCCCATAGCAGATTTTTTTCGTTCTTATTAACTCTTATACTATCTTTACCGATCGATGTCAATCGCCCAAATCCACCATCAACTTTACGTGGTGATGCATTTGAGCGGATTCAGCGGGCCGTATTGCCTCACCTTTCGGGGGAGGCGGCATGGTGCCTCGGAGTCCCGATCTGATCGGGACGAGAATGAGCGATAATGCTGTCGCCGCGTAAATATCGGTTTTTTGATGGTGGATTCTGGTCTCCGTCCCTGTTTGACTTCATACCATAGCTATGCAAAAATGTATTCATGTGGGAGTATACCGAAAAGGTAAAAGACCTCTTTCTCAAGCCCAGAAATGTTGGAGAGATCGAAAATGCCGATGCTGTCGGCGAGGTCGGCAGCATAGTATGCGGCGATGCCCTGAAGCTCTTTCTCAAGGTGGACAGGGAGACAGGGAGGATAATCGACGCGAAATTCCAGACCTTCGGGTGTGCAAGCGCAATAGCGAGCTCCTCTGCACTCACCGAGATCGTCAGGGGCAAAACCCTTGAGGAGGCGTTAAAGGTCACTAATAAGGATATCGCTGAGTTTCTCGGCGGCCTTCCTGATGAAAAGATGCACTGTTCTGTTATGGGAAGGGAGGCACTCGAAGCAGCAATAGCCAACTATCGCGGGGAAGCGGTCCCGCTCCATAAGGAAGGCAGGACCGTCTGCAAATGTTTTGACGTTACAGAGGAAAAGATACGCAAGGTGGCCATAGAGAATCATCTTACGACCGTTGACGAGATCACGAACTTCACAAAGGCAGGCGGAGGATGCGGGGAGTGCAAAGGCGATATCGAGGAGATATTGCGGGATATTTGGTCTGTGAAATTGCCTGAAAAAACGGCTAAACCGAAGAAGCTCACGAACCTCCAGAAGATCGCTCTTATCCAGGACATTATCGAAAATGAGATCAGGCCCGGCCTTCAAGCGGATAACGGAGATGCAGAGCTGATAGATGTCGAGGGCGACAGGGTCATCATTGCCCTGCGAGGAATGTGTACCGGCTGTGTCATGTCAGATGTCACGGTAAGGGGAATCCAGGAAAAGCTCAGGGAACTGGTCAGTGGAGGCATCACAGTAGAGGCGCAGAAATGAGCAACAGCATATATCTCGACAATAACGCTACGACACGCGTCGCTCCTGAAGTGATTGAGGCCATGCTGCCTTATCTTAGAGATCTCTACGGAAACCCTTCGAGCATGCACACCTTCGGGGGCCAGTTGCACCGGAAGGTCGAGGACGCAAGGGCGCAGGTTGCGTCCCTCATCAACGCCAATCCGGAGGAGATAATATTTACAAGCTGCGGAACAGAGGGCGACAACACGGCGCTGATGAGCTCTGTCGAGTCACAACCGAGGAAAAAACATGTCATAACCACAAGGGTCGAGCATCCGGCTGTGCTGAATTTCTGCCACCATCTCGGCAGAAAAGGCTTCCGGGTGACGTATATACCGGTGGATAGCCAGGGACATCTTGACCTGGATGCCCTGACAAAAGCCGTTGATGACGATACGGCGGCAGTGTCGGTAATGTATGCAAACAACGAGACCGGCGTTGTATTCCCGGTAGAGGGGATCGGTGAAATGCTCAGGCAGCGTGGCGTGGTATTCCACACAGACGCGGTACAGGCAGCCGGTAAAATCCCTCTTGATGTGACAAAACTGCCGGTCGACCTGCTCACCCTGTCCGGACATAAGATACATGCGCCAAAAGGCGTAGGCGCGCTATATGTGCGTAAAGGCACCAGATTCTCGCCTTACATAATAGGCGGCCACCAGGAAAAAGGAAGGCGGGCAGGCACAGAGAATGTGGCCTCTATCATAGGACTTGGCAAGGCAGCAGAACTTGCGGCAAAACAACTCCGCAATGAAGCGCCCTTTCTTATCAGCCTGAGGGACAGACTGGAAAACGCGCTTCTGAAAACCTGTCCGGATGTGCGGATTAACGGGGACAGAACCACCCGGCTGCCGAACACCACAAACTTGAGCTTCGAATATGTCGAGGGAGAGGCGATCCTCCTCAGGCTCAATGAATTCAACGTCTGCGCCTCTTCAGGCTCTGCATGCACCTCCGGGTCACTTGAGCCTTCCCATGTCCTTCGCGCAATGGGCGTGCCCTTCACAGCAGTCCATGGCTCGATAAGATTTTCCCTCAGCCGCTACAATACTGAAGAAGAGATCGACAGGGTGATCGAAATTATGCCTCCTGTCATTCGTGAATTGCGCAGCCTCTCCCCCTTTGGCAGGGATAAGATGAGCCGTCTTCCATAATGAGAATTTATTTCCCCGGGGATTGAGCAGAGTTATCGGGTACGACCTTACTCAGATGGCTTCTGAGCCTCTCCTGGCGGAGTCACCGGCTGCGTTTGAGAATCCTCACTTTCTGTAATTCCAGTTTCTATCTCTTCATACTCAGGCACAACAACTCCCCTTTTTACCATGATATTGTAGATGAGATTCGAGCGGTTCACCACATACCTCTGCGTGCCGAGGGGATTGAATTTCCTGGGATTCGGCAGTATAGCTGCCAGCCGCGCAGCCTCTTCAGGCCCCAGAGAGGCTGCGGATTTGCCGTAATAATGCCTTGATGCGGCCTCTATGCCGAAGATCCCCATGTCGCCCCACTCCGCGACATTAAGATATAGTTCGAGTATCCTCTTTTTCGAAATGGCCCTCTCCATGCGCCAGGTAATTATAGCCTCCCTGATCTTTCGGACCGGATTTTTTGACGGCGAGAGAAAGAGGTTCTTGGCAAGCTGCTGGCTTATGGTGCTGCCGCCGAGCTTGAACTTCTTCGCCTTGATATCCTTCTCTATAGCCTTCTGCATCGCCTCATAATCGAACCCCTCATGCTGCCAGAACTTGTCGTCTTCGCCGATGAGAACCGCCTTGATAAGATACGGAGATATCGCCCCAAGAGGCATCCACCGCTGGTTGATCCTGTATTTCTTTCCTTCCCTCTGCCACTCCCTTTCCCTGTATTCCATGAAGGCGGTCTTCTTAGGGTTTTCCTTTTTGAGCTTTGAGACGTCGGGATAGACAAACTGAACAGCGATGAATCCGATGAGGACAAGGAGAAAAATAAAGACTAATTTTCTGAAGACGGCTTTTTTCATTTTTCGTTTCATAAAAAGGTCGGGACTAATGCCTAAAGCAGCGATGCTTCATCGAGCTTAATCTCTTCTTCAAATCCAATGGCCTTCTGCTTTCTTAACTCGTCTATCTTCCTCAGGGGTCTCTCAAGCATATTCGTCCTTGTCGTGACAATGGAATCATATTCTTTTTTAGCAGCATCGAGTCTTTCGCCCATGAGTCTGAATTTGTCCTTATAGGCATTCCATTGTTTCGAAAATTCCGAAAGCAGATTTAATATCTCTGAAGCGGTCTGTTCAAGATTGAAGTTTTCAATAGACTGCCGTATGACCGCAAGCACGGCGTACAGGGTAAAGGGTGAACATAAAATCACCTTCTGTCTCAGGGCTTCATCCATGAGCGTTGTGTCAGCCTCATTGATAAAGCCGTAGACCTGTTCATTCGGGATGAATATGAGCACATAGTCAACGGTGTTTTCAGCTGGGTTGATATAATCGCGGGTCGTGACCTGTTTGATCATTGTCTTGGTGTTCTTTAGAAGTTCGTCTTTGTAACGTTTCCTGTCATGCTCTGATTCCGAGTTCAGGTAATGCACGTAATTGTCCAGGGGGAATTTAACGTCCATGTTTATCTTTAATCTGTTCGGCATAAGGAACGTATAATCAGGCCGGCCCAATGCGTGTTCAAGGGTCTTCTGCTTAATATAGTTGATCCCTTCGACCATCCCGGCAAGCCTGATAACATCCTCTGCCATACGCTCACCCCATTCCCCCCTTTTTTTGGAGCTCGCAAGCGCCTGACCGAGGTGTTCGGTAGTGTCCTTGAGCTTTGATGTCACCTCTTCGTGTTTTTTGATGAGTGTGGTCACCTCAGTAAACTTTTCGCCGCTGGTCTTGCCGACTTCCTCTATCCTTCTCTGGACCTCGGAAAGGGTCTTTCCTATCATCTCTATGTTCTGGTCAATCAGCTCCTTTTTGCCTTCGAGCTCCTTTTTCCCTTCAGCGCCCTGTGATTTCAGCTTTTCTTCAGCCAGTTTTATGAACTCATCCGCATATTTTTTGAACTCATCGGAATTCTTCGAAAGGGCATCTAATGAAAGCGCCTTGAATGTCTCCCCAAGCTTGGTTTCCATCGCCTCAAACCTCTCGATTTCATCCTTGAGATACTTCTGCGACTCCTCAAGTCTGGCCTTCAGCTCCCTCTCTGAGTTCAGCTCAATACGGACCCGGTTCAATGCCGCATCATTATGCTCTATCTGCTGCCTGAGCTCCGCATTCACAGCTTCGGCACTTCTGGCCTTGCCTTCGAGCTCTGTTATCTTCCTTGAATGTTCCAGCTGGAGTTCGGCACTAAGTCTTGAATAACCCTCCTGTAGGCGGGATTTTATCAGCAGCCAGGCCACAAATCCGCCCAGCCCTATGCCTATAATGATGTAGAGTACAGGTTGCACGATTATGGTCCTATCAGTCCAGGATCTCGGTCCCGATGCCTTCTTTTGTAAATATCTCGAGCAGCAGGCAATGCGGGACCCTGCCGTCAACAATATGGGTCTTGCTCACTCCTTCTGAGAGGGCGTTCATGCAAGCCTGCACCTTCGGGATCATACCGCCCGTTATCGTGCCGTCCTTTGTCAGCCTGCTGACCTGCCCCTTTTTCAATGTTGAGATGATCGCACCTTTTTTATCGAGGAGTCCCGGCACGTCAGTCAGCAGGATAAGTTTTTCGGCCTTCAGCGCAGAGGCAACGGCGGCAGCAACAAAGTCTGCATTGATATTCAGTGTCTCTCCGTGCGGCCCCACTCCGATCGGAGATATCACAGGGATGAATCCCGTTTTTTCAAGGCTGTCGATTATATGCGGCTCTATAAGGGTAACCTCGCCCACAAGCCCAAGGTCTACTATCTCGTCGGCGCCGGTCTCGGCAGTGACTTTTTTAGTCGTCTTCTTCTGGGCCTTGATCAGGCCGCCGTCTTTGCCGCTCAAGCCGACCGCCCTGCCTCCATGCCTGTTTATGAGAGAGACTATCTCCTTGTTGATGAGCCCTCCGAGGACCATCTCCACTATGTCCATAGTCTCCTGGTCGGTGACCCTCTGGCCGTGCACGAATTCCGGCTTCTTCCCCATCTTCTCCATCATCGCAGATATCTTCGGCCCGCCTCCGTGAACAATTACCGTGCGTATGCCGATGAAATTGAGCATCACGATGTCTTTTGCAAAAGACTCCTTCAGCTCATCCTTTGTCTGGGCAGCGCCTCCGTATTTTATGACAAAGGTCTTGCCATAAAAATTCTGAATATAAGGCAGAGCGTCGATGAGTATCTCGGCCTTTTTAATGATGTCTTTCATTATGCTTTCCTCTCAAAGCAGGGCAGACAGATTACCTTGCCCTTCATTATCCTCGCCCTCGGCTCCATCACCTTCTCCCCGCATGCTTCGCAGGTTATGCTCTGATATATCTCAGCCTGCGGAGGAAGCATTTCCGTGCCCCTCGTGACCCTCAGCAGGTCTTTTTCATCCGCCTCAAGGATATGCCTGGTCTTGGCCGCCTTTCTGTCATGCACAAACTCCACAAGTTTTTTCGACCGGTCGCCCTTCATATACCGCGCCCATATCTTCTTTTCCTCCGGCGCCTCTTCAGGCTTTTCCCAATTAATTGCGATCCTGACGCTTTTCCCTGAAGGCCTCCTTATGAAGGTATATACCTGCTTTCCATAGTCCCTGAAGATGAGATTGCCCTTGCCGAACGTGCATCCGGTCATTACCTGCACCGCGTCGACCGCGCAGGAATTATTCTCAACTACTGCAACCAGTTCTTCGTCTTCGGAACGTTCCCCTAATTCCTTCAAGGCCCTGAGAGCAACCCTGTATCCCAGCGCGAGCCCGGGACAGGAATGGCCGTGAAATCCGATAACATCTTCATATCTTTTCATACAGGCATTTTACACAAAATACTGCGACACGCACAAACATAAAATGCAGCTGCATGCTATAAGAAGGCAGGCGAGAGGGGAAGACAGCAAATATGTTAAAATTTATTCAGGTAATGCCGGATATAATCCCTGATAACAAGACTCGAAAGAGCCGACCCTAAAAAGAAAATGTTTTATAAGCGTTTTTTACCACTTATTATCATCTCATTTCTTCTGGGAATGGGAGTGGATTACTTCGTTGTGAGAAACCTCAGCCCTTTCGCTATCAGAAAATCAGCGGAACATTTCGAGATACGCAAGAAATTCGGTTTCAGACTGATCGATCCACTCATCGAATGTGAGACCACAAGAGATGCCCGTGACAATGAGGAGATGAACTTTTTCGAAAAGCCTGTGGCAGAAGTTGTCAAAAGGGACGTCAATATGGGCAAGATCAGCTCGGCGAGCGTCTACTTCCGTGACCTCTCCAACGGTCCCTGGTACTCGGTCGGCCCGGTTAAGGAGTTCGCGCCTGCGAGTCTGCTGAAGGTGCCGATTATGCTCTCCATCCTTTTGGAGGCGGAAAAAAATCCGGACATCCTGAAGCGCAAGGTGAAGTTCGACGTCCCGGAAGATCTCTACGTCATGCAGAACATCAAACCGCCTGTTTTCATGGAGCGTGGGAAGTTCTACACGGTGGAAGATCTTTTGTTCCGCATGATCGCCTATTCCGACAACAACGCCACCTATCTTCTTGAGGATGTAGTTAATCCTGCAATCAGGGAAGAACTGTTCGACGATGCAGGAATGGAAAGCCCTTACAAAAACCCGGACAAAAACTTCCATGTATCAGCTCAGCAATATGCCTCCTTCTTCAGGATGCTTTACAACGCCTCATACCTGAGCAAGGAGATGTCTGAAAAGGCTCTGCAATACATGACGGAATCGACATTCCGAACCGGCCTGGTGGCCGGAGTCCCGGCAAATATCGTGGTTGCTCACAAGTTTGGCGAAAGACGCGATGAGGCTGATCCCAGGATTAAACACCTCAGCGATTGCGGCATCGTATATTACCCATCTCATCCCTATCTGCTCTGCGTTATGACCAGGGGAAGTCAGTTCGAAAACCTGGACAACACCATTGCGGAGATTTCAAGGGTAGTCTATCAGGAGATATTTGCCCAGTACCACTAAGGATCAAATCTTCACATCCGCCTTCATTATGACAGCCGGATAACCCTCCTGCCCTAATTCCTCGGCAGCCGATTCTGCCTTAGTAAAGGTCGAAAAATTCCCTACCCGTACGCGGTAATATGTCGTGCCCTTTACCTCGGTCTCCTGTATATAGACATTGTTATATTTCAGCTTAAGGGCCGCTTTCAGTCGTATCGCATTTACGCTCTCAGTGAAGGAGCCAACCTGTATTGCAAACGGGCCTGTCCTGTCGCCTGCCTGCACCTTCACCTTCCTGATGTACGAGGCGTCCCTCCCGCTCACCTCGATCAGCACCTTCGACGTTCCGGGGCCTATGACTCCTATCTCCTTTGCAACTGCATAGGAAAGGTCGAGATCCCTTCCCTCCACAAAAGGGCCGCGGTCATTTACTACACATTCGGCTGCCTTGTTGTTGAACATATTGGTCACGCGTAATCTGGTACCGAAGGGGTATTCCCTGTGAGCGCAGGTGCTTGCATGCATATTGAATATCTCACCCGAAGAGGTTGGTCTTCCGTGAAAGTCAGGCCCGTACCATGATGCCACGGCATAGCCTTGACTATTCGGCATATCTTGAGAAACTTCCTGGCGGGTAGACGCACATGATGACAAAAGAATTGCAAAAATAACAAGAATGTATTTTAGGTCATGAGAAGGCACACATCGATTAAATACAATGGGCAGGGCTGAATTGAGCGACTTCGCCTTTTTTTCGTTTCCGTGCTTAGCGAAATGCAGCGTCAAGCAGCTGTGACTGTCTGAACCCGGAGGGTGAGTTTCACGGCTGCAGCGGAAGAAGCTTAGAACGGCAGAAAAAAGGCGTCTGGAGCGAAAGGCAGCACTGCCGACTGAGGAATGCAAGACAGACCGGATGTCTCGCCCAGAGAAGTTCTTTCTGCCCCACTCCATGCCCTTATCAAATGCCATCGCCTTGAAAGGCTTTGAGAGGTGTCTGTCCCGATTATACGACAATAGAGTTATAAGATATATCGGCTCAGGTCCTCGTCCCTGACTATATCGCCAAGCTTGTCTCTCACATACCCCCTGTCGATCTTCAGGCTGGCTCCTTTTTTCTCGGGGGCCTCAAAGGATATGTCCTCCAGAAGCTTTTCGAGTATTGTCTGAAGCCTCCTGGCGCCGATATTCTCGGTCTTGTCATTGACGATAGCAGCTATCTCCGCTATCTCATCTATCGAATCCTGGGAAAAATCGATCGTCACCTCCTCGGTCCCAAGCAGGGCGGTATACTGTTTGACAAGGGCATTGCGCGGTTCGGTGAGGATCCTGACGAAATCCTCCTTGCCGAGGGCCTCGAGTTCCACCCGTATCGGAAACCTGCCCTGCAGTTCAGGTATAAGGTCAGAGGGCTTGGCGATATGAAAGGCGCCTGCAGCGATAAAAAGGACATGCTCGGTCCTGACCGGACCATACTTTGTGGTAACCGTAGAACCCTCGACAATGGGCAGCAGGTCACGCTGAACTCCTTCCCTCGAAACATCCGGGCCGTGACCGCTCCCCTTGCTGGCAATCTTATCTATCTCGTCTAGGAACACTATCCCGGTCTGTTCGACCTTTTCTACCGCTTCCTGGGTGATCTTGTCCATATCGATGAGCTTGTTCGATTCTTCCTGTTCGAGTATCACAAGCGCCTCGGGAATCTTGACCTTTTTCCTCTTCGCCTTCTCGGGCATGAGGTTGCCGAGCATCGATTTCAGGTTTATCTCGATCTCCTCAAGGCCTACATTCGAGACTATGCCGAAGGGCATCGTCTTTTCCCTAACCTCGATGTCGACATACCGGGAATCGAGCCTGCCGCTCCGCAGCTGTTCCTTCAACCGTTCCCTGGTCTCCTGGTGCTTCTCCTGTTCCCTTTCCTGATCCTCGGCCTCAACAGCCCTGAAGCCGCGCGGCTGCGGAAGAAGAAGGTCAAGAAGCCTTTCTTCTGCAAGAAGTTTCGCCTTTTCCCGTATCATTTCAAGATGCTCTGACTTGACCATGTTGACGGATATCTCGGTGAGGTCACGTATCATGGATTCTACATCCCTGCCGACATATCCGACCTCCGTGAATTTGGACGCCTCGATCTTCAGAAACGGCGCATTGGCCAGTTTCGAGAGTCTCCTGGCGATCTCTGTCTTGCCGACTCCCGTAGGGCCGATCATTATTATATTCTTCGGGAGGACCTCGTCCTTAAGGTCAGGGGAGAGTTTCTGCCTCCTCCACCTGTTTCTTAAAGCGATCGCCACCGCCTTCTTTGCCTTGTTCTGGCCGATGATAAACCTGTCCAGCTCTTCTACGATCTTCCGTGGGGTAAGGGTATCCATCTATGAGAGCTCCTCTATCGATATATTTTCATTGGTGTAGATGCAGATCTCAGACGCAATCTTCATCGCCTTTTCTATGATCTCCCTTGCCGTAAGGCCGGTATTGTCATAAAGAGCCCTTGCCGCTGCCTGGGCAAAAGGCCCTCCCGAGCCTATCGCAGCAATCCCTTCCTCAGGCTCTATGACGTCCCCGGTGCCGGAGATAATCAGGATATGCTCCTTGTCTGCTATGACAAGAAGCGCCTCAAGCCTCCTCAGAATCTTGTCCGTCCTCCAGTCCTTTGCGAGTTCCACCGCAGCCCTTGTGAGATTGCCCCGGTAGGCCTCCAGCTTTCCCTCGAACTTCTCAAAGAGGGTAAAGGCGTCAGCTGTCGCTCCTGCAAAGCCGGCTATGACCCTGTCGCCGTACATCTTCCTTATCTTCCTGGCGTTGTGCTTCAGCACGGTATTGCCCATCGTGACCTGGCCGTCACCGCCTATGGCTACGGCGCCGTTTCGCCTTACGCAGAGTATAGTAGTTGCATGAAACATGACATCTCCTTATCAGATATTCAATATTTCAGTATTTTACAGGAAGGCGGCACAGACTGTCATTATTCGTCTTTCCTGTGTTCATCGGAAAGCGGATGTGCCTTATCGTAGATATCCATAAGGTGTGTTATATCCAGATGTGTGTATTTTTGGGTCGTCGACAGGGAGGCATGGCCCAGAAGCTCCTGGATCACGCGCAGGTCAGCCCCTGACTGAAGCAGATGGGATGCAAAGGTGTGCCTCAACGTATGGGGGCCTATGCTGCCGTTTATGCCGATCAGCTTCGCATACTTGACCACGATCCTCCTGACCCCGCGGTCAGTAAGTCTTGTCCCGCTCCTGTTGAGAAAAAGCGCCGAACTCTTCTTCTTCAGAAGAATCCTTTCAACAAGATACGATCTTATCGCATCCAGTGCCTTTGACCCTATTGGCAGGAGGCGCTCCTTCTTTCCCTTTCCCATGACCTTTACAAGACCTTCCCTCGTATTGATGTCCTCGATATTAAGACCTGCCAATTCGCTCACCCTCAAACCGCTTGAGTAAAAGAGTTCGAGGATTGCCCTGTCCCTGACAGGCATGAGGCCTATTCCCTCAGGTTTTTCTATGAGCGAGAACATGTCATCTACCGACAGGAATTTAGGAAGGAGCTTCGAGGTCTTCGGAGTGGTCACCAGCCTGGCAGGGTTTGACTTTATATACCCCTCCCTGTAAAGAAATCTCAGAAAGGACCGAACGGATGCCAGCCTCCGCCCGGCTGTTGTCTTGCTCAGGCCGTTTTTGATCTGCTGCGCGACAAATCCCCTTACATCGATCATCTCAATATCTTCGGGTCTTTTTTTGACAAAGGCAGAGAACTCCTCAAGGTCTTTCCCGTATGCCCTGAGCGTATGCCGTGAGGCATCCTTCTGGATCTCAAGATACCGCAGGAATTTCTCTATATGTTCTTTCATGACCCATTTATCTTCTTCAGATACTCATCCCAGTCTTTGATCGCCCTTTCGGCAATTACCTGCCTCTTCTTTTTCTTGTCCCTTATCTTCAGCGTCTCTTCAGTTACCGGAAATAAGCCGAAGTTTATGTTGCTCGGCTGGAAGTGTTTACTCTCAGACTCCGTGATATGTCTTATCAGCGCACCATGAGATGTTGTCGATGGTACCTCGATCGCGGACATCCCCTTTAATGCAAAAGAGGCGTTGATGCCTGCGATGAGTCCCATTGCAGTAGACTCGATATATCCCTCGACTCCGGAGACCTGGCCTGCGATAAAGATATTGGTCTTCTTTTTAAGGGTCAGGTCCCTGTTGAGGAAAAGAGGAGAATTGATAAAGGTATTGCGGTGAAGGCTGCCATATCTCAGAAACTCGGCATGTTCGAGTCCGGGGATCATCGAAAATACCCTTTTCTGTTCCGGCCATTTCAGCCTTGTCTGAAATCCCACCATGTTATAGGCCGTAAAATCCCTGTTCTCGGCCCTGAGCTGAAGCACCGCGTACGGCTCTTTACCTGTCCTGGGGTCAGGCAGGCCGACAGGCTTCATAGGCCCGAATCTCGGGGTATCTACACCCCGGCTCGCCATCACCTCTATAGGCATGCAGCCTTCAAATACCCTCTGCTGTTCAAAACCGCGGGGCGTGACCCTGTCCGCCTCCATAAGCGCATTATAAAAGGCCTCGTACTCTTCCTTTGTCATGGGGCAGTTGAGATAATCGTCGCCTCCTTTGCCATATCTGGACGCCCGGTATACCTTGTCGTAATCAATAGATTCGGCATCGATGATAGGGGCTATCGCATCATAGAAGTAAAGGTAGTCACCGCCTATCAGGTCAGAAAGTGCCCTGGTCATGGGCTCAGAGGTCAGCGGACCAGTGGCAAGGATGGCAGTTGCGTCGGGCAGTCCTGTGCACTCCTGACGAATTATCTCGACATTCGGATCTTCAGAAAGTCTGCCGGTGATATATTTTGCGAAGAGGTCCCGGTCCACGGCAAGGGCGGATCCTGCAGGCACAAGCGAGACCCCTGAGGCCTCCATGATGAGAGATCCTGCCATGGAGAGCTCTTTTTTTAGAAGGCCGGGTCCGCTTGAGACGTCACTTGAGCGCAGTGAATTGGAGCAGACAAGCTCGCCGAGCAGCCCTGTCCTGTGGGCCTCGGTCAGCTTTTCAGGCCTCATCTCATAGAGCAGGACCTTTATTCCTCTTTTTGCAGCCTGCCACGCGGCCTCTGAGCCTGCAAGCCCGGCGCCTATAACTATCAGTTTTTCAGACATGACTGATTATAACTGAAATCCTGCGCTAACAACGCGATAAGGGTGCATAAAGATTTCGATAACCGGAGCTTACAAAAAATTTTTGAGGCAGTGGCCGTGAAATAATCGCTGTGTCATGAATAATCGGGGCTAACTGCGTTTTATAGGTTCAGGGATTACGTCTTGGTTCTGATTTATGTCCTTTTTGAACCTTCTGCCCTTCCAGATAAGATAGATCGCGGGATATATGGTCAGCTCAAGGATCTCTGAGGTGACAACTCCTCCGATCATCGGGGCGGCTATCCGCTTCATCACGTCAGAGCCTGCGCCTGAGCTGAACATGATCGGGATAAGGCCTGCAAGGATGACTCCGACCGTCATGAGCTTCGGACGTATCCTCTTGACAGCGCCGTACATGATCGAATCCTTCAGGTCTTCAACTGTGTTCATCCTGCCTTCCTTCTTCCACTTGTCGTAAGCCAGATCGAGGTACAGAAGCATGACAACGCCTGTCTCTGCGTCAAGGCCTGCAAGGGCTATCATCCCTACCCAGACCGCGATGCTCAGATTGTACCCGAGGTAATAGAGGAACCAGAATGACCCGACAAGCGAAAAGGGAACAGCCAGGAGCACGATAATCGTCTTTGTCACCGACTTTGTATTCAGATAAAGCAGCACAAAAATGATCAGCCCCGTAAGCGGGATAACCACCTTCAGGCGCTCATGGGTCTTTACGAGATATTCATATTCTCCGCTCCACTGCAGGCGGTAGCCTTCTGGAAGCTTCACAGCAGACGAGACCCGTTTCTTGGCCTCCTCGACATAGCCGCCCACATCACGCCCTGAAAAATCCACATATACATATGCAGAGAGGAGACCCTCCTCGCTCTTGATCACTGTCGGGCCTTTCACGACCTCTACATCAGCGATCTGTCCCAGAGGGACATAGGCCTGGGGATTGGGCTTAACGGACTGGAGACCGGACATGGCTGCCTCACCGGCAAGGCTCACAGGCACAAGTATCCTCTTTATCTTCTCCATGTCGTTTCTCAGTTCCCTCGCATATCTCACATTCACAGGATATCTCTCGCGGCCCTCGACCGTTATCGTGAGGTTCATGCCTCCGAGCGCGCTGGCAACAACAGCCTGCACGTCATCCATCGAAAGTCCGTATCTGGCAATCTCCTCCCGCCGCGGCCTGATATCAAGAAAATAGCCGGTCGACAGCCTTTCAGCATAGGCGCTTCTTGTGCCCGGTATATCCTTAACCGCCTTTTCCACATCCAGCGCCACCTTTTCTATCACTTCGAGCTTTGGCCCCATCACCTTCACCCCTACAGGTGTTCGGATGCCTGTGGCCAGCATATCGATCCTTGCCTTGATAGGCATTGTAAATGAATTGGCAACGCCGGGGATGGCGAGCACGTCGTTCATCTCGTTCTTCAGCTTCTCCACATCCATATCCTTGCGCCATTGGGACTCAGGCTTGAGATTTATGACCGTCTCGAACATCTCAACAGGCGCCGGGTCCGTTGCCGTCTCTGCGCGTCCCGACTTTCCGAAGACCTGCGCAACCTCAGGGATAGTCTTTAAAAGCCTGTCCTGCAGCTGCAGCAGCCTGGAGGCCTCAGACACGGCCAATGCAGGGACAGTCACCGGCATATAAAAAAGTGTACCTTCATAAAGCGGGGGCATGAATTCAGTCCCGAGTTTTGAATACGGATAGACCGTAAGGATCATGATAATGACAGCGACAATTACAACGGTCCATTTATATTTCAGGGAAAACCTCACCCTCGGCTTATAAAGCCTGTTCACAAAAATGACTATCGGGTTTTTGTCTTCAGGCCTGATCTTTCCCCTGATAAAAAGGGTCATCAGCACAGGTGTCAGGGTCACGGCCAGGAAAGATGCAAAGAGCATCGCAAAGGTCTTTGTAAAGGCCAGGGGCTTAAACAGCCTTCCTGCCTGGGCCTGGAGGGTAAAGACAGGGAGGAAGCCGACGGTTATGACAAGGAGTGAAAAAAACAGGGACGGGCCGACCTCCTTGGCCGCCCCGATAATGACATCCGTGCGGTTGCCGGGTCTTCCCTCCTCTTCCCACTCCTCAAGTTTCTTATGGGCGTTCTCAACCATGATAATCGACGCATCCACCATAGCCCCGATCGCGATGGCTATGCCGCCAAGGCTCATGATGTTGGAAGTGACTCCGAGATAATGCATGCATATAAATGAGATGATAATGGCCACAG
>JACRHE010000202.1 GCA_016217695.1 Nitrospirota bacterium | reverse complement strand
TATACCGCGCCTCCAGCAGGGAAGTCCTGGTCCGTATATCCCTGAATGCCTCCTCAATGCATTCCCTGGCTGTCCTGAACGAATGGCTGATGTCCAGTCCTGTATCCCATAGCCTGTAAAGCATATCCTCTGCCGCCTTTGTATCAGAGCGGTCAGGAGCGAAGAACATGATATCTATGTCGGAGAAGGGGCAGAGCTCCTCACGTCCGTATCCCCCTGTAGCGATGAGGACGAGATTCCGGTTATCCGGTTTCCGCGCGTCATCTTTTGCTGAACCCCCTGAAGAGCCTCCATTTACGACCTCATTAAAGATATCCCTGAGCACCGAGTCGATCTTTGCGGTATATTTCTGAGTAAGGGTGCGGCCCCCATGACCCTGCCCGAACCATTGCGCTATCTCATTGAGCAGGTCATTACTCATATCTGAGGGCTACAATGGGATCATACAAAGAGGCCTTTCTCGCAGGATAGACCCCGAAGAAGATGCCGACAGACGCAGAAAAGAAAAAGGCAAGCATTATGGACCACCACGATATCTGGGTAGGGAGGAACTTCAGGAAATAAGGCAGCCCCAACGATGCTGACGCGCCGATCAGGACACCGGCCAGTCCGCCTATCATGCTCAGGGTCAGGGCCTCGGCGAGAAACTGAATAAGAATATCGCGATTTTTGGCGCCCAGCGCCTTTCTTATCCCTATCTCACGAGTCCTCTCCCTCACGGAGACGAGCATGATATTCATTATGCCTATGCCGCCTACAACAAGGGATATGGCGGCTATGCCCGCAAGCACAGCGGTCATTATGTTGAGGACCTTGTTCATAACGCCGAGCATCTCGTCCTGGCTCATGACCGTAAAATCTTCGCGGCCTGCGTGCCTCTTCATAAGAATATGCCTGATATCCTCGATCGCGGCACTGACATCAGCGGAACCTTTGACCTTAACCGTAATATTAAAGAGGCTGTTCGTATCGAAAAGCTCCTGGGCTGCGGTCGTCGGTATAAAGACAATATCGTCGAAATCAATGCCCAGAGTGACGCCTTTCTTCTCCATAACGCCTATGACCCTGTATTTGCTGTCTCCAATGCTGATCACGGCGCCAAGGGCGCTCTTGTCCCCGAACAACCCTTTCTTTACGGTCCGTCCCAGAACACAGACCTTCCTCTTGGAATCCACGTCAGAGGCGTTTATGAACCTTCCGGATTCCACCGCAAGATTCCTGATGTCGAAGTAGGACTCGATCACGCCGACGACATTGTTGTCCCTGCTCTGGTTCTGATATTTGACCTTGGAGGAGCCCAGTATAAGCGGCACTGCATCAGCAATATACTGTGAGCGCTTCTTCAGGATAACCGCGTCGTCATAGACAAGCTTCCTTATAGTGCTCGCTGAAGGAGGATGGAAGCCTCCCTTGGTAGAGGTCTTCCCAGGAACAATGATAAGTATGTTCGTACCGAGGTTTCCCAGTTCCCGGTGGATATAGGTCCGGGCTCCTTCGCCGATGGATACGAGCATGATGACCGACGCAACTCCGATGATGACTCCCAGCATGGTGAGGAGCGACCTCATCCTGTTGCTCATCAGGGCATCTCTTGATAACCTCAGGGTCTCAATAACATCCACTGAAGCAGACTCCGTCCTTTATGGTTATTATCCTTTTTGCGCGGGCCGCTATATCCTTCTCATGCGTGACAAGGATGATCGTTACCCCTTCGCTGTTAAGCCGCTCAAATATTCCCATGATCTCGTTTCCCGACCGGCTGTCGAGATTGCCGGTGGGCTCGTCCGCCAGCAGCAGCGACGGGTTATTGACAAGCGCACGCGCGATTGCAACCCTCTGCTGTTCACCCCCGGAGAGTTCGTTGGGCTTATGCTCAGCCCTTTCGCCAAGCCCTATTTTGTTCAGTATATCCAGAGCCCTGATCCTCCTCTGTTTAGGTTCGGTGCCGCCATACAGAAGAGGAAGTTCCACATTCTTCCAGGCGGAAAACCTCGGCAGGAGATTGAAGCTCTGAAAAACAAAACCGATATGCCGGTTCCTGATCCCCGCCAGTTCGTTGTCCGACTTTGTCGAGACGTCAACACCATCGAGCCGATAATTGCCCGACGTCGGCCTGTCAAGGCACCCGATAATATGCAGCAGGGTCGACTTGCCTGATCCTGAAGGCCCCATAATTGCGACGAAGTCACCATTTGAGACCTCAAGATCAATGCCTTTAAGAACCTCAACCGTGATTTTCGGCAGTACATAGGACCTCCTGATCTGTTTTAGATCGATCATCTATCGGTCTTTGTGACCCTGACCCTTGCCCTGTCAACAAGTCCGGCTGAATCAGGGGTTATGACAATACTGTCACCTTCTCTTATCCCTTCTGTGATCTCCACAAAACTCCAGTTGAAGAGGCCGGACCTGACCTTTGTCTTGACAGCGCGTCCACCCCTTACCACATATACGAACTTCTCGTTATTGTTCTCAACAATAGCCTGTGACGGTACAATGAGCACGTCCCTGGCCCTGTCAACGACAACCTCGACATCTGCAGACATCCCGGGCTTTATAACCAGATCCTTGTCGGTCAACCTCACCCTGACCTCGAATGTCCTGGCCTCCTGTTTGCCGCCGAGAACAACCGGAGAGATCAGGAATACCTCACCCCTGTATGTCTTTCCCGGATAGGCGTCCATGGAGACGTTGACCGCCTGACCCACAGACACCTTGGCTACGTCGGCCTCATCGATGAAGGCCTCTATATAAAGTGATTCAGGAGAAACCACAGAGGCGATGAGGCCGCCGATCACCGGCGTGTCACCCACTTTTACAGGCCGCGCCGTGACGACCCCTGCAAAGGGCGCTTTGATAAATGAGTAATCATAGGCTATTTGCGCAAGCGCATATTCGCCTTCTGACTGCCTAACCGCTGCCTGAAGCGCCCTGATCTCTTCTTCCTTTGACCTGATCTGGTCTTTTGCTGCAACAGCTGAGGCGTAGTTAGCCCTGGCAATATCATATTCCCTTTTGATAGCGTCATATTCTATCCGTGAGAGATATCCCTTTCCCTTCAGATCGCTGAAGCTGATAAACCGCGCCTCAGCCTCGCCAAGGACCGAGGAGGTCTTGCTGATATTGACCTCGACATCAGTCCTGAGAGAAAGGAGATTCAGTCTGAGCGCCTCCAGATTTGCCCTATTCCTTTGAAGCGCTGCGTTGGCCACGGCAAGCCGCTGCCGAACCTCATCCTGGTCAAGTTCAGCAACCAGCGAACCCTTTTCCACAGAGCTTCCTTCTTCAACAAGGAGTCTGGATATCCGTCCTGTCCTCTGGACAGTCAGCTTCTCCTCCTGATCCGCCTTTATGGTTCCGGTTGAGGTAGCTGTCACTGATATGATCAGGTCCTTCTTCCCTGCCTCGTATGCCTGAACGTCAATTTTGCTGAGTGAGCTCTTAAGGTACAGAAAACCGGCCAGAAGGATCAGCAGGCCCAAAAGCCAGAAACGGATCTTTTTATAAAATGGCATATACACGTCCTTGCAATAATTTGATTTAAAATCAATTCGCTATCCTAAAAATATAACACAAAACAGGCAGAGAAACAGACATTTATGGGGTCCGGATAAAGATTTTTGGAACGGCAAATCGGCAAGTTATGGGATTTGAAGGGACGCAACAGAAATGCTGCCGAAAAAGTCTATAATTCGTAAAGAAAGAGGCAATGCCTACAAAGGAGGAAGATAGGGGTCAACCCATAAGAAACAGCCAAAGATATTCGAATACCGGGTCAATAAGTCTTCGGCTATTTCTCGGCACGAATGTAAGTTGTTCTTTTCCTGCTCCCCAGATGTTCCAGGACCAGACGGTTTTCTTCGATGCTGATTACCTTATTTTTGACATTCCCCAACTCTTCTCCAAGATCAAAGATGAGAAGATTGTTTTCAAGCCTGCATGGATGATATCGAGAGTCATAATCCAGCCAGACTTCATTGCCACGGACCGCGAAATCTTTCAGCCAAAAGATGTCGAGGCTCGCCTTGTCGCGATTGATAAGCTCATCGTAGTCGAATGACCGCCAGCGGCCTTCGGGATTCTTCTCTGACCAGGTAGCCTTTCTGTGCTGCCTCCCAAAACTTCCCCCCTTTGACAAAGGGCGGACAGAGGGGGGATTTTCCCCTTCATCGTTAAGACCAAAATAGCACTTAACAAACTCGTCGAGGTCTTCACGCTTTAAGGGGTTGGTTTTGAGAGTGAAGTCCTTGTTTGTCCTTAAGTCATATATCCAAAGCTTCTTTGTCCATGGCGTCTCAGAGGCAGGTTTCTTGTCAAAGAATATTACATTAGCACTGCTAAATCGTTCCCCCATATAAAACTTGTTAATGATAATACGTTATGCCAATATGAAACAAGAACAATTTGCTTCATAGAAGTTGCGCGGTGACAGTCAGAAGGAACATCAACAATTAAAACCCCATCTTTGTTTCGTCGCGGTAGATAGTCGCGACCAATCTGCTATATTCTTCGGCTGCAAACCTCCAAAATACGAACATTTAATGACAAGGCCATATTCGCCTTGACATCATCATGTCATTATAATATTATATCAACATGATGCAATCTGAAACACATGCATTGCAAAGTAAAACAGTTGACAGGTTCAATCAGGAGAAGCTCTATATCCAACTCACAAGGATATTTCTAGATGAGATCGCCTCAGGCAGATGGAATCTGAACGAGAGAATTCCCTCCGAAGAAGTATTATGCAAGACCTTCATTGTCAGCAAGATAACAGTCAGACAGGCCATCAATAATCTTGTAACTGACGGTTATTTAATGAAAATTCAGGGCAAGGGTACCTACGTGACAAGCGTCCTGCCCGTCATCGGCCTTGCCATGAAGACAAGACTCACAGCCGAGATGTTTGGAGAGGAGGTGAAATTCGAGAAAGAAGTCCTGTATACGGGTTTAACAGAACCCACCCAGGACATCAGAGCCTACCTTCGAACAGAAGAAAGGCTCTACCATGTGCTCTGCAGGAGGATGGTCAGTGAAAAACCTGCCTATCTCGACGAATCGTTCATTATTTACTCCATCCTGCCCGATATAGAACACATTGATTTTTCAAAAAACTCTCTCTACTCAATACTTCAGGAAAAGGGCATAAAGAAGATCTTTAAGGTCATACAGACTATCGAGGTATCGCAGGTCTGGGGAGAGTCTGCAAGACACCTTGAACTTGACGAGGGTGTGCATGCCCTGGCAGTGCACAGACTTCTGATCAGTCCTGACAATACGCCTGTTGGCTATACGAGATTTCTAGGAAGAAGCGATAGATATAAATTTCAGACAGAGTTCGAAAGAATCAGATAAATAATCTTAAAAAGGAGGAAGGTTTTATGTTAAAGCAGAACTTTAGATTAGCGCTATTACTGCTTGTAATTACAGGTCTTTTCGTGATAGCGATTACTGCCTGGGCATCGACTGAGCCTGCAGCGGCAGCGCCGGTAGTAACTCAGTCATCCATGCCCTGGTGGGGCTGGCCTCTCTTGCTCTTTGTTGTAACATTCGTTCTTGGAATCGTCGCAGTTCTCGGGGGAGTCGGGGGAGGCGTTCTCTTTGTCCCGATCATAGGCGGCTTTTTCCCGTTCCATATCGACTTTGTCAGGGGAGCCGGTCTTCTCGTTGCCCTCGCAGGAGCGCTTGCAGCAGGCCCAGGTCTTCTGAAAAAAGGAATGGCTGACCTGAGGCTCGCCATTCCGGTTGCGCTCATCGCATCGTCCTGCGCCATTGTCGGAGCCATGCTCGGACTTGCCCTGCCTGCCAAGGTTGTGAACATTGCACTGGGAGGCACTATCCTCGGAATCGTCGCTATCATGCTCATGGCAAAAAAGTCGGAGTACCCGGATGTGAAGCAGGCAGATAATCTGTCTTCAGCCCTCAGAATCAGCGGCGTCTATTATGAGCCTTCTCTCGGCGAAAACATCAACTGGAAGATCCACAGAACGCCTCAGGGCCTGGCAACATTCATTATCATCGGCGTAATGGCAGGCATGTTCGGCCTCGGCGCAGGATGGGCCAATGTACCTGTATTGAACCTCATGATGGGCGCCCCCTTGAAGGTCTCGGTTGCAACCAGCAAGTTCCTTCTTTCGATCACTGATACTTCAGCTGCATGGATCTATGTCAACAACGGGGCTGTGCTGCCGATGATGGTCGTGCCCTCGATAATCGGAATCATGCTCGGCTCCATTGTGGGCGTGAAGATCCTTGCAAAGACAAAACCTGCAGCTATCCGCTATATGGTCATCGGACTTCTGCTCTTCGCAGGACTTAGAGCTCTGCTCAAAGGTCTTGAAATCTGGAATTAAGGAGGCAATATGAGTGACAAAGTAAAGGCAACAGAAGAACAGCTGGCATACGCAAAACTTCTCGACAGCGGCATGAAGCTCGGTCTGCTCATGCTTGTAATCTCATTCGCAATCTATATGCTGGGCGTCCTGACACCCCATATACCTGTCGGCGACCTGCCGCAGTACTGGTCCATGTCGGTGAAGGACTACCTCAAGGCTACGGACATTCATGCCGGATGGTCCTGGCTCTATCAGCTCGGCAAAGGCGATTTTCTGAACTTCATCGGTATAGCATTCCTCTCTGCAGTTACCATCTTCTGTTATATAAGGATCATCCCGATCCTTTTCAGAAAGAAGGACACTGTTTACGGCATTTTGGCTATTGTCGAAGTCCTGGTCCTGGTCCTTGCAGCCTCAGGTATTCTGAAGGGAGGAGGTC
This sequence comes from Nitrospirota bacterium, assembly GCA_016217695.1. Classification (GTDB taxonomy): domain Bacteria; phylum Nitrospirota; class Thermodesulfovibrionia; order Thermodesulfovibrionales; family UBA6898. The sequence goes on along the minus strand of JACRHE010000202.1, from coordinate 6,851 downwards.
ACTAAGATGGCGGATACATGCCCGATAACCGGTCTCAAGAATATTATTGTAGCCACAGACGGCTCCATATACAGCGAAAAAGCGCTGCACGAAGCGATCAATCTGGCGAAGTCATGCGGCACGATGCTGTATGTCATGTCCGTGGTCGAGGTGAATCCCGAATATGAGGCTCTTGCTCCTCTGGTCGTGGAAAAGGCGGATGAAGAGGCAAGGATGTTCCTCGATGCAGCCGGCAAGTGCGCAGAAAGAGAAAAGGTCTCCTGCACCACTATAGTCCATCGGGGTGAAGATCCCGCACATTTTATTTTAGAAGAGGCTGAAAGGCTCAAGGCAGACATGATTGTCATGGGAAAGCATGGAAAGAAAAAGGGACTAAAGAAGCTTTTGATGGGAAGCGTGACTGCGAAGGTCATTACTCATGCTCACTGCAAGGTATTGGTTGTCCCGAGCTGAGATAAATACTAAGCCCGTTGTTTATGGAAGCCCTGCCCTGCAGGGCTTTTTTTTGCTATAATGTGACTAAATTCAGGGAGGGCTAAGCCATGATTTCTCATATCATCATATGCACAGACGGATCAGAATACAGCGAAGGGGCTATACGTGAAGGCATAGGTCTCGCGAAAAAAAACGGGGCAAAGATAACCGCGCTCTCTGTTATTGACTTCAACGCGGAGTTTGATGCACTTGCACCTGACCTGCTTGAAAAGATGGAAGAAGAGGCTGCCGGGCATGTGCGCGCCTTAAAGGGTCGTGCTGAAAAAGAAGGCGTCAGTTGCGTCGGCTTTGTCACAAGGAGCGAGAATCCCTATCTCTCGATAGCTGAAGAGGCATCTGAGCGCAAGGCCGACCTTATCGTAATGGGCAGGCGCGGAAGAACCGGGCTCAAGCGTCTTTTAATGGGAAGCGTCACTAAAAGGACCATCGGCCATGCGCCATGCAATGTCCTGGTTGTTCCCCGCAACGCAGCCCTGACCTGCCGGTCCATCCTTGTTGCAACCGATGGCTCGAAATACAGCGAGGCTGCTGCAAAAGAGGCTATAGACCTGGCCAAAAGCTGCGGTGCAGATCTTATTGTCGTAGCAGCAGTGCATGCTGAGTCATCGGCACCTCTGGACATCGTAAGCTCCAATATGCAGAAGGATATGATTGCCGCAAAGGAGATGTCAGCAGCAGAAAACAGCATAAAATTAGTCCGGGAGCTTGCGGATAAGAAACAGGTAAAGACCTCCGCCCTTATATATGCAGGCAGCCCGGCAGATGTAATAGCGTATACAGCAAAGGAGAAGAAGGCTGACCTCATCGTAGTCGGCAGCCACGGAAGGACAGGCATTGACCGGCTGCTTCTCGGCAGCGTGGCCGAGCGCGTCATAGGCACGGCGGAATGCGCAACGCTCGTTGTAAAGACCGCCTAATCTCTCTGAGAATTGAAAGATACCAGGAAGATCATCATAAGAGAGACGTCATTCCCTGACTTGCTCGGGAAGCCAGAAAGACACAGGATGCCGGCAGGAGTCTGGATAGTCTGGCCGGGCAAACCATACCGTTCATCTATGGTTTGGATGCTTTGTGTATAAATCCCGGAGCTCCTCTGAATATTTCAGATAATCCGGATACTCCTCATATAACCTGACTACATACTTTCTGAAGCTGTTCCAATCCGGCATAATTGCGTTCTGGCTGCAGTTCTTTTCGCAGAGATAGCAGCGGGAACAATTTCCGCTGAACACCGGCCTGTTATCAACCATAGTTATCGCACTGTCCGGACAACACTGTGCGCAGGTCCCACACCCTATGCATTTATCAGTATCAAGAACAAACGCAGGATGAATCCTGTTGACCATCCACTTGGGCAGGAACATCTTCTTCCTTCTCCAGGACAACGGCGCCTTTGCAGGTCTCGCCAGGAAGTTGCGTTTCCCGTTTCGAAAGCAGACATGTTTGATCACCTGAAATTCGCCGAACTGTCTTGCCTTCGTCTCCTCGTAAGCATCAGGAAACTGAACGGAAAGGCGCGGCCACGGCAGATACGCCTGATATGAACCGAACCCGAGAAACGCGGCATAGTCGAGCAGCTGCCAGCCTTTTTTTCTCAGCATATTATCAGTGTCTCTGAACGTTGTGCCGACAACAACCGCATAGGTCGCAAAAAGAAAGTAGGGTCTTTCGCTGACAGAAGGGAATTTCCTGAGCCAGTCCCTTATGCAGAAGGGGAGCTGATAGAAAAATACCGGGGTGCCTATGCCGAGCAGGTCGCAGTTGCCGAGTATCTTCTCAGGTGGCTCGTCTTTAATTGCAAGCCAGTCCACCAAATCAACCTCCGCACCCCTGTTGGATATTCCCTCAGCTATCGCCTGCGCGATTTGCCGTGTATTTTTCGTTTGTGAAAAGAAGATAATCTTAACTTTCATGGCTTATCACGTGTAAGTTTAATGGACTCCCCTATCCCTCAACGATACCCTGTTCCTCCCTCATGAACCAGTTGCCGGGATCAGAGAGCAACGAGTGCGTGTTCTGGAAGATGCGGAAATGCTCTTCCTCGTCCTTTATCAGACAGTCGAATAAAACCTTTTCCTCAGGAGAGGCTGCCTGCTCTGCGGCATTTTTATAAAACTCTACCGATTCCTTTTCCATGCCCATGGCAACTGTCAGGGCCTCAAGGTCGTCGGAAGTCGATGAGACCTGCCCCAGCATCTCCTTCTTATGCTGCTCAAAGAGCTTCTCCATCTCTTCAAGCGGCATGCCCTTTGCCGGCATCACCTTCCTGCCCTTCTGCAGGTTCAGCGCGCAGGCGATGTGGTATTGCTCATCCTCCATGATGCCCTGAAACATCTTTTTACCCAGAGGATTTGTCGTCTTTTCAGCGCATTTCCTGTAAAAATCAACCGCCTCCTGTTCCATCTTCAATGCAGTTTCGATCGAGCTCATGAATTCCTCCTTTGTGCTTATATCAATTTCTCTGCGTTGAGAATGAGAGTTGAAAGCATGAGATCATGTCTCCTCCCCGTCATAGAAATCATCATAGCACAGCCAATAGGTCTCGAAAAGGGAATAATCAGCGATTCTGAGCGTAAATATGTAGTTATGTGGCTGCTTCATCAAGGGAACTTGAAGTTGACAGGTCGGGATTTAACTGCTAGTATCAGAAAGAAAAAACGATCCCGATAAAGCCAGACCGTTAGCGAGAGGGAGACGCAAATCCTGGGGGCTTATCGAAGATGGTCGACTTGCCGGATGGTTAGACTTCCTGTCACGTTCGGTTTCTTCATTATTTTCACGTAAGGAGGGAAGATCACTATGAGTAACCAAAAGGCCAACGGCTGGAGCCGGAGGGAATTTCTTGGAGGGCTTGCGCTTGCCGGAACAGCAGCTATGATCGGCTTGCGGCCCGGCCCTGGCATGACTGCTGTGGAACCGCCGCCTGAAACAAAAACTGTGCGGCTGCGGTATTGGGACCCGGCATGCTGGGCGCCGTTCTATCTGGCTGAACCGTTCCTGCGCGAAGAAGGCTTCACGGATGTTCGTTATGTCGCGGTGCCGACGACCGAACTTCCCGATGCGTACAAGAAAGGTCTTATAGACCTGAGCTGCGGGTTTTCTGTAGTGGATATGTATCATATAGAAAAGGAAAATTCCCCCCATAAATTCCTCTCAGGGTTCCATGTGGGGTGCTATGCACTGATCGGGAGTGACCGGGTGCGTTCGGTCCGTGACCTCAAGGGAAAGACCGTCTGGGCCGGGACGCTTGAGTATGGAGGTCCGCATCTCTTTTTCTCAGCCCTTGTGGCTTATGTGGGCCTTGATCCGCGAAAGGACATCAAATACGTCTGGGTAAAAAAGGATGAGGCAATGGATATGTTCCGCGAGGGAAAGATCGATGCTATAATGTCCTTCCCGCCAGGTCCTCAGGAGCTTATGGCCAAAGGCATCGGTCGTCTCCTGATCGATACCAACGTTGACAAACCGTGGTCTCAGTACTTCTGCTGCATGATGGGCGGGCATGGCGATTTCATAAAGAACAACCCGATCGCCACGAAGCGGGCCGTTCGGGCCATTCTTAAGGCGATTGACCTGACTTCCCGTGAGCCTGCGATGGCTTTGCGCGAGCTGCTGGCGAGAAAGATCGTGAAGCAGAAGGATGAGAAATACATGCTCCAGACTCTCAAGGAGATCCCCTATGCCAGGTGGAGGGACTACAATCCCGAAGACACGATCCGCTTTTACGCCCTGCGCATGAGAGAGACGGGAATGATGAAGGCCAATCCCCAGCAGTTCATTGACCAGCACGCTGACTGGCGCTTCATCAAAGAGTTGAAAAAGGAATTCGGGGTAACCGCGTGGTAAGTGACCCCGAGATCGTGCATGAACTGATCTTTACAGGATGCTGACATGAAGGTTTGGCTGCCCCGGCTTGTGGCAAGAGCGCCTTTCACGGTCCATACCAAGCTGATCGGGGCCTTTTTCGCCATCGTGGCGCTGCTGATCATATTCGGCATCGTTGTCCTTCAGGTCCTCGGCGGCGTTAACCGCCGTTCTGAGGACGTCGCCAAGCTCCGGCGCAAGGTTGCCGCGTTCCGTCAGCTCCAGCACAATACGACCACTCAGCTCTACAGCATCACCAGCGCGCTCCTATCTCCGGAGGACCGGATGCTTGAAAGCGCCCTCCGTCAGTTGCATGAGTTCAGGTACGACCTTGAACGGCTCCAGTTCGTAACAAAAGACGAGGTAGAGCTTTATAAGAAGATCGGACAAGAACATGAGCAATTGGTCGAGGTGATAACGAAGATCGTGGAGCTTACCCGGAAACGTGAATTCGCCAGGGCAAGGGAACTCCGGATGACCGGGACGACCCCGCTGGCCGACAGCATCGAGCGGCTCACCAATGAGATGGTGAACAGGGCCGAGGCCGCCATGGAGACAAAGATCGACGAGAGCAACCAGGCATACCTGACATCCCGCTGGGTGGTCATCGGCTTTGCCGTCGGGAGCATCGGCTTGGCGGTCCTGCTCGGGTACGCGGTCTCTTCATCGCTGATGGGGCCGGTTATGCTCATGGATGAGCGGCTCAGACAGATCGCCTCGGGTGATTTTTCCAGAAGTGTCGAAGTTCCAAACAGGGACGAACTCGGGACCCTGGCCGATAACCTTAACTGCATGAATATCGAGTTAAGGGGCCTCTATCAGCAGCTCGAGGCGGCCAGCCGCCATAAGTCCGAGTTCCTTGCCAGTGCGAGCCACGAGTTACGGACGCCTCTGAATGCCATCATCGGGTTTTCAGGGATACTGAGGAAACGCATGTTCGGTGATCTGAATGAGAAGCAGTCTGAATATGTCGAAGATATTTTCACCTCCGGAAACCATCTCTTATCTCTTATCAATGATCTTCTGGACCTCGCCAAAGTTGAGTCGGGGCGCATCGAACTTGACGTGAAACAGTATGATCTTCCGTCTGCTCTTGAGAATTCCATTACGCTGTTAAGAGAGCGCGCCAATCGCCATGGAATTCTCATTGACCTTGTTATTGACGAGCGGCTGAGTTCCTTTATGGGCGATGAGCGCAAACTCAAGCAGATCATGCTTAATCTGCTCTCTAATGCAGTAAAATTTACTCCGGATGGCGGCCGGATCAGCGTGAAGGCAGGCCCGGTCGATAGTGGTGTGGAGATATCCGTGAGTGACACCGGCGTGGGCATCAAGCCTGAGGACCAACAGGTTATCTTCGAGGAGTTCCGCCAGGTAGGTGATGATTCGCACAAACGTGAAGGCACTGGGCTCGGCCTGACGCTGACAAAGACACTCGTTGAACTGCACGGGGGCAGAATAGGGGTGGCGAGCGAGGCTGGAAAGGGTTCAACCTTTACCTTTACCCTATCGGAGGAACCATCATGTCAGGCGAGCTGATCCTCGTTATAGAGGACAATGAGAAGAACATGAAACTGGTGCGGGATCTGCTTCAGTATCAGGGCTATGGGATCCTGGAGACGGACACTGCCGAAAAAGGTCTTCTGTTGGCCGGGGAGCATCTTCCCGCCCTCATTCTGATGGACATCGGGCTTCCGGGGATAAGCGGATTCGAGGCGCTTAAGCGTCTCAGGGCTTCCTCGGCTACAGCCGGCATTCCGGTGATTGCGGTTACCGCTTCTGTCATGACCCAGGACCATGAAAAGATCGCTGCAGCAGGTTTTGACGGCTACCAGAGGAAGCCTATTGACATTGATGAGTTTCTTGAAGCAGTGCGCAGCACCCTTGAGCGCTCCGGGGGTGAAAGGAGTACTGAATGAATAATCCCGCACGAATCCTGGTGGTTGACGATACACCTGCAAATGTAAAGCTGCTTTCCGGTTTACTGACGTTCAAAGGCTACGAGGTCGTGACAGCAGCCTCAGGGGCTGAAGCATTGGAAAAGGTGGAGACCGGGCAGCCCGACCTTGTCCTTCTCGATATCATGATGCCGGGGATGAATGGATATGAGGTATGCCGTGCCATTCGCAAAAACCCAGCCACAGAGATCCTCCCGGTAGTGCTGGTGACATCTCTTGATCCGGCAGAGGAACGTATTAACGGACTGCAGGCGGGCGCTGACGATTTCCTCTCCAAGCCTGTGGACGAACAGGAATTGCTGGTACGGGTGCGATCGCTGCTCAGGATCAAGGAGCTTTATGATACTATTCAGGCCCAGTCAGCCCAAATTGCTGAGTGGAACAAGACCCTGGAGCAGCGCGTGCATGATCAGGTGGACCAGCTTGAGCGCCTGGGACGGATGAAACGTTTTTTCTCCCCTCAACTGGCTGAACTTATTATTGCAGGCGGCGCAGATGATCCCCTGAAAGCCCATCGGAGGGAGGTGACGGTTG
>JACRHE010000213.1 GCA_016217695.1 Nitrospirota bacterium | reverse complement strand
GGAGCCGGAATGTCCGACAATCGACAGAAAATCCCCCTTTTCGATCCTGAGCGATACATTATCAACAGCCTTAATGTTCATGCCGCCTATTGTATAGATCTTGGATATATCATTTATCTCTATCTGTGCCATTTTACTCCTTCCGTATTGCCAGAAGAGGCTCCATTTTCTTCAACCTGCTGATGGGAGACATCGCCCCTAAAACGCATATCCCTGTTCCGGCCGCAAGACTCGACAGGGCTATGACCAGACGTTCCAGCACCCCCAAATCAGTCGATACGTTTTTCAGCAGCATGAAATGTTTTGCCAGCAAAACAGAGATTGTCGTACCGGATATTACGCCCAATATACTGCCGATTATGCCTATAAAGAGAACCTCTGCAAGGAAAAGCCGGCTGACATGCGACTCGCGGGCGCCGATAGCCCTCATGATGCCTATCTCCCAGGCCCGCTCATTGGCGATGGCGGAGAAGACGGCCCAGACGAGAAAGACCGACAGAATGGATGCCATCATGACTGTTACAAAAAAGATACGGTTGAGGTCCCTCAGCGTCGTCAGAATGCTCCTGCCTATGTCCTTGCGGGCAACCGCATCAACCTCAATGAAGGTATCCTCAATCTCGCCTGCTACGGTTGAGGGGTCAACGCCCTTCTTTACCCTGGCGAATATAATGGAAACCTGTCCCGGTTTCATCGCAGTCTTGCCCTTCGTAAGTATATCTTCCATATTCGCCTCATCGATAAAGATGGCTGTGTCGAGACCTGTCCCGGTTTTTTCGAGAACCCCCACCATCCTGAACAGATTGCCGAAAAGTATGCCGTCGACCTCAGTGAGGCCGATGCTGATATTCATGGCAGACTCGTTTCCAACAAGGGCTTCCCCCTTCTTAAGCCTTCGCCCCAGGGCCTTATTGAGCCACGGCTTTATTATGAAATCGGAATCCTGGTTAAAAGAAACCACGACCGTTTCAGGAACATCGCAGCACTGGCCCACAATGCTGGCCAGATACGTCTGCGACGTCAGCTCTGCGATCCCCTTTATCTGCCCCAGCTTTTCAGCCAGACCCTTATCCATATAAAAGGTCTTGACCTTATTTTCCAGGAGGATGTCTTCTGCCGCGCCTCTTGATCCTGACGGCACTATGATGATGTCCGCTCCAAGCCGGTCAGAGGTGACCCTGATAACGGAATCGACCCTCCTGACAAATGAAAGCACAAAGACCAGCGCAGCAACAAGAAGTCCGATAGAGACTATCAGCACGGCTGTCCTTAGCGGTTTTCGTCTGAGGTTCTTCGTTGCGAACGAAAAAAGGGTAAATGAACCGGTCATGATTTTTTATTATAAAGGATTTAAAGGGATTCTTTCTATGCGGCCAGAAGGCCGCATAGAAAGAATAAAAGATGTGCTACTTTTTGTAGACTGCGTCCAGTCCGCAGAGGATTGCGGTCTTGTCGCCCAGGCCCATAGCTTTGTGGCATGCAAAGCAGGTCGAGGCAGTCTTGCCTACGATCTTCTTTGCCTCTACATCATAGAGCTGGATCTGTCCGTCTGTAATATTGACTTGCTTGCCGTCCTTCATGATGGGTTTGCCTTCAGCGTCACAGGCCTCGGTCTTGCCGTTCCTGATCGTCAGAAGTGCAAATTTGCCGTCAGGTGTAGGCATTGCGTCATGGTTCTCACCTGCGGTGCTCATCTTCTCGTCTACCTTTGCGAGGGTGTTGGCATCAAGCAGCCAGAACCTGTCGCCGACAGACTGGAAGATATGCTTGTCGTCCTTGCTGAAATACTTCCTGAAGTTGATCGTCTTTCCGGGCTCGCCGGTATGGGTAACTCTCTTGATCTCCTTGAACTTTCCCTTGTCCAGTTCCTTGAGGTCAACCAGCACAAAGTCGATCTTGCCGTTCATCTTTCCGTCTTCACCCTTCATGGTGATGCTGAGAAGGAACTTATCCAGCTTGTTGCTGTTGACGCCATGAACGAACTGATAGGTCCCGGCCTTATAACCCAGGTCGCTGATAAATACCCTGTGCTTGTGCTCAAGGGTCTTTTTGTCAAAGACATCGACATATCCCTCGGAACCCATAAACACAGGCATATAATTGTCCTTGGACTGCCCTGATGCGCAATACATAGGCATCTTCTTTTCGCCGCCTGTTGAGCGCTTGTCAGGGTCCATAGCAACGTCTTTGATTACCTTGCCTGTCTTCAGATCAGACTTGCCGACATGCTGCTTGCCGTTAGGGTCGAGCTGATATGTAGACCAGAACATGACAGTGCTGTCATTGGAGTCGATGCGGGCATCGTGAGTCTTATGGGTCTTCGTATCGCCGATGTCGATTTTGTCAAGGCCATTCACTGTTATCGGGGCATCCGCGTTGTTGGGATCTATAGTTACGTCGGCCTTTGCAAAATGGCCTCCATGGCCCGCAACGTAGACAGTGGCCGAATACGTCTGCGACTTTGCGGCAACAACAACAGGTGTCTTTGAGTCGATGGTGGTGTAGGCGAGATATCCGCCGAAGGTAAGAGATACAATCAAGGCAATAAACAATACTTTTTTCATTTTTTCTCCCCGTCTTTTAACGTTTGTTTGCACTCTGATCATTATCCGATTAAGCTGAATCCTTTTTTTTGACCGTCACCTCCCGAGTTCTTTTTTGTGAATGCCCAAGGCACATGGTACATTAAGATACCATCTCGTCTTTGTGGTTTGTCAACTTCAAATTCTAACTTTAGAGAACCTCAACAACATGGAAGAACATCTGTTCAGCCCTCAATAGGGGATTACTGCGTCGTATTCGGCCAACTCCCGTGCGATATCTTCAGTGCTCATAAATTCAAAGTCATTATCAGGATTATTCGAAACTATCCTGACCCGAAGCTCATTCAGGGTCTCAATATTGAGGCTGATGGCCTGATCATCCCCAAGTTTCCGGTCCATAACAAAGACATTCACTTCATCGTCTTCCAGTGTTAGTCCGACAGCCATCCTCAGCGCCTCTGTCTGCCTGTCCCTGACAAGAACCGCTATCTTTTTTTTCATTTCCACCTCATGATGCTGAGATTTTTTATCACAAAGCAGATATCCAGTCAAGGGAATAATCGCATCCGGGCGTCAACTGCCAGTCCACTTTATTCGTTGGTCTCTCAAGTGCTGCGAAAAAATTAATTGACTGCAAGTGGTTTCAGACCTCAATGTACGCACAGTGTTCTCCGATAAAATATGAGAGATCAAGACAAACCGGAGATTTCAAGAAATTTTTGAGAAGTGCTTGAGAGATTAGCGCCTATTTAATAATGATATGGCTTAGGAGCAGGCACCGGAAGATTGGAAGAAGTGACCGCCTTTCGTTCATAATAATACACATGGGCAGGAAGATATCCGTCATCATCCCTAACTTTAATGGAAGCGCCACCATAGGCAGATGCCTGGAGGCGGTTTTCGATTCCCGATACGATGATTTCGAGGTCATTGTCGTGGACGACTGCTCAACCGATAATTCCGCAGAGATAACAGGCCTCTTTCCCTGCAGACTCATCAGACTCGACAGGCACGCCGGCGCATCCCGGGCCAGAAATGTCGGGGCGCTAAGCAGCAGCGGCGAGATCCTTTTTTTCATGGATGCTGACTGCGTTATGCAGGCAGATACGTTGGCTGCAGTGGAAAGGGCCTTCACAGAACACGACAGGACCATTATCGGAGGGACCTATACAAGACTGCCCCATGACGACCGCTTCTACAGCGCCTTCCAGTCCGTATTCATCCATTACTCCGAGACCAGGAAGGAGGAACCCGACTATATCGCAAGTCATGCGATGGTTATATCTCCAGGGATCTTCAGGGAGAGCGGCGGATTTCCTGAGGACTTTCTTCCGATCCTTGAGGATGTCGAATTCAGCCACAGGCTCAGAAGGTCCGGTATGAAGCTGAGGATGGATCCTTCGATTCTCGTACGGCATATATTCAATTTTACTCTTCATAAATCCCTGCGCAATGCCTTCAGAAAGTCTCTCTACTGGAGCATGTACTCCCTGAAAAACAGGGATCTGCTGGCAGATTCCGGAACAGCATCTCTTGAGCTCAAGACAAATGTCGTCTCCTTCGCCGTCATGATGCTTCTGCTAAGTCTGGCCCTGATCAGCGGAAAGGCCGTTCTCTCTTTCCCAGTACCGTTTATCCTTGTGTTTAACATTCTGGTAAACAGGCATTTTTTCAGCGCCATTTATGAGACAAAAGGGATGGTCTTCCTTGTCTCTTCAGTTCTTTATTACACGTTGATATACCCTTTTGCAGTAGGAGCGGGTTCTTTCATGGGCATATCCCGATTCTATCTTGGTTCATCCGGATCAAGAGATATTAGATGATGCATTCACCCTTCTCGCATGCAGGTTCTATTTTTTTGAAGGGAAGGCCTATTCACCTCACCTTTTTCCTGACGAGGAGGTGCAATGCAAAGTGCCCCTTCTGCTTTTATCTCAGAAACAGCGATGACAAAACAGGATCATCCGGTGAACTCGACCTGGCTGAAATAAAAAAGATATCCCGCACATTCGGCAGTCTCCTCTGGCTCGCCTTTTCAGGGGGCGAAATCTATCTCAGGGACGACCTGGTCAGTATAAGCAGGGTCTTTTACCAAAACAACAGCCCCGCGATAATGCTCTTCCCGACCAACGGCCTGCTCCCTGAACTGATCAGGGAAAGGACTGAAGAGGTTCTTAAGGACTGCCCAAAAAGCATTATAGCTGTTAAGCTTTCGGTGGACGGTCTGGGCAGTAACCATGATGCGCTTCGCAGGACTCCGGGCAGCTTTGAAAAAACGATGCAGACCTATCACCTGCTCGGTGAGCTCATCGGCAGATATCCCAATTTTGAACTCGGCATCAACACGGTCTTCTGTTCGGAAAATCAGGATGAGATGGATGAGATCATCGATTTCGCAAAAGGTCTCGTTCACGTAAAAACCCATACCATATCCCTTGTGCGCGGCAACCTTTCAGATGACAGTTTCAAGTCCGTTGATTCAGGCAAATACACCCGTGCAATCGAAAAGCTGGAGACAGGTCTGAAGAGTAAAGTATCCTCTACCTACCGCTTCAGGGGCGGCAAGATTAAGGCTGCGCAGGACATCCTGCAGCGTCGCCTCATACACCGTACCATGCAGGAGCAGAAGAGGCTGATCCCCTGTTATGCAGGAAGACTGAACCTGGTCCTGACAGAAGACGGTGAGGTATATCCCTGCGAGATACTGACGCGTTCCTTCGGAAATGTGAGAGATCATGCTTATGACATCAACAGGGTCATAACCTCTTCAGAGGCCCGGGAAATCATCCGTTCAATAAGGAGCAATGCGTGCTTCTGTACTCACGAATGTTATTTTATGACGAATATCCTCTTTAACCCCTCGCTGTATCCTTCTCTTCTGAAGGAATATCTCCAGATAAGGTAATGTCCATATCCGCAGGAAAGATCTGTTATGCAACCGTCTTTCTTCTCTGGTTGATTGTAATGTCCCTTCTCATTATCAGACATAACAGTCGCAGCAGCGAAGACATATTATCTACTCAGGATCTCCGGGCTGATCTGGCCGGACGGTCAACTGTTCCTTTCAACCTCAGGCTGCCGGAGGATACGTTGTACCTAAGAGTCCGCGTTTCAGGAATCGACCCCTCCGGCTTCGATCTTTCAGGCGGCAGGCAGCACCTTGAGGGGTCGACACTGACGATATACAGGAACTCTGAGTGGAAAAAAGAAAGTGTCGGCAGAGATTCAGTACATGCGTCCTATCTGGAGGAGTCCTTTTCAGTAAAGTCTGATGACCCGGAGACAGTCGCGCTTGCCGGGAAGATTGTCCGGAAAGAATCCGATCCTTTAAGGGCAGCCCGCCTCATCCATGACTGGGTATTTGCGAACATCGAAAAGGTCCGGACTGTCTCGATGCCGGTCTCTACCGAGGTGCTGAAGACAAGAAAAGGGGATTGCAACGAGCACGCCTCTCTCTTCACCGCCCTTGCCCGCGCTGCAGGTGTCCCTTCACGAATCGCCCTCGGCCTGGTCTATGGCGATGGTTCTATGCATTACCACGCATGGCCGGAAATATTCGCCGGAGAGTGGATAGCAGTCGATCCCACTTTAGGCCAGTTCCCTGCAGACGCCTCGCATATAAGGCTCATTATCGGCGATATAGACAAACAGACTAAGATACTTTCCGTGCTGGGAAAGATAAAGATAGAAGGGCTTGAATACAGGTAGGGACTTGTCACTCCCCCAGGTAGGCCTGTCTGACCTTCTCATTGATGAGCAGGTCTTCGCTCCTGCCCTGAAGCATTATAGCCCCGCTTTCTATCACATATCCCCTGTGCGAGAGTTTCAGTGCCGCCATGGCATTCTGTTCGACAAGCAGAATCGTAACCCCTTCCCTGTTTATTTCCTGGATAGTCCTGAAGATCTTTGAAACCATGATAGGCGCAAGTCCGAGAGACGGCTCATCGAGCAGAAGGATCTTCGGGTCGGACATAAGCGCCCTTCCTATCGCAAGCATCTGCTGCTCGCCTCCACTGAGTGTTCCGCCGAGCTGGCCGGACCTCTCTTTCAGGATAGGAAACAGGTTGTAGACCTTCTCCTGTACCGAAGAAAAACTCTTCATGCGGAACGCTCCCATCTGCAGATTCTCAAGCACAGTCAGTTTAGGAAAGATCCTCCTCCCCTCCGGCACCTGGCTTATCCCCAGCTTTACGATCTCATGGGCAGGGATGCCTGTTATATCCCTGTTGTCGAGGTTGACAGTCCCGGAAGCAGGCTGCAAAATACCTGATATCGACATGAGAGAGGTGGATTTACCTGCTCCGTTGCTGCCTATGAGGGATACGATCTCTCCCTCGCCGACAACCATATCAATGCCCCGCAAGGCCTCGATGGGGCCGTAAAAAGCATGGACCTTCTCAAGTCTCAGCAAGCGCCAAAAACCTCCCTAAATGTCAGGCTGCGTATACAGACAGGGCAGGGTTTTTGAGCGGATTCTTTAAGCCCGATGAATATCGGGAGAAAAGCCCTCGGAGTCCCGATCTGATCGGGGCGAGATTGAGCGAGAAAACTCTGCCCTGTCTGGGAGGACATGCCCTAATGGCCCTCCTTCCCAAGATATGCCTCGATGACCAGTGGGTCGTTCTTTATCTCGTACGGCGCCCCCTCTGCTATCTTTACCCCGTGGTCCAGCACAATGATCTTCTCTGATATGCCCATGACAACCTTCATGTCATGCTCTATGAGAATAATCGTCCTGCCAAGCTCCCTCAGGTTTCTTATCACAATCATCATCGCATCCGTCTCCTGCGGATTCATACCCGCTGTCGGCTCATCAAGAAGTATCAATGCCGCCTCAGTTGCCAGGGCCCTTGCCAGCTCTATCCTCCTCTGCACGCCATAGGCCAGGCTCCCTGCAACCTTGCCGGAGTAATTCTCAAGACCGAGGAATTCAAGATATTCAAAAGACCTCTCCCTCACAGCCTTTTCTTCCCTGTGAAACGACGCAGAACGGGCAATCGCAGACAACAGTCCGGTACGGATCCTGTTATGCTGCGCCACCATGATATTTTCGATGACGGTCATCTCCCTGAAAAGCCTGATATTCTGGAATGTCCTCGATATGCCGAGAGAACTGATGCCGCCTGCAGAGAGGCCGGATATCTCCCTTCCTGAAAAGACAATGCTCCCCTTTGTCGGCTTCGCAAACCCGGTGAGACAGTTAAAGAGGGTTGTCTTGCCTGCACCGTTGGGCCCTATGATGCTGAGGATCAGACCATTTTTCAGGGAAAAGCCCACCTCCTCAATTGCCCTGATCCCCCCGAAATGCTTGGAAAGGCTCTTAACCTCCAGCAGATACACTCTTTCCTCCAAACAGACCCTGCGGTCTGAACACCATAAGAAAGACCAGCCCGCAGCCTAAGGCAAGCATGCGGTACAGCTGGATCTCCCTTAGGGCCTCAGGAAGGGCCACGAGGACAACAGCGCCCGCTAACACGCCGCCTATGCTGCCGATGCCGCCTATGATCACCATGCAGAGGATAAGGACGGATTCCATGAAGGAAAAACTTTCAGGAGAGACGAACCTCATCTTTGCAGCGAACAGGCAGCCTGCCAGGCCTGCCCAGAACGCGCCGAAGGCAAAGGAGTAGAGCTTATATCTCGTCGTGTTGATGCCCATTGCCGCTGACGCTATTTCATCCTCCCGTATGGCAATCCATGCCCTGCCGATCTTCGAATCATGCACACGCCTGATGATAAAGACAGCTATGATCACGCAAAGCAGGACCAGCAGATAATAGTACGATAATCTCCCCAGGGAAACGCCTGCAAGCGCTGGCGGCTCTATGCCGGATATGCCGTTTGGCCCCTTTGTAAAGCTGTCCCAGTTGTTAAAGACAAGACGAACGATCTCCCCAAACCCGAGTGTAACGAGAGCCAGGTAGTCACCTCTGAGGCGCAATGCAGGGATGGCCAGGAGGAACCCCGAAACGGTTGTGATACCTATGGCCAGGGGGGCGGCAGACCAGAAACCAAGCCCTGTCTTCGTGTTTATAAGGGCATAACTGTAAGCCCCTATCGCATAGAACGCCACAAAGCCCAGATTGAGCAGGCCGGTAAAACCGACAACCACGTTCAGCCCCAGCGCCAGCATGATATAAATACCTGAGATGAACACAACAACGATTACATAATCATCTGCTGCAAAAGGCAGGACAAAGACGGGTATAAGCAGCAGAAAGAGAAACCGCCTGTCAGCCGGCATACGTTGTAAAAAACCCTCTGCATTGAGATGTATTTTCCTGACCAGCCGATGCGTGAATTTCAGAGCAGGAATAGCAATAAGCAGAGATATAAAAAGGATCGAAGCAGCCTTTATCCCCCTAAACGGCAGAAACAGGAACGAGAGCCAGAGCGCTATGATCACAGGCATGATAAAGGAGATCCTGCGTTTTCCTTCCTGTCTCATATCTTTTCTTCGGTCTTCCTCCCGAGAAGACCTTCGGGCCTGACCAAAAGTATCAGGATGAGGATTATGAAGGCATATGCGTCCTTGTACTCGCTGGATATGTAACTGGCGCCGAGACTCTCGACAAGTCCGAGCAGGATGCCGCCGAACATGGCTCCGGGAATACTGCCGATGCCCCCCAGTACTGCTGCGGTAAACGCCTTTATGCCCGCAGTGTATCCGATATAATAGTTGACAAGCCCGTAGTACATAGCCACCATGACGCCTGCCACTGCAGCGAGTCCCGACCCGATTATGAAGGTAACGGAGATGACTGCGTCGATATTGATCCCCACAAGGGACGCCATGGTCTTGTCCTGAGCTACGGCACGCATTGCCTTTCCCGTCCGCGTCTTCATCACAAAGGCATGGAGCAGGACCATGATCGCTGCAGACAGCACTATTATGGATCCCTGCATATAACTCACCTGCGTATTAAAAAATATGAAACCCCTGCCTTCAAACAGGGACGGAAAGACCTTGTCGGTTGCGCCCTGT
>JACRHE010000212.1 GCA_016217695.1 Nitrospirota bacterium | reverse complement strand
GGGAAAAAGAAGAACCTGGTTGTCCACAGAAAGGGCGCAACACGGGCCTTCCCGCCCGGACATCCGGAACTTCCCCTGATTTACCGGCATCTGGGGCAGCCTGTCCTGATACCGGGGGACATGGGCAGGGCCTCCTTTGTCCTGCTCGGCACTGAAAAGGCGATGGGGGAGACCTTCGGCTCGACCTGCCACGGCGCAGGAAGGGTCATGTCAAGGCATCAGGCCATACGGAAGGCCAAAGGCCGCGCCATATGGCGGGAGATGGAGGACAAGGGCATAATCGTAAGGTCGGCAGGCAGGGGCACCCTTGCGGAGGAGATGAGTGAGGCTTATAAAGACATCTCCAGCGTAGTGGATGT
This sequence comes from Nitrospirota bacterium, assembly GCA_016217695.1. GTDB lineage: Bacteria > Nitrospirota > Thermodesulfovibrionia > Thermodesulfovibrionales > UBA6898. Next base: position 7,548 of record JACRHE010000212.1, on the reverse strand, counting down.
AGTGCACAGGGCCGGCATCTCGAAAAAGGTCGCCCGCCTCAGGCCGATGGGAGTGGTAAAGGGATAAGACAGATGGAGGCGCTGAAACTGAAGATCGGCAAGATTGCCTATACAAACCTGTTTCCCATATTCTATACGCTCGAAAAGGATTACGGCTGCCCGGAGCATGAGATTATCAGTGGTGTACCTTCAGACCTGAACAGAAAGATACGCCTGGGAGAAATAGATATAAGCCCCTCTTCATCGATAGAGTATCTGAGAAACAGGGAGCTATATAACCTTATAGACAACCATTCCATAAGCTCATTCGGTCCTGTATGGAGCATTCTGCTCTTCAGCAAACAGCCTATCGAAACTCTTGACGGTAAAACAGTGCTGACCTCATCTCATTCAGAGACATCTGTTGCCCTCCTGCAGATCATCTTCAGAAAATTCTATGAGATCGACTGCCGGCTGATTTCAACCCCCGAAACCCTGGAAAAGGGAATGAGGTCAAATGCGGCCCAGCTCCTCATTGGTGATGAAGCACTTTCTGAGGCCCTTAAATGGCCAGGACTCCATATCTATGACCTCGGGGATATCTGGTACCGATTTACCGGTCTGCCGTCTGTCTTCGCCTTATGGATTATTCGCAAGGACTGTTGCGGGAACAGGCAGGAGCTGGTGGAAAAATTCATTTCCGACCTGGACAGGGCAAAGGCCTCGGCCCTGAAAAACCTGAAGGCTATTGCAGCTGCCTGTCCAGGCAGGGACCTGCTTTCAGAGGAAGAACTCGTCTCTTACTGGCAGGGGATCTCCTACGCCTTCGGGGAGGAGCACAGGAAGGGCCTCGACCTTTTCAGACGCTATGCCGAAGAACTGGGACTGATCTGACCGCTTCCTGCTTTCCTTCCTAAAAGAGGACCTTTCTTCTCAAATGAGAAACATTTCCCTGCCTAAGTCACCGGTATGTCTCATTTTTATGTTGGCATAGATATTGTTATATGTTGGCCCAGATATCGTAAATGATTTACAATGGCCTATTGAAAATTTTACAATAGCTCGCTTAAAAAAACAGATTATATTCCAAAAATGGAAGGAGGTGAATTTAATGAAGAAGGCAATCGCAATCGTAGTAGCACTTATGTTCGTCTTTGCTCTTACAACCGTATCTTTTGCAGCTGAGAAGGCAGCAGCTCCTGCAAAGGCTGAGGAGAAGAAGGCAGCTCCTGCTGAGAAGAAGGAGGCAGCTCCTAAGGCTGAAGAGAAGAAGGCTGAGAAAAAGGCAGCAGCCAAGAAGGTTCAGGTAACCGGAGAGGTTGCAGCAGTCGATGCAAAGGCCAGCACCATTACCGTAAAGGGTAAGAAGGGTGATGTCACAATCATGGTTGATGACAAGACCAAGGTGATGGCAGGCAAAGACAAGAAGACCCTCGCAGACGTTAAGGCCGGTGATAAGGTCACTGTGAAGTATACAGAGGCTGACGGCAAGAACACTGCACAGAGCGTTGATATCAAGGCAGCTCCTGTTAAGAAGGAGGCAGCTCCTGCTAAGAAAGAGGAGATGAAGAAGGAGACCGCAGCCCCTAAGGCTGAGGAGAAGAAGGCAGCTCCTGCCAAGGCAGAGGAGAAGAAGCCCGCTGAGAAGAAGAAATCAGCAGGTTACTAATCCTGTCCGTTCAACGACTTTAGTAATGCCTCCTCGGGTATCCCTGAGGAGGCATTATAGTTTTGATATTACAAATGCGGACAATTTTTATTGAATCCATCGTAACGTTGCATAAAGGGCATGGCAAACAGCCTTCACAACCTTTTAATGCGATAGAATTTGACAGGGCCCGGCGTAAGACAGCGGAAGTTCATTATGAATGGATTCGTGCTCTGATTATTAACGTGACTTCCGGGGCCATTTGGTATCGCTGCAAAAGGCTTTTCAGCCAATTCGCCATGCCTATTTCTGTTTCTTATGTCTCTATGTAACCATTAAGGAGATTATGCTGAAGAAGCTGCGGACATTTACATATATAATGATGTACATCCTGGCGGCAACGCTGCTTGTTGCAGGGTGTTCGAGACAGCCTGAAAAGGAGATGGCCGCTGCCTCGGTCGCCATAGATGCAGCAGTGGGTGACGGCGCTGAAAAGTTTGCACCTTCAGAGACAAAGATGCTGCAGGATGGGCTTTCCGCAGCTACGGATGAGATCAGGGCACAGAACGGGAAATTCTTCAAGGACTTTAAAAGGGCCAGGGAGATGCTCCTGAAGGTCAGGACCGATGCTGAGGCGCTAAAGGCCGCGCTGCCCTCAAAAAAGGAGACGGCAAGAATAAACGCCGTCAATGCCGGTAAAACGGCTGAGGCCGCGCTTGCCGAGGCAAAGAACCTTGTTGCAAGGGGGCCGAGAAAGGGAATGAAGGTTCATATCAGCGATCTTAAGATCGAGGTTCAAAACCTCGATGGCATATTGGCGGACATACGCAACCGGATCAATGAGGAAGACTATAACGCGGCAGTTGAAAAAGCGATCATGGTAAAGGACAGGGCGTCCAATGTTTCAGGACAGTTGAAGGATGGAGCGGATAGGACGATCCCGAAGAAGTCATCGTCCCTCAACATACCCCTGAAAAAAGAGGCGGGGAAAAAGACTCCTGCAAAAAAATCAGGCAGAAAAAAGAAGTAGGCCGGCGTATCTGAGCGTTTTCAATAATTCCCCGTTTCATATAAAATAGTTCATGCCGGTCGAAAGCAACATCATCAAGGATTACCTCCTCAAGCTGTCCCTAAACAGAAAACTTATGCTCATGATGCTTGTCCTGATGCTTGTGCTTATGACCGTATACATCTTCCTCTATACCCAGTCTGAGAAGGCCATGACAAGCGAGTTTGAAAAACAGACTGCCGAACTGTCAAAGGCGATCCAGGTCGGAGTGGAAGAGGTCACCAGCAGCGGCCTCACCGATGAGAAGCGGCTCCAGACCTATCTCAAGAAGCTGAATACCAAGGGGGTAAAGGAGCTCTCGATCATAAGCAACACCGACAAGATCATATCGAGCACAAACCCCAAGAATATCGGGAAATGGATTACCACGAAGAAAAAAGAGCTGATATTCAAGGCTGAACTGGGCGAGCCGGTCACAGGAGAAGGCCACGCGTACAACGTGATTATTCCCGTTGTTGCAGGCGAAAAACACTACGGCTATATTCATCTGACTATCAATATGGAGGATTTCTCCCTCTTCATGCGCAAGAGGTTGTTCCAGCGGATACTCGCCGCGATCTTCGTGTTCGGGATAGGAACTCTCTCCATCGTGTACCTTGCCAAAAGGTATACGAAGCCGATAGAGGAGGTTGTCGAGGCTGCCCGCCAGGTCGCTGGAGGTGATCTGAATCAGGAGCTCAAGACAGAGCGAAAGGACGAGATAGGCGAACTCACCCACAGCTTCAACTTCATGGTAAAAAAACTCCGGGAGGAGCGGGAGCTCGAAGAGAGGCTGAGAAAGGCCGAGCATCTTGCAGGAATAGGCCAGTTTTCGCGCAGCATAGCCCATGAGATAAGAAACCCGCTGAACTTTATCAGCCTCTCCATAGACCATATCAGGGAGAGGTACAAACCCGGCGGGGGCAATGACCAGCAGGCCTTTGATGATCTCATAGTCAATATAAAAAAGGAGATACAGCGGGTCAGCAGTTTTGCAGAGAGCTTTCTTGAGTTCGGCAGACCCCTTGAGCTTAAGCTCAGGAAGACCGATATCGGGATTCTGATCGAGGATATCCTCAGCCTTGTGATGGCAAAGGCCCAGAAGGAGCATATCGAGATCAGCAGGGAATTCGAGGCGCTGCCGGAGCTCCAGTTAGATCCCGAGTTCATAAAGACATGCCTTTATAATGTCATACTAAATGCCTTTCAGGCGATGCCCGAAGGCGGAAAACTGTTCATAAGGACAAAACAGATGGAAACGAAGTTCTGTATTATCATAGAAGACACAGGCGTCGGCATGCCTGAGGAGCTTGAGGGCAGGATATTCGACCCCTTCTTCACTACAAAGCATAAAGGTCTCGGGCTCGGACTGGCGCTCACAAAGCGGATAATAGAGGAGCACAGGGGCAAAGTGGATTTCAGAAGCGAAGAAGGCAGAGGCAGCACTATCACCATTAACCTGCCGGGCCAAAAGGAGAGTTAAGATGTCAGTTGTTCTTGTTGTTGATGACGAGCCCCTTCAGAGGGATATTCTGAAGACTATTCTGGACGACGAGGGATACGAAACCTATACCGCGGCCTCAGGCGAAGAGGCGTTAAAGATTATCAGGAAGTATCATCCGGGAGTGATCCTGACTGACCTGAAGATGGAGGGGATGGACGGAATCGAGCTGCTTGAATCGGTGCCTAGAGAGCCCTTCGAGCCTTCCATGATCATAATGACCGCTCACGGCACCATATCTTCGGCTGTTGAGGCGATAAAAAAGGGAGCGTTCGAATATCTGACCAAGCCCCTGGACAAGGATTCCCTCTTGCTTACGGTAAAGAGGGCGCTCGATCGCGTTGAACTCCTTAAAGAGAATCTGCAGCTCCATAAGGAGCTCTATGAGCGGTTCAACATAGAGGGGATAGTCGGCAAGTCAGCGAAGATGGAAGAGGCGATCGGGATCCTGAAAAAGGTATCGACAAGCTCAGCCACAGTCCTTATCAGGGGCGAAAGCGGAACAGGGAAGGAACTTGTCGCCAGGGCGCTTCACTACAACAGCCCCCGCCGCTCCCGCTCCTTTACCGCTCTTAACTGCGCCTCCATACCTGAAAACCTTTTTGAGAGCGAACTCTTCGGATACGAACCCGGGGCCTTTACCGGAGCCACCGCACGCAGAATAGGCCTTTTTGAATCTACCAACGGCGGAACCCTTTTTCTGGACGAGATAGGCGACCTTCCGCAGATGATGCAGTCCAAACTCCTCAGGGTGCTCCAGGACAAGGAGATACGGCGCCTGGGCGGAAAAGACCCGATCAGGATAGATGTCAGGATCATCACTGCAACAAACAAGGACCTCGAAAAGGAGATGGCAAAGGGCAATTTCAGGGAAGACCTCTATTACCGGCTCAAGGTTGTCACAATAGAGCTCCCCCCTCTGCGCGAAAGGAAGACCGACATCCCTGAACTTGCTGATTTCTTCATGAAAAAGTACAACAGGGAGTTCGGCAAGAGGGTGAAGAATATCGAGGCGCCTGCTATAAAGGCGCTGTCTGAATACAGTTGGCCCGGAAACATAAGGCAGCTCGAATCCGTAATTGAGCGCGCGATACTCATGTGCGACGCCGACAGTATAAGACTCAAGGACATAAAAGGAGAGCTCAGAATATTTCAGTCTGCCGAGGGCTTTGACCCTGATATTCCGGATGAGGGCATCAACTTCGAGGAGCTGGAGGAAAGGCTTCTGAGAAAGGCGATGTCAAAGACGAACGGCGTTGTGGCAAAGGCTGCAAAGCTCCTCGGCATGAGCTACAAGACCTTCTGGTACCGCTGGGAAAAATTGAACCCCAACAGCCCGCCTGCGAAAAAAGATATATAACAGGAATAAATGCTTTGGAGGAAATTAACATGACTCAAGTTTTATCTGTGAAAAAAAAATTAACGATTCTGTTTGTTCTGCTATGTCTGCTCGTTTTGTCGTCGTCAAGACAGGCCTGGGCGGACCCGCAGATAACAGGCATCCAGATCAACCAGGCGCTCGGCGTACAAAAGGATAACCATCTTAACTTTGTTGCAGGGAAGAGCACTGCTGTCCGGGCGTTCCTGAACGAGAGTGTAACAGTAAATGATACCCAGACACTGGCAGTAATAAAGCGCACCAATGAACAGATCGCGGTGCTTGCTCCGAAGGCGTATGACAGTCCTACCGCAGTCGTTGATTTTCTCTGCCCGAGCCTCAGCGCCTGCGGGAACTGGGCCGCAGGCAATTACTGGTTTGAGGTCTCTGTCAACGGGCTAAAGAGCAATACCGACGGAATACAGTATGCATTCCAGGAGCGTTCAGAAGTCCGGGTCCTCGCCATGCCTGTCAAGGCAAACTACAACGGCACTGTTACACAGGTCTCTGACAATAAGTGGAAGACGATGTGGCAGTTCACCCAGCGGGTCTACCCTCTTGCAGATGACAAACTGAAGTGGAAGATAAGGGAAGAATTCGATGCATCGTCGCCAAAATATAATCTTGAGACGGAAGACGGTACGCGTTCGCTGTGGGAAGCGCTCACAAGCCTCATGCCCGCCCAATGTTCGACAAACCCGAAGGCAGACGGCTGCTACGACCTTATCGTAGGATTTATATCCGATAGGCCGAATGTATATCCGAACGGAAAGCTCCAGGGATTTACTTACGGAAGACCTACAAATATCGTCGTTGCAAAGGACGAGGACGCTGAGGCAACGGTGGCGCACGAGATAGCGCATGTCTACGGCATAGGTGACACCTACGCAGGTGGCGCGCTGCGCTGCAACATAAACCCTTCTCCTGACGGTTTTGTCGGTTCTGACTGGAACAACAGGGACAATAGCAACTTCAGTTGCTCTGCAGGCAAGACCGCCATCGAAGGCATATCTGCCACGCTGATTCCTGCGGCTCATTATCCCTATGAGGTGGGGGGCCGCGGCCCGCTTGGAAACATGGCTTGCTATATGGGATCAGGCGGACTCCAGAACCAATACTGGTCATCACAGGAGACGTACGACCATCTGTTTAATCAGCTTGCTCCGGGCCTCTCAACAACCAGCCTTAGGATACTGGCAGCTCCTGAACGGCATCTCTATTTTGCCGGATTCATGAGGGAAAACGGAGAGATCTTAACGGAGCCGTGGGAAAGCTTCATGGACTCTGTAGCGATCAACGACTCCACAGGCAGCATCATGGTCAGGGCTATAGATTCCTCAGGAACGACCCTTGCCAGCAAAGCGCTTCAGGTCCAGTTTTATATCCTCAGCACCCCGCCGGAACCGATCAAAAAGCTCGACTGGGCCCCGTTTGAGGGCGCGATAAGGTTCCCTTCCAATACAGCCAAATTCCAGATAGTAAAGGACGGAGCTGTCCTGAAAGAAGTCAGCGTCAGCAGCAATGCACCAACTGTGAGCAATGTCACACCGATCGCAGCGGAGACTATCCCGGGTCCGTATACCGTCACCTGGGATGCCGGTGACATGGACGGCGATCCCCTCTCGTATACGATCGAGTACAATCCTGATATAACGAATTCGGATTCCGAATGGCTCGTCCTCATCAATGATCTGAATGACCGCCAATGGAATGAGGACTTCGGACTTCTGCCTGGAGGTTCTCATGCCAGGATCAGGGTTAAGGCAGGCGACGGTGTTCTTACAACAACAGCTGAAAGCGCTGAATTCTCGGTCCCGCTGAAATCACCTGAGGTATTCATAGAGCCATTCTTGTACGGCAATATATTCAAGGCCGGCACCCCCTTGTTCCTCGAAGCAGAGGTATTCGACCTTCAGGACGAATGGCTTCCTGACAACAGGCTGCAGTGGACCTCGAATCTGACCGGTTCGCTCGGACAGGGCTCGACGCTCGTC
>JACRHE010000209.1 GCA_016217695.1 Nitrospirota bacterium | reverse complement strand
TGCCCTTGTCATTACTCATTCCCATCCTGACCATTCAGGCGGCGCAAGCCTCCTGCTGAAGCAATTCCGTATAAAGGAGATATGGGACAATGGCCGTCTCGAGTTTCCCGAAGAACTGGTATTGCCTGAAACGCACCGCAGACTGGAGCGGGGTGATGTTGTCGTGGGCAGGAACTACAGGATCGAGGTGCTTCATCCTTACCCTGAATTTTATACGCTGGAGGGGAATGATTTTGTTGCAGAGAACGATTCTTCGGCCGTCCTGAAAGTGAACGGGAAGAACCATGCATTCCTGTTTGTGGGAGATGTTGAGGATGAGGCAGAGGATGACCTGTCTCACCTCGGCCTGCGGCTCAAGAGCGATGTGCTCAAGGTCCCTCATCATGGCGGAAGGTCGTCTGTCCATGAAAGATTTCTTTTTGAGATATCGCCCTCTGTTGCGGTGATATCGGTTGGCAGAGACAACTCTTTTGGCCATCCGCGTCCCGAGATGCTCGATGCATTGTCAGACGCGCAGATATTCAGAACAGACAGGGATGGGGCAGTCAAGATCACCGAAACGGCAGGAGGATTGCAGATCAAGACCTATCAGGACTATGCCCTGGAGAGGGCCGATGCCTGGGCAAAGGAAGTTAAGAATATCAAGAGGCTCTTTAGTACCTGGTGATGAAAACCGTTACCTCCTCAGCGTCGCTGCAAGCCGCTTAGGATGCATAAGGAGATCTATCGCATCAAACGGCGAGCTGACGTGAACGCGTGAAGCAATAAGCGCCTCAACGGAGCATCCTTCTTTCATTCCAACGGATATCCCCAACCGTGCTGTTTTGAGCATGGCTGTGTCATTGTTCCCATTGCCGAGAGCGGCCACCACATCAGCACCAAGCGACTTCACGTAGTTTTCCTTTTGACGCGTATGGTGTTCACCTTCAATGACCTGAATTCGGCACGTTATCCCCTGAAGTTCTTCCCGGGCCTTACCGAATGTGTCTGACGTTATGACATGCACTGTCAAGTGGTTCGAAAGTTCATTGAGCCTTTCTTTTATTCCAGACAGAAGAGAACCATCGACCGCAAGCGTGCCGGAAAAATCAGTTACAAAATGATGCAGTTCGATGATCCCGAAGCCCTGTATGTCAACTCTGATCATGCTGTTATTTTAACAGTCTCCGGCTTTTTTGCCTTATAGAAAAAGACTATCGCGGCGTGAGAATCAATAGATATTCGATATTTGACTTGCCAAATACCAGCACACGATAATGATATGGAATGAGAAATATGCCATGAAAGCGTCGGAACACTATTGCTGCACCATGACATCCTGTGCTGGACAGGAAACAGATATCTGGTCTTACCGAGAGGCAACTGGCAGCGCTGCGATGGAAGCCATGGTATTTGCGGCCTCTGTTTTTGGTCTTGCTGTCCTGCTTGTTGGCAGCAGCCTGAAGGAGAAACTGCCTTTTATCTTGTTGTTTCTGGTTATTGGTGTTCTGTTGCTTTGGTCTTCAAAAAGGGTCACGACCATTGTGATCAGCCGGAAGGATGGCTCGATCCGCAAGGAGGAAAGATCGCTGATCTTCAGCAGGAGCCGCAGATACCCTCTCTATGACTTTAACGATTTAACTGTTCATGAACAGCTTCAGGCAGGCGAAGAAGGGTATCCGTTGGCTGTTTGCTCTCTTGTGTTGCAGGGACCCCTGCAGACGCTGACCCTGATCTCAACGAATGACAGAGCTGAGGCAGAGAGGATCAGGAATGATCTTGCTTCCTATCTTGGTTTTACTGCAGGATCACCTTCCGCAGAGAGTGAACGTGCTGTGCTAAAATGACTTCCTATGGATATACATCAGCTTCGGGTTTTCCTGTCAGTATTTAAGAACAGAAGCTTCACCAGGGCATCAGAAGAGCTTCGACTTTCCCAGCCGACCGTCAGCGATCATGTCAGATCGCTTGAGGACGAGTTGGGATCTGTTCTCTTTGACCGTCTTGGCAGGACCATCAAGCCTACGCCAGAGGCAGAGGTGCTCTTTATTCATGCCACTGAAATTGTCGAGCGAATTGCACATCTCAGGGAAGCAGTGGGCAATATGAAGAAGGAGACAGCTGGAGAATTGGTCATCGGTGCGAGTACCATACCGGGAACCTATATCCTGCCTCGGGTCATAGCAGACTTCCGGAAAGAGTATCCTTCAGTGTTTTTCCAGGTCATTGTTTCAGACTCCAGGGAGATCATGGAGAAGATGCTGGACCACGAACTGATCCTCGGCATTGTGGGAACAAAAAGCCCGCACAAGGATCTTAATGCAGATGTATTGCTTGATGACGAACTGATCATAGTTGCCGCGCCCTCTCTTGCCCACAAGAAAGTCGTACCTCTCAGGTCTCTGATCGGGTTCCCGATGGTATTGAGAGAGGAAGGATCAGGAACGCGAAAGGAAATGGAGCGGTGTCTTGAAGATGCTGGCATTTCGATTGATGATCTCAATGTTGCCGGATATTTCAGCTCAACAGATGCCGTTAAGCAGGCGGTGAAGGCCGGGATGGGCATCTCGATCCTCTCCCGTTTTGCCGTACAGGAGGAGTTGAAGCATCAGGCATTGAGGGAAGTTAAAATCACGGGCCTCGAAATGAAGAGGCGGTTTTATGCCCTGACGCACAGGAGAAGAAATCTCCCTTTTCTCTACAGTATATTTCTCGAATATCTCAAATCCTCTTCAGCCCTGCCGCCTGTCTGACCTGACAG
>JACRHE010000207.1 GCA_016217695.1 Nitrospirota bacterium | reverse complement strand
TTTGCTGCAGCCCTGCTTTTCTCCACATGTCTGCTCTGCCTGGAGGACAGGCTGTAGAGTCTGACCGTAGCATCGACATTCATGTCGTCGGGAGACGACGTGTAGATTACAAATGAGTTTGACGACGATGCATGGATGCTGATGAGGACATCAGGTTTTTTGCTGTTTGCAAAATTAATCCTTTCTGTCAGGGAGACTGCCTGATCCGTTTTTCGGGTGAAGAATACCTTATGACCTTTCTTGGGTAAGGACAGACCGAGGTCTTTAAGGAGATTCAGGGTCATATCCTTCTCTCTGATGTCTTTCGAAACTATGCCGTAATCATACCCGCCATGTCCGGCATCAAGCATGATAATCTTCGGTCTGGATGGCTTCTCTGTGAGCTGACCAGCCTCCTGTACTTTTGGTCCGGGACTGAGCGTCGTCCAGCCCGAGCGGCCGGTACTCCACTGCCGGACCTTCGGATCTGTCTGGCGGCCGGGATCCTTTGCTGATTTTTGCTCAGGGGATTTCTGCGCCTCCTGCCCGGTCTTGGCCTGTTCTTTCTGCGGCTGCAGGGCAGTCTGAAGGTCAATCACAAGCCTGGCCGGCGAAGAGAGCTTATAGGTCCTGACGTTGATTATCTCTTTCAGCGCCATTGTAACTATGCGGTCTTTTTTATGGATATCGAACATGAACTCTTTCTGTTTTTTCAGCTCGAACTCTGCAGGAAATTCTATCCTGACCGAGGATAAGGAGGCTATCGTATTTGCATTTTTTATCATATCGTCATCAGATTCCAAGACGATCCTTATTATATCGTCCTGACGGTTTGTCCTTAGCATGACTTCTGAAGCCTTTTCCGCACGCAGAGGAAGGTATGACAGGATTATCATGAGAGATATCAGCAGAAGCTTTTTCACGGTACTATACATTGTCCATATATGGAGGGCGTTTTGCAACAAAGGGCTGCAGTCCCGAATCAGTGATGATAAGGGATGATGATGGTGGAGGCGGCGGGAATCGAACCCGCGTCCGAAGGTACTACTCTTATGCTTCTACATGTGTAGACTGTCTTTTAATTGTCGGATTCAGGACCGCCGGCAGTCAGGCTTTCCTGAACCCCATCTCCCTTAATCTCGCCTCGGGGCCGGGAGCGCACCCTCTGGCCAGCCTGCTGATCGTCGCTGTCTCCGGAACACAGGCGATCCCGGGGGAGCGAGCTGCTTAATTAAGCAGCGAGTGCCAGTTCGTTGTTGGCGTTTGTGTTTTTTTCCATCTTTTAACGTGGTGATGGAGCCACGACATGCCACATAAGTCTCATAACCCCCGTCGAGCCCTTTCGCCCCCGAGGTTATACATAGTATAACATATCAGCGGCTCTTCATGGCCCGCTCAATCTCCCTGTCAGCCTCTTTTTTCTTTATGGTCTCCCTTTTCTCATACTGCTTTTTCCCCCTTGCAAGACCGATTTCGACCTTGACATGAGAGCCCTTGAAATAGAGCTTAAGAGGTATGAGGGAATAGCCCTTTTGTATGGCCTTACCCTGCAGTCTTGCAATCTCCTTCTTGTGGAGGAGGAGCTTTCTCGTCCGGAGCGGGTCATGGTTCATGATATTGCCGTGCGAATAGGGACTGATATGACAGTTAAGCAGGAACGCCTCGGCATTCTTGATCAGCACATAGCTGTCTTTGAGGTTGGCCTTGCCTTCACGAAGGGACTTCACCTCTGTGCCGACAAGCATGATGCCGGCCTCGACCGTCTCCTCGATCGCATAGTCATGAAAGGCCTTTCTGTTCTGAGTGATAATCTTCATGCGCTATTTTAACCCACCAATGCATAAAAAACATGTGAGAGATGGCAGACAGCCTTCAGGGCCTTTCAAAGGCGATAGGATTTGAATAGGGCCTGGCATCTGGATACAGAAGTTTCCCGGAGATGATTTCCGCTCTTTGACCTTCAACGGGCTCCCGAGACCTTTTGGTATCGCCGCGAAATGCTTTTCAGGCTATCCGCCATCTCTAATGTGTACGTGCTCATTTTAACATGCAGGAGAAAACTAAAAATATGATCGGCTCAGAAGCAGTGGGCTCCAGGAAGAAGGCTATATTATTTCATGCCCGGATGGCATCTGCTGCAGTCGTCAAGAGGAAAGGCGGTCCGAAGATGGCAGACCCCGCAGAACTCGAATTTCACAATCCTGTCCATGGAGAAGTGCTTTGTTGTTTTTTTCTTGATGTTGAAGATATCGGGATGGCAGTTTGAACAGTCCAGCCACTGCGTATGAATCCTGTGAGGGAATACCGCCGGGGGCGTGCCGCTCTTCTCTGCAGCCAGTTCGAGTTTTTTTTCAAACGGCATCTGTTTGAAATTCGGCGTAAGGCTGTCTTTCGGCTTTATCAGGCCTTTTGCCTGGGCAGCAACCCAGTCGATCCTGTTTCCGTATTCCGTCTTTGGAAAGGCCGAAAGTTCCCTGAACCTTGCCTTGCTGTAAGCAATGTCTCCATTGTGACATCTCGTGCAGTTTTCTTTTGTGTGGCCGAATGCAAGCCTGCCGTTATGGCATGCCCCGCAGAATTTTCCGTCCAGATTTGCCTTTTCTGTAATCTCGGTCGAATTTATCCTGAAATTAAAATCCAGCTCCAGGTGACATACCCGGCAGGTATATTTTGTCCTGTGTATCCAGTGTGAAAAAGATACAGGTTTGACCCCATTTTTTTCGGAAGTACGGTTGATAAGGATATTGCCGTACTGTTCAGGAGAAGAAAGGGGCGGGAGCTTAAACGATTCCGAAAAAGCCGTTGCAGCAGCAAGGAAAGTAAAAATAAAGACCGCCGGCAGGAGAATAAGTCTTCTTGCCGATTCCGGCAAGGCACCCTTATTCATTTAAACTGCCTTTGTATGACACCTCTGGCAATCAAGGTTCGGGAATGAGACCTTATCATGACAGAGGCCGCAGTATTTCCCTGAAAATATGTCTGACATGCTGTATGCGGTAACGCCTTTTTTTACGTCGAAGATATCGGGATGGCACAATTCACAACCACTCCATACGGCATGTTTCTTGTGGGAAAATATGATATCGGGCATGTCCGATACCTGGGTCTTCACCTGGGAATCCTTCGGGATGTTCAGAGGCTTTCTCCTGATTGATATGCTCTCCATAAAGTCTGTCAGCTTGATCTTGCCTTCGTTTTCAGCCTTTTCCCAGTCAATGCCGTTGCCGAACCTCTCCTTGGGGAAATCTGCTGTAAATTTATAGAAGTCCTTTTCAAATGCCACTTTCTTGCCGAAGGAATGGCAGCGGTCGCAATGCTTCACCTCTTCTCCCAGGACCTTTTTGGTTGAAGGCCCGAATGCCTCCTTCTCATTATGACAGGCGCCGCAGTAAAAGCCCTTCTTGTTATCTTCTTCCTTGATGCCGGTGGAATTCGCCTGCATCGCAAACCCGAGGTCCACGTGACATAGCCTGCAGGTGTATTTCGCCCTGTGTAGCCAGTGATTGAAAACCACCGGGGCCATATTGTTCTTCTCCGACTGATTATTCATGACGACATTTCCGTATTCATGGGGCAGAGATCTTTTCTTTTTGACGCCTTTCACCTCTGCATAAACCAGGGATGTGCTGATGAGTGCCGCCAAGATCAGGATGAACGCCTTTGTAAGCTTATTCATATGTATACTCCTGTAAAAAGGTTATAATCGAGTAGTTCAATTTATCAGATTGATAAAGAATTGTAAAGAATATTTAGAGGAGACGAGTGCTCGCATGAACCGGAGACTGAGGGAAAAGGCTGAATACCTGCTTTCGAAGGAAAAGGGGACATTTTTTAAGGACCCTGGCGGCAGGATTAACATGGAATTGGTTTATCCCAATACCTATGCCGTCGGCATGTCGAGTCTCGGTTTTCAGGGCATCTATGGTCTTCTGAACAGCTTCGAAGATGTGGTCTGCGAGAGGGCCTTTCTACCTTCGGAAAAGGACAGGGAAGAATATGCAAGGACCGGCACCGGGCTTTTCACCCTTGAATCGGGAAGGCCGCTTGCCGGTTTCGATATCATTGCCTATTCCGTCTCTTTTGAAAATGATTACCCCAATATCTTGAGGATGATGGAGATGTCCAGAATACCCCTGAGAAGTTCGGAAAGGCACCGAGGTCATCCCCTGCTGATCATGGGCGGACCATGCGCATTTTTTAATCCTGAACCGCTGGCCGATTTCTTCGATCTCTGTTTCATAGGAGAGGCTGAGGATATGCTTCCGGAATTTCTTGAGGCGTTCCGGCACGCAGAAACGCGCGAGAAGCTGCTCGAAAAGGCATGCGGTATTGAAGGCATCTATGTTCCCCGGTATTACGCTGTATCTTATGACGATGAGGGCAGGATCAGCGGAAGGACGGCCTTGTCCCCGGCCCCTGAATTTGTACGCAAACGTACGGTAACAGACATCTCAGGGGATTTTTTCAGACAGGTCATTACGACCCCGGAGGCCGAATTCTCGGATATGTATCTGCTTGAGGTCATGCGCGGCTGCATCTGGTCCTGCAGATTCTGTGTTGCAGGCCGCATATACAGGCCTGTAAGAAGGAAGGATCTTGCCGTGCTGAAGGAGGATATAGGGGCATTGCAGGGAAGAAAGAGGGTAGGGCTGATCGGGCCGTCCCTCACCGACTACCCTCAGATAGAAGAGGTCGTATCCATGGAGGGAGTCGATTTCTCGATAACCTCGCTGCGCGCAAGCGCCAAAAGCGCGCGTCTTATTGCGCTGATGAACAGGCGCAGGAGCGTTTCGATAGCCCCGGAGGCAGGGACAGAGCGCTTGAGAAGGGTTATAGATAAAAGGGTTACCGACAGCGATATCTTCGAGACGGCTCGTCTCATACTGGACGGCGGCATCGATACTCTGAGGCTTTATTTCATGATCGGTCTGCCGACCGAGACAAGAGAGGACATTGAGGGAATCAATGCCCTGGTCAGGACCGTGCGCAGTATCTCCAG
>JACRHE010000201.1 GCA_016217695.1 Nitrospirota bacterium | reverse complement strand
CTTCAAGAGAAGATACCTGGTGACAGGGATCTCTTCTGGGCATCCTCGGAAGATGCAGACGCCTTTGAAGATGAAAAGGAGGTCTCACTCGTTGACAGTGATTATGAGCCCCTGAAGATGTATCTCAAGGAAATGGGTAATATACCACTTCTGACGAGGGAGGGGGAGGTCGAGACTGCAAAGCGGATCGAAAAAGGCCGTGAAAACCTGATGAGGCTTATTTTTTCTATGCCCTTTGCTCTTGAAAAGCTCATCTCGATGGGCGGAGCGCTAAAAAGGTGCGAGATCTCCCTTTCGGATATCATACAGGGAAACGGGGATTCCGAAGAGGCGATACTTGATGACAACGCGCGCTTCTTTGATGCGCTGGATAAATTAAAAAATATCTATAAGAGGTTGCGGGCAACTAATAACCGGCAGAGATCCTTAAAAAAAGAAGAACGCTCCGGTCGTTTAAGGTCTTTTGATAATCGGATGGAGAAGATCTTCGAGATCATAAACAGCCTGAAGCTGAAGGAGACGGTCTTGCACCTGTTTTTTGCGGAAATGGAAAATGCGTTCCAGAGGATAGAGGATACGCAGAAAGAGATGCTCTCCCTCAGCAGGAGACTGAAGGCCTCCGGATACGATATTTCCCTCAGCAGGGGCAAGTCCTCCGCAGAGATCCTGAAGTCCGTTCAGAAAAGCCGCGCTTGCAAGACAAGAGAACCCCAGATAAGGATGTATGTTGAGTGCCGTGAGAAGATATCCGGGCACGAGCAGTCGATCGGGATCTCCTGTGATGAGATGAAGAATGTGAAGAAGCTCTATGCCGGGGCAAGGGAAGAGATTGGAACCGCAAAAAAGGCGATGGTTGAGGCAAATCTCAGGCTGGTCATAAGCATAGCCAAGAGGTACATGGGAAAGGGGCTCAGCTTTCCCGACCTGATACAGGAAGGAAATATCGGGCTGATGAGGGCCGTTGAAAAATTCGAGTACCAGAGGGGTTATAAATTCAGCACCTATGCGACATGGTGGGTGCGCCAGACTATAACCCGGGCGCTTACGGATCAGTCCAGGACAATCCGTATCCCCGTTCATATGGGTGAGGTGATAGCCAAGGTGTCCAAGGCCACCAGGGAGCTTGTCCAGGAACTTGGCTACGAACCTTTGCCCGAGGATATCGCGTCCAGACTGAAGATGCCGCTTGTGAAGGTTAAGACCATAATGAAGATATCGAAGGAACCCGTGTCTCTCGAAACACCTATCGGCGAGGAAGAGGACAGCCACCTTGGAGACCTGATTGAGGACAAGTCCTCTCCTTCACCCCTTGACAGCGCTATTAACGGCGACCTCAAGGTGCAGATCGAGAAGGTACTCTGCACGCTGAATCCGAAAGAGGCAAAGATAATCCGGAGGAGGTTCGGCATAGGTGAAGATACAACGAGGACTCTTGAGGAGCTGGGCCAGGAATTCGAGGTCACCAGGGAACGGATACGGCAGATAGAGGTGAAGGCGATAAGGAAGCTCAAGCACCCTTCAAGGAGTCAATGTCTGCGCACCTTTATCGACGGACGCTGACAGTAGTGATGCTGGGTGAAGAGGGCTGCCGGGGCCTCTGAAAAGGCCATGCAGGGCGAACTGAATGTTCGCCCTTTCATTTGCCGGGATTGTTCATTAGGCAGCGTTCAGTTTCACGGCCACTGCCTCAAAAACTTGTCGTAAGCGCCAGTGATCATAATCTTACCCTGCTTGATCAGAGCAGACAGTTCATAATCTTAAAAAGCATTGCCGCACTGACGAGAAGCTTTTTTCGGCATGCCCGTGAAATTATAAAATGACATTCAAGTGCACGCTGTCATAATTCAGCCACTCAAAGTCGAGCCTATTGTTTTTCATCGTATCAAGGCCGAAGAAGAAGAGGTACGCCCCTTCAGGCAGGCCGCTTATGCTCAGAATCTCAAAGGAGGGGATAGAGAATATGCGCCCCTGATAAACCGGCTTAAGGTCTTCAATTGACGCCAGATAGTTCCATACGCCGGGCAGGGCATATGAGAAGCATCCGAATGGTGAGCAGGCCGCTATCCACCAGTCTGCCATCAGATCAGAACTATTTCTTGAGTCAAGGCCAATCGTCAGAGAAAGAAGATCAGCTGACCGCATTGTAATCTCCCCTTCAGAGCCATTCGCCATAATCGCAGGTACAGGGGAAGCTCCATATTCATAAGCTCCCCTGTCAGAGCCGTTGCCAAAAGGCCGCAGAGCGCCGGTCAGGTCGATGCCTCCGGCCTGCAGTCCGCTGTCTATGGCCGGACTTTCTGTCAGGAGACGGCCGTCAAAGGCACTAAGGTCGGGATTCACAGGGAAGGGATTTGTGCATATATCAGATAAGCCATAGGGACAGGCGCTGTCTCTGACATTATATATGACATTGCTGCTGACCGTGCCTTCAGTAAAATGGTAGGGGTCGCTGTCTCCGATGAACTCGCTTAATACGCCATCATCCCTCAGAAAGTAGGGATATCCCATGAAGATATTATTTTGTATGGTCACTGTCTCGCCCTTGTTGCACGGAAGCTGGTCAGGGAAATCAAGGGTATGGCACTGGGCCTCTATCAAGGCCCATCCCTCTCCGACAATAGTTGAGCTGACAATCTCTGAGAAATCGGACTGTCCGAGGTTGATAGAGATAGCGCCGCCGCCAGCCCTGCACTGATCCCCGCTTTCCTTGTCTCCCATCTCCTGGCTGAAGGGCTTTTGATAAAAGAAGCCGCAGTTAGCGATAACGAGGCTGTTGTAGATAGTAGACGAACCGCCGATCTTTATCTGATTTCCTGCATTGGCCATCGCAACTGTCCTGCTGATCAGAACCATGGAGGAAGGATTGTCAACTCCAACGTAGAGGAGGTCGAGGCCGTCTGAGGTGTTGTATCTGAAGATCGAGTCCTCTATTATCCAATGTCCCCCTGACCGCGCCACTCCCATTCCGTCGCCGTATCCTCCTGCGCTTTGGGCCCAGCAGTGGTCAGGCTGTTTTCCGGGGTATGTTTCTGCGCAGCCGCTCCATTCGACAGTCAGCCGCCTGAAAGTGAGTGTACCTGAGTTGGAATCGTTTTCCTCTGCAGCAAGGTCACCGTCCCAACCGACAAATCCGTTACCTGATATCCTGACGTCTTCGACTGTCCAGTCAGTGAGGCGTGCCGCGTTGATCCCTGCAGCAGCAAAACCATGTATATTTAACTGACTTAGAATGACATTTGCTGAATCAACGGCATAAAGACCGACTGACGCCCATTCGCCATATGGAAACGTATCCCTGTTACACGCTATGGACGAGTTGGAGTGACTTTCGACACACCCTGAATGGTCTGTCAATTCAAGGCAGTATATTTCCGCATTCGAAGTCCCTGAAAGATCGAGAACCCGGTCAGCATGCTGAGTCCCCCAAAGCTCAGGAGGATCTTGACAGCCCGAGTTCCAGCCTGCGCCGAGTATGCGAGTTGGATTTTGGCTGTCGCTCCCTGAGGGCAGTGAAGGAAGGACGCAGGCAAAAGAGCCCTCAGGATCGCACCAGGCAGTGTTGGGGGCGCCATAACCCATCATGTAGCTGCCTGTATGGATAAATATTGTGTCGCCTCCAGCTATCTTCCAATGTCCTTCCGAGTCCAATGCCCAGTAAGGATGCGCCCAGGAACACTGCTGGTCTGATCCTGAACCCGGATATGGGGCGTCAGCTATTCCAGTGCACTGCTCTGAACTTCCGCCATCCGGGCGAACATAATATGTTGCAGCAGAGGAAAGACCTGAACAAAGATGGAGTGAGACAAGAATAAAGCATGAGATCGTCAGAAAGTTTCTCATTCAGACCCCTTCTTTATTGAAGTGTGAACTACGGCTGGGATACATATTCGTATGCCCCTATGTCATGGCCTGCCCCTGAAGGCCTGGGGTTTCCGTCAAAATCATTACCCGGAGCATTAAGGGAAGAGCCTCCATCAATTGCAGGCGAATTGCCCTGCAGCCGGAAATCCGCTTCAGAGGCGTTGACAAACATCGGATCACCCTCTACATAATCACTGCCACGAATCTCCATGGCCTCCTCTTCAATATATTCTCTTGCAACTATCCACTCGGAAGGATACTTAATCAAAATATCCATTGCCTGGCTTGAATAGATTTTCCAAGCAGCGGTTTCTTTTTCAATAAAATCTTTAGAGTAGGATATCTCGGTGGAACCTAATTTTAATTCTTTAAATTGTTTTAGCTCTTTTAATGTTTTTTGGAGTTCCTCTT
>JACRHE010000200.1 GCA_016217695.1 Nitrospirota bacterium | reverse complement strand
GAAGAAGCTATGCCCAAGATTTACAAAGAACTCTTCACGATACAGAGGAAACTTGAAAATCATTATAGGGATATGCAGGATATTGAGTTTACTATTGAAGACGGCAGGCTCTGGATGCTCCAAACGAGGGTTGGTAAGCGAAACGGTCAATCTGCTATACGCATGGCTGTTGAGATGGCAAAATCAAAACTCATTGCGAAGGAAATCGCTGTAATGCGTGTAAAACCTGAGCAGATTGATGAACTTTTGCACCCAACCGTTGCTCCAGTGGCTGAAAAAAAGGCGGTTGAACTTGCGAAAGGTCTTCCTGCCGGTCCCGGCGGTGCCGTAGGCCGCATAGTTCTGACGGCGGATGATGCTGAGGCCTGGGCAAAGAAGGGTGAGAAGGTAATACTCGTAAGAAATGAGACATCTCCTGAGGATGTACATGGCATGCATGCAGCGGAGGCTATTTTGACCGCTAAAGGGGGAATGACCAGTCACGCGGCACTTGTTGCCAGGGGATGGGGGAAGTGCTGCATAGTTGGCTGCTCTGCGCTTGACATTGATATTAAGAAAAAGGAAGTTCATGTAAACGGAAGATTGCTGGCAGAGGGTGACTGGATAACTCTGAACGGCACTAAAGGTCGTGTGTATGAGGGAAAACTCGATCTTCTTCCCGCTGATCCTGATCATAATTTATGGTATAAGGAACTGATGAAATGGGCTGACCAGATAAGAACTTTGAAAGTGAGAACCAATGCAGACACGCCGAACGACGCGGCTGTGGCCAGAAGTTACGGTGCTCAGGGCATAGGTCTATGCAGAACAGAGCACATGTTCTTCGGTCCAGACAGGATAAAGGCCGTCAGAGAGATGATTTTGTCGGATACGTTGGAAGGAAGGAAAAGGGCTTTAGCGAAGCTACTACCCTTCCAGAAAGGCGATTTTATCGGGATATTCAGGGCAATGGCTGGCCTTCCCGTGACCATTAGGCTGCTCGATCCTCCTTTGCATGAGTTCCTGCCGCATTCTGACAAGGAATTAATGGATCTTGCTACGGATATGGGCGTTTCATTTGATCGGTTGAATGCAAAGAACAAGTCGCTGCACGAGTTTAATCCTATGCTCGGACATCGGGGCTGCCGACTTGGGGTAACCTATCCGGAGATATACGAGATGCAGGCCCAGGCTATCATGGAAGCTGCATGCGAACTGGCAAAACAGAAAGTGAAGGTCATCCCTGAAATAATGATTCCGCTTGTCGGACATGTTATTGAGCTGCAGAAGATGAGAGAAGTCGTTGTTTCCACTGCTGAGAAGGTGATAAAGGAGGCCAGGATTAAGGTCTCCTATACTGTTGGTACAATGATAGAGTTGCCTCGCGCCTGTGTAACCTCAGACGAGATTGCCACTGTTGCCGATTTCTATTCGTTTGGAACAAATGATCTGACCCAGACTGTGTACGGGCTTTCGAGGGATGATGCCGGCAGGTTCCTTCCTTACTATATTGAAAGCGGAGTCCTGAAAGAGGATCCTTTTATCACAATTGATCAAAATGGAGTAGGGGCGTTTATGCGTCTTGCTGTCGAAAAAGGTAGAAAAATAAAGAAGGATCTCAAGATGGGTATTTGCGGAGAACACGGCGGAGAGCCGAAGTCTGTTGAGTTCTGTCATCAGCTAGGACTTGATTATGTGAGCTGTTCCCCCTACAGGGTTCCCATTGCGCGTTTTTCGGCTGCCCAGGCAACACTGAAGGAAAAACCGAAGAAAAAATAAGGATATTTATAGCAGATGAAAAGAAAGGGGGCATTTTATAAATGCCCCCTTTCTTTTCATGCGACCTTATAATTATAACTTAAAGTTGACAACCCTATGTGAAATACTGTATTTAATCAGTGATATTGTGCAAGAAAAATATTTATCCGGAGTGAAAGCATTATGGGGTTAACTGAGGCAAAAAAATATCTTAAGGAGTTGCATAAGAAGCAGGAAAACCCATTTCTCTGGCCTGATTATCTGACAGGTCTGCCTGACAAGTCCTCTATTTTGAAGAAATTTGAGGAGGTATATTCAAGGCTCGGTAAATACTCTATTGCCTATATCAGAATTGCCAATATTCATCCATATATCATTAAGTACGGCCCGGACAATCATGCGGATATCATACAATGGGCAGCTGCCATACTTAAGACCGTCTGCGACACGTGCGGAAATTGCTTTGTAGGTACATTGAGCACGCATGATTTTATTATGATATGTGAAACAGGAAATATGGAAGGCCATATTGATGAGGCAAGGAAGATTTTTGACAGGCGGATAAAGGCATACTATACAAAAGAAGACCTCAGGAATAAAACTACTCTGTCTTTTGACAGGAATGGTACACAAGTGAAGATAGGCATGATGAAATTGATTTCTGTCATCGTCGATAGAAGGCCAAATGTTGAGAGAAAGGATCTGATTCATATTATGGGTAAAGCGTGCGAACTAATGGAAGGCAGCGAAAATGACATGTTGATAATGGAGAAGTTCAAATAAGGTTTGGAGTAATTATCATGCCTGGCGAAATTTCTTCTTCCTGGTCGCGCTTTCTCAATTCTGTCTGTGAGATATTTTGATACGTTGTTTCCCTCATAATGACAACATATACCCCCCTGATAGGCATAACGTGCAGTATTTCTCATCCTATTGATGGAGCTGAATACTATGTGAAGGCACTTAAAGAGGCGGGTTGTTATGCTGAATTTCTGTATCCGGCAGGCATTGCTAATGATGCAGCTCGACGGTATGAAGGTTTCGTAATACCGGGCGGCAGAGACCTTGATCCGCTTTTGTACCATGAATGCAGGAAATATTCAATCCGTGAGGAAGATGCCAGGAGAGTATCGTTTGAATTTTCCCTGTTGAGTAAAATAATGCGTCTGAATAAGCCGGTTTTGGGTATATGTTACGGGATGCAGCTGATTAATGTTTATTTCAATGGAACACTCTATCAGGATATCTCTTCTCAGGTCAGTCAGGCGATGATTCACACGGAGGGCTTTCACCGTATAACGATTACAGATAACCCCTTCATGAAAGCCGGTTGCTTTACGGTTAACAGCAGTCATCATCAGGCAATCAAATCAATTGGGAAGACATTAAAGCCCATTGCTTATTCAGAGGATGGTATAATAGAGGCCTACTATCTGCCTCATCATAGTTTTCTGTTAGGAGTCCAATGGCATCCGGAACGGATGCATGATAAAATGTCTGAGGGCATAATGAATACTTTCGCTGGAGCGTGCCGTGGGCAATAAAAGATTCTATGTTGTAATGATGTTGTTCATAACCGCTGTCCTTGGTTATCTCACTTACCGGATCATGAGTCCCTTTCTTCCAGCAATAGCATGGGCAATCGTCTTTGCCATTGTCTTCTATCCTTTTTTTGCTTATATCAGGCGGTATGTGAAGGTCAAGGCTGCAGCGTCACTGGTCACGGTTGTCCTGCTTCTCATCGTCATCATTGCCCCGATAGCATACTTATCTCTGTTGCTCCTCGATGAGCTTAAGGGATTCGCTGACCAGATGAACGCCGGCAGTCTCGATACAGTTAAGATATGGGTTGAGCGCCTGCAGGCAACTGCCTTCTATGAGACGCTCAGCCGCTACATAGGAAGTGATGCCTTGCCTACCGAGGCTGTTATCTCTGACAATATCAAGAAGCTCGGGGGAATCGTTATAGCAAACCTCTCATCGGGGCTGACTAATATACTGGCAGTAACTGTTCATTTTATCTTCATGATCTTTACCATCTTTTTTATCTTTAAGGATGGGCCCGATTTTCTTATCAGGATAAAGGATGTCTTGCCCTTCAGTAACAGCCAAAAGGAAATGCTTGCGACTCAGGTGAAGGACCTTGTGGTCTCTACCGTATACGGGGGGGTATCAGTGGCTCTTATTCAAGGTTTACTCGGCGGGTCCGCATTCTTTTTTGTCGGAATACAGTCACCGGTCCTGTGGGGCGTGTTAATGTCTGTCATGTCCTTTGTTCCCTTGCTGGGGACCTTCTCCATATGGGGACCTGCCTCGGTATATCTGATCTTCGATGGACAGTATGTCAGTGGAATCGGGCTTTTTCTGTTCGGAGTTCTTGTCATCAGCATGGTGGATAATATTTTGAAGCCGATGATCATCGGGTCGAGAACAAGACTCCCGACCGTACTCATCTTCTTCAGTGTTCTTGGCGGCATCAATCTCTTCGGCATGATCGGCCTGATCATGGGACCTCTTATTATGGCGCTTTTCATCTCTGTTTTCGAGATATTCAGCAAAATGGATAATGCCCTCTCTGAAGGCCGGTGATCGACGAAAGGATTCGATGACTGCTGGCAAATGGGCAAGCAGTTCCTACTGCATTTTCGTAGTTTTTATCTGTCTGTTTTGCTGCGGCTGCTCACACCAAAATAGAATCAAAGGAACTGCATATTACAGACTGAGCGTCGATCCCACGACACTTGATCCCGCATTCATTGTGGATGTCTCGGGCGGATCTATTGCTGCAAAACTTTTCAATGGCCTTGTAAGACTCGGTGACGACCTCGATGTAGTCCCTGACATAGCGGGAAGCTGGGAGATAAGAGACAGGGGCAGGGTCTATATTTTTTATCTGCGACGGGATGTTAAATTTTCAAACAGCAGAGCTGTCACTGCATATGATTTCAAATATTCATTTCATCGGGTACTTTCCCGGGAGAAGAGATCTCCAAATACGTGGGTATTTGAGAGGATTGCGGGCGCAAAAGAGTATATGGATGGC
Source organism: Nitrospirota bacterium (assembly GCA_016217695.1). GTDB lineage: Bacteria > Nitrospirota > Thermodesulfovibrionia > Thermodesulfovibrionales > UBA6898. The sequence continues at coordinate 846 of JACRHE010000200.1, read as the reverse complement.
GATACATCGGAAATATCCGGTATAGTCGTCGTGGATAGACATACACTTAGAATCAGACTGGCAGAACCCTATTCTCCCTTTCTGAAGCTTCTGACTATGACACCTGCATACGTTGTTCCTAAAGAAGAGGTGGAGAGATGGGGTGAAGACTTCTCTTCGCATCCAGTTGGAACCGGACCATTTCTGCTTAAACAATGGAAGCACAATATTGATCTGGTTCTGACCAGAAATGATGGTTATTATGCAAATAAGGCGAAGGTCGGCGGTATTATATACAGGATAATTCCTGAAGATCTTACGGCTGTGCTCGAATTTGAGCTTGGCAATCTCGATGCGCTGAATGTTCCTCCCAATGAGCTTTCCCGGTTCAGGAAATCACCGCGATGGAGTGATTTACTCTCTGCTGTAAATGGAATAAATACATACTATCTCGGCCTTAACTGCTTAAGGCCGCCATTCAATAATGTTAAAGTGAGAAGGGCAGTTTCTCAAGCCATAGACGCAAGGCTGATATTGGACAAATTTTATGAGGGAAGGGGAAGACTTGCAAAGGGACCTGTGCCGGACGTCCTGAAGTCATGGAACCCCTTTTCCCCGTATCCGTATGATGCTGAGAAGGCAAAAGGCATCATAGAGGAAGAGGGGATCACAGGAATGACAATAGATCTATATATAACGACTGATCAGGAGGTCGCTGATATGGCTGAGATCATACAGTCATATCTCAAGAAAGCAGGGCTTAATGTCAGGATAAAAAAATTGGAGTGGAGCGCGTACAAGGCTGCTGTTAACAGCGGCGAACCTGATGTTTTCTGGCTAAGCTGGTGGGCTGATTATCCTGACCCT
>JACRHE010000196.1 GCA_016217695.1 Nitrospirota bacterium | reverse complement strand
GGATATGCCCTTTCTTATATTCCTCCTGACGGCTTCTGACATCTATCACAACAAAGTCCTTTTTCCCTGTCTTTATCCATTTGGCAATATCATCGGCAGTCACCTGATAGAAGCCCGCGTCCGGGGCCTTTGCGAGGATATCTTTCATTTTCCTGTTCATGTCATCATCTGCGGAAACAGATACTGCAAAGACTGAAGTTATTGCCAGTGCCAGCATAAAGTTAAGAATTGATTTCACTTTTCTCTCCTCCTTTACCTTTTCGCATATGTTTGTCTGTTCCTTCCTTCTCCTACCCGCTGTCAAAGCCCCGAGCATCTGTCTAATCATCTCATGCCTCCTGTTTCTGTACAAGTCACCAAGCTGAGGCCTGGTTTTTTATCATCTGCCATTTCTCCGGCAGTCACTATAAGCCTCCTATATGTTGTTCATGAAGCTCCTTCATGAAAATCTCGTCCGTTGATTTGGTGATATACTCCTTCTTGGTCACCTTCGCAATCTGAGACCCCTTTCTTATCGTCCAGACAAGAAGCCAGATAAGAAGGGCGGTGTAGGCGAATGCAAACCCATACTGGATATATGGATTATCCGGCAGGAGCTCAAGCATGTTCTTCGCCTTCATAAATCCTCTGGAGAAAAAGATCTCGTCTATCCGGTCCTTATAAAGTGAATAGGGAAGGTAACCGAGGAGAAAACCCGGCAGCGCAGCCAGCCCTGTCATGTAGGACATGCCAAGGCGTGAATACGTCCTTATCTCGCAGCCCAGCATCATGACACTGCCGATGCCGAGCATAGGGCCGCCGATCAGGTGGCCGAGATGAAACCCGAATTTATATTTCCCTGCCTCAACGACTACCGGGACATCCCAACCTAGAACAATCCAGGTGAAGAGTATCGTAAGGTTGAACATGAGAACCGCAACAAGGAGCCCTGCAAAGGGCATCATGCCGGTAAACATGGTCTGAGTGATCCTGGCAACCTTCATGGCCTCGAAATGCTTTGGTTTCATCAGTAATGATTTAGGAGACATTACTGCGCATTCAGTGCCGAATCCTGACTTGCCGATGCCGATACCGACAAGGAGCCCGACAAGACTCTTCAGGCCGACCTCAACCCACGGAAGGCTGCCGATGCTATTTGGAGATTCGCCCTTAAACGCTGTCCAAAACGACGATATGATCAGAAGAAGGAAGAAGGCTGTCAGAACAAGCCGTATGGGGTCCTCGTAAGGCTTATGCTCAGGATCATATGACAGGGTTTCAGTCTGATATTCAAGCTCAAAGCACTTCTCGACGGTCGCCCTGGTTTCATGATGTTTCATAAACCCGCCTGCGTTCAATTTTGCCATAAGCATAAAGGCAAGATAAGCAAATGGGATGCTCACGATTGCCACGACAATAGAAGTCAGGCTCATGGCAGGGATGCCCCCGAGGTAATGCCAGGCTGTACACCCCTGGGCAAGGCGCGTGCCGAATCCGAAGATCATAGCCCCAAAGAAGGCAATCAACAAGACACGCGGCGGGTATTTCACCCAGCTCTTTCTTTCGCGCTCAATGATCGTCACAAAGCATCCGCCAAAGACCATGCCGATCAGTATCCAGTGGATATCTCCGCTGTAGGTCCTCGTGATGAAATCAGTCTTCGTGATATTTTCCTCAAGCGTGCCGAACATCTTGGCAAGCCCGGTTGTAATGGGGATCGGCGTCTCGTATTTGAGGAAATAGATAACCTCGGCAAGCCCCACAAGGAAGCCGCCCCATACAAATGACCACGGTTTCGTCAATATATTTTTCATGTCACCTCGCCACCGGATAGTTCTTCTTGTTGGCCCTGTCTGTAACCGCCTTCATCTGTTCTGCACCGCCCGACTTCTTAAGCCATGAGGCGTACCCGAAAGCCAGTGTATATGCCTCGTAACCGAGAATACGCAGAGGAACAACCGGCAGATTTTCCAGCTGGCCCGTGGCGCAGACAAGAATGATCTTTTTGTCTTTCTTCAGGCGCATCAGATTCTCAGGAGTGAGAACCCTGTTATATGGGATATGCAGTGCACCGGGGATATGGCCCGTTTTGTACGCGTCTTCAGCCGGCCTTACGTCTATAACAAGGAAATCATCCTTTTTAGTCTGTATCCACATATGGAGCTCATCAGCGCTTACCTGCCAGTGCCCGTCTTCTGCCGCCTTCAATAACACATCATTCATTCGTCTGCTGATATCGTCTTCCTGTGCAAAAACCGGCAGCACCATCAGAGCCAGCAGGAAAACCGATGTTAACCCCATGCTTTTTTTAATCGCCATCTCCATTATCCTCCGCTGTTGGAATTATCTTTATGAGGGTCACGCCCTCTTTTATTCAGTCTCAGCCGATTCCGCTTCGAAAATCCTTCACTTCCTTGATGACCGGCTTGAGCTTTACGCCGGTCTTTTCGGCAATTTCGGGCCATTTAGTCCCTGACTTCCTCATGGCTACTATGTCTTTGGCCGGCTTTCTGGAGAGATTCGATATAACGACCATCGCAATAACCTCACCCGGCTGAAACTCCTTCATCAACGACTCGATTACTTCCGGCTTCTGAGTGTCGAAAAAATAGGCTTTAGCCTTTTTTTCAAATGTCTTGAGATTCTTCGATTGTCGTTCATTGATTTTGCCTATTAATCTGTCCAGTTCCTCCGGCTCGGACAATCTGGCAGCGGACGCAGTGAGCGGGAACAAAAAGGCAGCGACAAGGAGCAGCGACAAAATCTTAACCTCTCTCAGGCTCATCTTATTCCCCCTTTAAAAAGCCGGCCCTGCATCAGTGTGATCAGGGCAGGCAGATAGATTATTGTCATTATTGCGCTCAGGAGCATCATGCTTACGATGAACGCACCGACTGTGATATACGGCGTCAGCGGCGCAAACATCATTACAGAGAATGCCGAGGCAAAAAGGACCGCATTGCGCATGATGCCTTTGCCTGGCCGAGCTGCTGTCCAGAGCAGGGCATCGGCGATCATGTCACGTGTAGGGGCAGCCCCTTGTGGCTGCCCTTTGAAAGAGGGCGAACACAGAGGTTCGCCCCTACATTCTGCTAATCTCTGTCTGAATCTGCTCACAAAGTGGATAGCGAAATCGACCGCCATGCCCAGAGACAGGCAGGAAAGCACCGATATCGGCATATCAAAGTCCTTGCCGATGAACCCGACAACGCCATACAGAAGCAGTATTGTGAAGAGAAGCGGCACATAGCTGACGATCGCCCAGGTCACGGACCGGAAGTTGAATATAAGTATTACGAAGACGATCACAAGTGCTGCCATAAAACCCTTAACCATGTCCCAGAGAACCTCGTCGTTCCAGACAAGGTTGAAATAGGCTATACCCGAAGGTTTCAGCTCAATCTGCAGGGGCAATTCACCTGTCTTATATTCATCCATCGCCCTGATCACATCCCTCATCGCCTGAGCATCCCAGGTCTTGAACTGGACCCATATATTTGCCTTCCTGAAGGGATAGTCAACGACATTGTCCAGGTCAGAGGGCTTTGCAGACATGGAGAAGAGGAATATATACTGGCCTATCATCTCCTTTGTCTGGGGCACAGCATCATATTTCGGGTCATCGTCATGGAGCACTCGGTTTATCCGTTTCACATAATCAACTACAGAGGTTGTTTTTCCGACAACAGGGAGCTTTTCCAGATGCCTCTGGAGCCCTTCGATATATCGCATCGCCTCAGGGGTCTTCATGAAATCGTCTTTCTGAGCAGTAGCAACTACATATGCCAGAGACGTGCCGCCGAGCGACTTGTTGATGACCCTGTCGGCTGTCCTTACATCGCTATGATATTTGAACCACTCCACAAGATTGTTATTCACATGGATTCTGGAAATGCCGATGACGGCAAGAATAAAGAATATAAGACCGACAGCAACAGTTGCCTTTGGCCTGAATGCCCCGATACTTCCGAGTCTTCTCAGAAATGCAGATGTCCTTCCTGTCTCAGCATCTTCCCTGTCGGCGGCACGGCCGATCTTTTCACAGTTGACGAAGGTCAGAATAGCGGGGATGAGGCTGAAGCTTAGAAGCAGCAGGATGAAGGTCCCGAAGGCAACGCCGAAGCCAAAGACCTTCACAGGGATGATATTTGCGACCAGGAGTGATCCAAAGCCGACTGCTGTAGTGATGTCAGTATAGATCAAAGGTTTTCCCACAGCACGCATCGTCTCCAGTATGGCGGTCTTTTTATCTCTCTTTTCCCTGAAACGGAAATAGAATTCGTTGAATATGTGGATACTGTCGGTTGCTATCGCCATAAGAAATACGGGGCTCATCGAGCTCATGATATGGATAGGGAACCCCAGGCCTATGAGCAGGCCCATGCTGCAGATGATGATGATCATTGCAGGGAACATGATCGACATGGAGAGGAAAAGACTCCTGAACATAATATATGAAACGATGAACATGATCATGCCCGCGATGGGGGAGAAGATGCCCATGAGCTTGAACATCTCTGCGCCGAAGGTGTCACGGGCAACCGGGTCACCTGCGATATAGTACTGCTCGTCTCCTTTTTCCTTCCTTACTATCTCCCTTATCCTGTCTGCTATCTCCTTGCCGTTTGAGCCCTTTTCCAAAGGCACATATATGGCTGAGGTCTTTCCATCCTTTGAGATAATGCGGTTGATAAAGAGAGGGTTTTCATAGAGCATCTTCCTGAGATATTCGATCCCCTTTTCATCTGCCGGGGCCTTTGTCATAAGAGGAGCGACCCGCAATGTCGCATCCTCCGCAGTAACATTATCTATGGTGGTGAAGCTCGAGACATCTCTTGCAGCAACGCCTTTTATCTTTAGTATCTCATCCGTTATCCTCTGAACCTTGCCGAGGGTTTCTCTGTTGAGGATGCCCTTTTCATTCACTATGCCGAGGGCTATCATGTCCTCGTAGAGGCCGAATGTCTTTTCCACCTCATCGTTCCAGACCCTGACGTCAGACGTTGCAGGCAGCATATTCTTCGGGTTCGTGTCGGTCTTCATCTTCGGAAACTGGGTCATGAAGGCCAACGTGAT
>JACRHE010000198.1 GCA_016217695.1 Nitrospirota bacterium | reverse complement strand
GCTGTGAGGGAGCAGGTGAGCGGCACAAAGCAGATCGCCCAGGCTGTAGAGATCATGCACAACATGACTCAGGGCGTAGCAAACGCCACCTCAGAGCAGAAGCTGGGAGGCGAGACTATCGTCAGGGCCATGGAAGGCATGAGCCAGATATCCTCCGAGAACCTCAAGCTCTCCAGGGACATGGTCGGAATAGCTGATGATACGCTCTTTCAGATAGAGAATCTCCAGTATTCCATCAGCAGCTTCAGGATCCATACAAACGGCAACAAGAGGTGCTGGGATATCCTGAACTGCCCGATTGCATCCAGACAGAAATGTCCTGCGTACGATGTCGCCGAGGACCGCTGCTGGCAGATAACCGGCACCTGGTGCAAAGGCAACCAGCAGGGAGATTTCCGCTCCAAGCTGAAAAACTGCATGACCTGCGAGGCCTTCAGGGTCATACAGGGTATCGAAGTCTAGGGAAGGCTGTATATTGACGGCTTGCCTTGCGGGCCTAATTGATCTGAACGGGGGTTTGTATGAAAGAGAGATTTCTGGTTGTCCTGTTTATTCTAGCTATGTTTGTCGTGCCGGTTACCGCAACAGGGGAAGATGAGCTGTCTTACAGCGGATCTTCGACCATCGGGATGAGTGTGCTGGACGCCGGGGCTGTAAAGGCGTTTGAGGAAAAGACAGGTATAAAGTTCAAATCCGTAGAACAGCCCGGTTCGGGAAAGGGCATCAAGGCGCTGCTGGAAGGCAAGGTGACGCTTGCCGGAGCATCAAGGACCCTCGAGGCTGAAGAAAAAAAACAGAAGCTTATAGGCCATGCGATAGGATATGACGCCATAGCGGTATTCGTCAACAAGAAAAATCCTATCAAGAATCTCAGCAAGGAACAGCTCAAAGGCATATTCACAGGCAAGATAAAGAACTGGAAAGAGGTCGGCGGCAAAGATGCACCGATAACCCCTAATACCGAGATTGCCGGACAAAAAAGGGCGACGATGCTGGCCTTTCAGGAGATGGCAATGGACAAGGCGTCTTACGGCCAGGGGTTTAAAGAAATAGATTTTCCCAGGGATCAGATCGTTGATGTCGCCAAGAATGAAAACGCCATCTGCACTGTCAGCTATGGCCTGCTCGCAGCTGTGAGCCCTGACCTGCGTGAAAAGGTGAAGGCGGTTACGGTAAATAATATCGAACCCACGGACAAAAACATACAGTCAGGCGCCTATCTTATCTCCAGACCTCTCCTGCTGGTTACAACAGGGCTTCCAAAGGGTAATGTAAAGAAGTTCATTGATTTCATGCTCTCGAAGGAAGGTCAGGAAATCGTCAATAAGAATTTTGTGCCGGTTAAGAGATAAAGCAGGTACAGAGAAGAGGAAAACAGATGAAGAAGTTTAAGATATCCGGACTTTATGGAATGCCGGCCTTTGGCAAAGGGCTGAAGATACGTTACAAGATGTTGTTAATTGCTGTCCTTGTTCTTATAGGATTCGCATCGTCCACGACTGTGGGGCTTTACACGCTCAACCAGGTCAAGGTCGGCAGTGGACTGTACAATAAAATCCAAAATTATAAGAATTCCCTGGAAAGAATCGCTCTCTTGAAATCCGACCTCAACCAGGTCCGGGCAGAGATGACTGTTCTTATCAACGAGCCCGACAAAGACAAAATAGAGCTGATTACGGGCGGCATCAGAGAGCTGCAGACTGATATTGAAACAGGGTTCTCCGAAACATTGAAGTCGATAGATGTTGAAGAAAGGAGAATTCCGATACAGGATGCGCAGGCAACCTGGCATGAGTTTATAGCCACCGTGCATGAGGAGCTTTTGCCTGCAGTAAGCCGGGAGGAAAGGACGCAGGCGAGGGATCTGGCAACCGGCATCCAGAAGCAGAGGTATGAACGGTTTATCGACCAGGTCGGTACCGCAGTCGACACTCTTAAGCTGGATATCGAGGAGCTTGAGAAAGACGCCGGCATCGTTGTAAGGAAAAAAATGATTTACGCCGCAGTTGTTAGCGGGACATTGTTTATGACAATTCTGGCGTTGACACTGCTGATCGGGGTTTCTATTTCGGGACGAATAAAGGCACTTAGGGTTTTTGTTGATAAGCTTGAGGAGGGAAACCTCACTGTCGCAAATTCGGCAAAAGCAGATCATAAAGCTGGAGACGAGGTCTCAGAGCTTGAGGATTCGATGAGGAATATGGCCTTAAGTTTTAAGGGCATTCTGGGCGATGCCGTCAAATCGTCCTATCATGTAGCTGTTTCGGCCGACAATGTAGCAAAGAGCTCCAGCCGGATAGCACTGTCTGCGCAGGAAGAGGCTGCGGCAACAGATGAAACGACTTCGTCGATGGAGGAGATGGCTTCGTCCATATCCCAGGTGGCAAGGAACACTGAGGCTTTGGCTACCAACGTAGATGAGACGTCCTCCACGATTAATGAACTGGCAGCGTCTATAGAGCAGGTCGGCAAGAATACGGGGACCATGGCGATTTCTGTTGAGGAGACATCTGCAACGATCGAACAGATGCTCCTGTCTGTTGAACAGACATCCAGAAACTCCTCAGCGATGACCGACGCGGTCAGCGTGACATCCCTGTCGGTGGAGAACCTGCTTTCCTCCATAGAGCAGATCGGGAAAAATACAGAGGGCCTCAGGGGTATGGTCCTTGAGACATCCGGGACTATAGAGGAGATGACCAGGACGGTGCAGGAGGTGGCAGGGAGGATATCGGGAGCGAACGGGCTTAGCCAGAAGGCCTACGGCCGGGCAGAAGAGGGCGGCAAGGCGATATTTCAGAGCATAGAGAGTCTGCAGAATATAGGCAGGACAACTGAAAAGACAATGACAATAATAGAAAATCTGGGAAGACGCTCTGAGGAGATCGGCTCGATCGTTGAGGTGATAGACGAGATTGCGGACCAGACCAACCTGCTGGCGCTTAACGCGGCTATTGAGGCGGCACGGGCGGGAGACGCGGGCCGCGGGTTTGCGGTAGTCGCGGATGAGATTCGGAAACTCGCAGAACGCTCGATGGGGGCGACTAAGGAGATCGCGGGCGTGATAAAGCAGGCTCAGGAGGATACGAAGATCGCTATCAAGGCGACTGAAGAGACATATCGTGAGGGCAAAGGGGGGATCTCCCTTGCCGAAGGCAGCAGAGACGCTTTTAGTGAGATCCTGGGTTCCATGCGTGAAAATACGGACTATATGAAGGGGATAGCCAAGTCAGCTGATGAGCTGAATAAGGCGATCGAGCAGGTGATGAAGTATGTGGTGGATATGAATTCCTCTACTGAGGAGCTTGCGGCCTCTGTAGGGACTCAGGTGGACAGCGCAGGGAGCGTGAGGCATTCGCTTGAGAAAATGAACAAGATGGTCCAGGAAGTTAATGTGGCGGCCAGAGAACAGTCAATTGGAGGCAAGCTGATCCGCGAGGTGGTTGATCGGATGAAGAATACGGTTCATGAGGTGGGTATGGCTGTGAGGGAGCAGGTGAGCGGCACAAAGCAGATCGCCCAGGCTGTAGAGATCATGCACAACATGACTCAGGGCGTAGCAAACGCCACCTCAGAGCAGAAGCTGGGAGGCGAGACTATCGTCAGGGCCATGGAAGGCATG
>JACRHE010000197.1 GCA_016217695.1 Nitrospirota bacterium | reverse complement strand
CATGCCTTCCATGGCCCTGACGATAGTCTCGCCTCCCAGCTTCTGCTCTGAGGTGGCGTTTGCTACGCCCTGAGTCATGTTGTGCATGATCTCTACAGCCTGGGCGATCTGCTTTGTGCCGCTCACCTGCTCCCTCACAGCTATGCCGACTTCATGGACGATGTTCTTCATCCTGTCTACGACTTCCCTGATCTGTCTGCCGCCTATCGACTGTTCCTTTGCTGCAATATTGACTTCAGACACCATCTTGTTCATCCGTTCTAGCGACAGCCTGATATCTCCTGCGCTGCAAACCTGGGCATTGACGGCACCGGTGACTTCCTCTGTGGAACTGTTCATATCCACAACATACTTCATCACCTGCTCGATCGCCTTGTTCAGTTCGGATGCTGCCTTGGCTATCCCCTGGATCACCTCAGAGCTCTCCTTCATCGAAGATATGATCTCTGTAAAAGCGTCCCTGCTGTTTTCTGCCAGGGTTATGCCTCCCTTTCCCTCGCGGTAGGTCTCTTCTGTGGCCCTGATAGCGGTCTCTGTCTCTTTCTGGACCTGCTTTATCACCCCGCCTATCTCTTTGGTCGCCTCCATGGAGCGCTCCGCCAGTTTCCTGATCTCCTCTGCAACCACCGCAAAGCCCCTGCCTGCGTCTCCTGCACGCGCCGCCTCTATTGCAGCGTTCAGCGCAAGAAGATTGGTCTGGTCAGCTATCTCGTCTATCACCTCAACGATCGAGCCTATCTCTTCGGACCGCTTGCCGAGGTTCTGTATGATCTCCATTGTCTTTTCGGTTGTCTTGCCTATGTTCTGCAGGCTCTCTATGCTCTGAAATATCGCCTTGCCGCCCTCTTCTGCCTCTCCAAAGGCGCTCTGGCTTAACTTGTCGGCCCCGACGATCCTGCCTGCCACCTCCTTCACCGTCCTTGTCATCTCCTCTATAGTCCCGGATGTCTCAAGAACCATGCCCTTCAGTCCCTCAGTGTTCTTCCCGATCTGCTCTATGGAGGAAAGCATATTCTCAACAGTCATCGAGGTTTCGGTCACCGCCTCGGTCATCGCGCCGGTGTTCTTTGCCGTATGCTCTATAGAAGCGAGCATCTGTTCTATGGTGGATGAGGTCTGCTCCACCGAAGCAGCCATCATCTCTGCGCTCTTTCCGACCTGTTCGATGGACGCCGACATTTCATTGATCGTGGATGAGGTCTCGTCAACGTTGGTCGCCAGGGCCTCTGTATTCTTTGCCACCTGGGAGATGGACGACGCCATCTCCTCCATCGACGATGTCGTCTCATCCGTGGCAGCAGCCTCTTCCTGCGCAGACCGTGATATCTGGGTCGATCCCTTGGCTACTCTGTCGGCGCTCATCGCCACAAGATACGCTGACCTGCACGTCTGACTTATTGTCTCCCTAAGACTCTTAACCACAGAGCTCAGCCCCTGAGCTATGTCTCTGAGCTCGTCTGAAAACTTCACCGGGACCTCTACAGTCAGATTATTATTCCCTATCTCCTTCATGGCATTGTTGATGGACTCTACAGGACGTACAATAAGCCTGTTCATGAAAAAAAGAAGAAGCAGGGACGATACGGCAAGGCCTGTCATCAGCTGAATAACCGCGTTTCTGATGTCTTTCCTGAGCATTGCATGATATCTTTCAACGGAGAAGCCGACAAACACCTGTCCCATAATCTCTTCGCCTATCCTGATCGGTTTTTTTGCCTCGATAAGGCGCTCATCCGCTTTTTCCTTTTTCTTCTCCCTCAGGATCTGCCCTTCCTTGTCGGCAATCTTCACATATATGATGTCCTCCTGATCTACGGTCTTTGCAATAATTGGATCGAGCAGGCTATAGTCAAGGCTCAGGAGGGCATATTCACTGAGCCCGCCGAGCAGCTCTGCAATCCTGCCTGCTGTCTGTCGCGCATTATCCCGCGATTCCTCATACTGGGTCCAGATGGAATAACCCGCTGAGAGACCCAGTATTAGCGTGAGGAGACCCACCACAAGAATGCCGAGTTTCGTCTTTAAGCTGTTCAGCCCGAACTTCATTCTGCCTCCCTTACTGTTTCTTGTAGGGGTATGTCTTAAGATCTATCCCCGCTTCCTTTGCCATCTCGTAGAGATGTTTGTAGTCGCTGTCCTTCGTCTCGATGAATCTCGCTGCTCCGAAATTCTTAAGGATCTGCATACCCTCCTTATCCTTCTCCATATTGAGAAGGGCATTTCTCAGCTTCTCTCTTGTTTTCGGGTCCATCGCTTTTTTCACGGCAAGGGCATTATCAGGAACCTCGGGCGAATCATCCAGCACCTGCATCGCATCCCCGAAAGACGGTGTATCCTTCACGATCTTATTGTAAGGATGGTTTTTTGCGCCCCCGGCGTCAGCCTGCTTGTTGAATACTGCCATCGCCGCGGCATCGTGGCTTCCGGTCCAGAATATCTTGACGTCCTTGTCTATGTCGATGCCGTGTTTCTTGAAGTATATCTTCTGGGCGAGATATCCGGCCGTTGTAGCAGGATCGACAAGCGCAATCCTCCTGCCCTTCATGTCCTTGGGTCCCTTTATGCCGCTGTCCTTCCTGGCAAAAGTATAACCGGCATAGGTTGAGACACCGTCAGGCCTGACCGGTCTGGCCACAGGCTCGATACCGAGCCTCGCACGGGTCAAGCCGTAGACCAAACTTCCGAAAAAGCCGGCGTCGATCTTCCCGTCTCTCAGTTCCTCATAGATAAGGCCATAATTCGCCAGGGGCTTCACACCCACCTCCATCCCGGTCTGCCTGCCCAGATACTTGCAGAGAGGAGAATATTTCTCCATCTGCTTGGCGAGGTTTATCTCGGGGAGTATTCCTATGATGATCCTGTTCTCGGCCAAAACAGTCCCGAAAGATACGAGCACCATCGCCAAGATTATTAATACCGTCGCAACTGACTTTTTCATGTCCTTTCTCCTTCCAATACGAAATCTTCGTGATAAGTCATGCCAAGGCATAACCTGGATACTGATTATCCGCTGATTAAACAGTTCGCCCTGTTTATACCGTCTTTTCGATCACCAGCGCTGAGTAGAAATCGCACTCCCTGCAATTGTGTATCTTGAGGGCATACTCTCCCTGAACGTTGCCCCCGCACATGGTGCCTGCCACCAGATAGCATACCCTTCCGCCCTTCGGATAAGCCGGGCAGTTCCCGCTGTTGTCCCTGCCGCATTTTTTGAATTCCCAGCAATTCATCTTCGCTGCCATCTTCCCCTCCTTATGGTGAGTCGGTTTCAGCCTCTTTTACCTCGATCTTCTCCCTCCTCAGGAGTTTTTCGAGATCAAGGAGTATAATAAGCCTGCCATTGAGCTTGCCTACCCCGGTTATGTAATCCGTATCCACCTCCAGCACCTCTTCAGGCGCGCTCTCCACAAAGCCGGCAGGTACCTTGATCACGTGAGAAACCGCGTCAACAAGAAGGCCGATCACCTTGCTGCCTACCTCTGTCACCACGATCCTGGAGGCCTTACTGATCTTCCCTGAAGAAATCCTGAGCCTCTTCCTCAGGTTCAGTACCGGCAGCACCCGGCCCCTCAGATTTATCACCCCCTCCATGTATGAAGGGGAATTCGGCACCATTGTTATGCCTCCCACCCGCACGATCTCCTGCACCTGGTTTATGGGAACCCCGTATTCTTCTCCGAGATTGAAGGTCACAAGATGGAACTCCCTGGGTTTTTCACCGTAATTGACAAGTATGTCCTCGGCAAGTCCCGAGGCCGGCAGACGTATATCAGACATTATCAACACCTCCTGTTGCGGTACCGGGTCCCCGGTGTCCGAGGGCCTGCCCCTTATTCCAAAACGACATGACATCTATGATCAGCACGATCCTGCCGTCTCCGAGTATGGATGCCCCTGCTATTCCGTATGATTTGCCGAAGGTATCGTCAAGGGGCTTTATAACGATCTCCTGCTGTCCCCTGAGCCTGTCAACGGCTATCGCCAGGCGCTTATCTGCCTTGCCGAGGACAATGAGATAAAACCTCCTTCTCTTTTTCCTGTCAAGACCGAAGAAATCGTCAAGCCTGACAACCGGCATAACCTTTTCCCTGAACTGAATAACCTCACGGTTATTAATGACGTGGATATCCTCTTCCCTGACCTTGATGCTCTCATCCACAGCACTCATCGGTATGGCATAGACTTCTCCCCCTGCCTCTGCCATGAGGGCCGGGATTATCGCCAGGCTGAGAGGGAGCTTGATCGTGAATGTCGTGCCTTTTTGGGGGCTGCTGTCTACAATAACCTGTCCGTTGAGCTTGGATATGTTCCTGCTGACAACATCCAGCCCTATCCCCCTGCCCGAAATATCAGAGGCTTCTTCTTTTGTTGTAAATCCGGCAGCAAAGATCAGAGACAGGATGGAATCCTTGTCAAAGGGGTCATCGGGCTGTATCAGGCCTTTTCTGACACCAGCCTCCCGGACCTCATCAAAATTTATCCCCTTTCCGTCATCCTTCACCCTGATGATCACGAAGTTGGATTCCTGGGCTGCTGAAAGAACGATCGACCCCTTATGGTCCTTACCTTTCATAACCCTGTCCTTGGGAACCTCTATTCCATGGTCGATGGCGTTCCTGATGATATGGAGCAGCGGCTCTTCGAGTTCGTCGATAACTGTCTTGTCAAGCTCGGTGTCTTCACCCTCAAAAAAAAGCTGAATCTCCTTGCCCTGTGACTTCGAGAGGTCCCGCACCATCCTCGGGAATTTACCGAAGACGTGACTGACCGGCAGCATACGGGCCCTCATAATCCCCTCCTGGAGCCCTCCAATAGTCTTTCCCATAAGCTCGAGCCCTGCGTTTAGTTCCCTGCCAAGGGACTTGTTCGTGAGCTCTCCCCTGAGCTGGGTCTCTATCTGGTTCAGTCTTGTCTTGAAGATCACCAGCTCTCCTACCAGGTTCAGCAGGTCATCGAGCCTTTTGAAGTCGACCTTAATGGTTTTCGTCCTTGCCCCAAGATATGTGGATATGTCCACGACCTGCTTCCCGCAGCCCCCGGCAGCACCTTCCAGTTGCATCTGAATGCCGAGAGTCTCTTCTGTAAGATCGGGGTTCGCAGAGGGATCGTTTCCGATAGCCTGCAGCGAATTTCTCAGTACGTTTGAGCTGTTGAGGAGCATATCGAGTACCGGGTCGAGTTCAAGAGTCTCTTCCCCGATCTGCTTCAGGATCTCCTCGACCTGATGAATATAATTCTTCAGGGATTCGTAGCCCATCATGCCTGCATTCCCCTTTAGCGTATGAAGAGAGCCCAGCACGCCCATTATGATATCCTTGTTCAGGCCGTTCTTCTCCAGAGACATGAGCGAGCTGTCAAAGGCCTTTATATGCCCGTCAGCATCATCGAGAAAATCTCTGATCAGGTCAGAATATTCCATTATGAGCCTTTCTCAGACGCTCGTTGTGCCGGCAAGGTAGGGCGGTTTTTTGGCAAGCACCTTCTCTATCAGTTCATAAAGGAGAAATGGCTTGAACGGCTTCACGACATATCCCCATGCCCCGAGCTTCAGGGCCCTCAGAGTATCTTCTTCCTTACCCTCGGTGCTGATGACGATTATCGGTATGTTCCTGTAAATATTTTCTTTGCTGATCTTTTCCATGAACTGGATGCCGTTCATAACCGGCATATTTATGTCGAGAAGAATGAGGTCGAAATCATGTTCCCTTGAGAGGAAGTCGAGTGCCTCCAGTCCGTTCATGGCATCCACGATCCTGCATCCGTTGTAGCGGTTCAGCACTATTCTGTACATGGAATGAATCAGCTGAGAGTCATCCACAATAAGAATCTTGTTTAGTAATCCTGACATGTATCAGCCTCCTTATCAGTTTTCTGGATCTTCGAATTCCTGTTCATGCGTTCTGCGCTGACGGCATTGTTATGCCAAGGGCCTGCACCTTGGAGATCAGGTGCGCGATATCTATCGGCTTTTCGTAATAATGAAACGCCCCCCTGCGATACGCGTCCTCCCTTATCTCATCGGTTCCATATGCGGTCATGATGATCACCTCTGTGTCAGAACTCAGTTTTTTTATGTAGCTGAGGAGCTCCAGACCCTCAATCCCGTACATCCCGCTCAATCTTATGTCTGCGATTACAAGATGAAAGTGGTACCTGGAAAGCGCCTCTTCCGCCTCCTCTATCCTGCTGCTTGTGATGACGGCCGTATCCTTGTTGCTCAACAGATGCGAAAGAGTCATAAGGATTGTAGGTTCGTCATCAACGACCAGTATTTTTTTCATTAGTTCCCTCCGGTATATTCATTCTCAGACTCCATTCGCAAGACCAATGCCAGGGAGAGGACAGTGAAAAAGAGTCATGTCCTGCACAGGAATGCCTTGATTTTCAAGAAATTTTGGAGAGATAGGTTACTGGAAAGATAATAAGGTTCAGAGCATGCGGCAGAAAGGTGTTCGATAACCGGTCAGGCCGGCTGAAAACCGGTCAGAGCAGACTAAAGAGCTTCAGCTTCTCGTTCAGGGTAGATCTGGCAATCCCCAGTATCTGCGCAGCCCTGGTCCTGTTACCCCCTGTCAGCTCAAGGACGCGCCTTATGTGGGCCTGCTCAACCTCGCTCAGGGTCTGCAGACCGCTTTCAGACGACAGCTGATCGTCCTCCTGAAAATGCATCCGCACTGCAGCCGGGAGAATGAGGTTCTTCGCCGAGATGCTGGTATCCTGACAAAGTATCGCAGCCCGCTCAATAACGTTTCTGAGCTCCCTTACGTTTCCGGGCCAGAAATACGAGCTCAACAGATCCAGGGCATCTCCGGTAAACCCGGCCAGTTCCTTTTTCCCTATGCTCTTTTTGACCGTCTCCAGAAGGAACTCTGCGATCAGAGGTATATCTTCAGGCCTGTTTCTCAGCGGCAGTATCTGCAGGGGCATCACATTGAGCCGGTAAAAGAGGTCTTCCCTGAAAGAGCCGTCTTTGACTCTGCCTCCGAGGTCCTTGTTCGTGGCAGCTATGAAGCGGACATCGACACTGATATCCCTGGTTCCTCCAAGACGTTTTAATGTGCGCGTCTCAAGCACCCTGAGTATTTTAGCCTGTGCGCTCAGGGGCATATCCCCTATCTCATCAAGGAAGAGCGTCCCGCCATCGGCAAGCTCAACAAGCCCCTTCTTTGTCTTTTTTGCATCTGTGAATGCGCCTGCCTCGTATCCGAAGAGCTCGCTTTCAACGATCTGCTCAGGTATTGCCGCACAGTTTATGTCGATGAAGGGTTTTTCGCTCCTGCTGCTTACGGCATGGATATTACGCGCCATAAGCTCCTTGCCTGTCCCGGTCTCACCCTGAATCAGCACAGTTGTCGAGGAATTCGATCCCAGGAGGTTTATCATATGGATAAGACCCTGTGTATGCATGCTCCTGCCGATAATCGGATAGCTGGAACGCCGGTGGAGAACAGCCTCCTGTCTTATCTGCCGTATCCCGAGGCTTTTTTCAACTATCACCGCAAGCTCTTCAATATCGATGGGCTTCTGAAAATAGTATTCGGCGCCGAGTTTCATCGCCTTCACCGCCTCTTCAACCTCACCATAGCCGGTCATGACTATCACCGATATCTCGGGATAGCTCTTTTTGATCTCGCAGAGGACCTCAATACCATATTTGTCAGGGAGTCTGAGGTCCAGAATTACAGTATCGGGAATTTCTCTTAAAGCTATGCTGAGACCGTCCTGGCCTGTCAGGGCATTCATGACAGTGAATCCCCTGCCTTCAAAAAAGGCCCTGAGGCTCAGGCCGATGCTTTCATCGTCTTCTACAACCAGCAGAAGAGGCTTGAGCATGCCCTTTACTTTCTGTCTTTGTGATCGAAGAGGGTTTTTACTTCATCCATGAGGTCGTTGATATCCTTAAACTGCCTGTACACCGATGCGAATCTTACATATGCAACCTTGTCCAGGTCTTTCAGTTCCGACATTATCTGCTCACCGATCCATGTGCTCTGTATTTCCTTGACGCCGAGGCCGACGAGCCTTTTCTCTATACTGTCTACAATCTCATCAAGCTTGTCTGCACCTATAGGTCTCTTCTTGCAGGCGATCAGGAGTCCGTTCTTGATCTTATTCATATCAAAGGTCTCTCTTCTGCCGTCCTTCTTGACAACCATCGGCACGAGATCTTCAACCCTCTCATATGATGTGAAACGCTTCCCGCATAGCAGACATTCCCTCCTGCGGCGGATGGCATTTCCTTCTTTGCTTGTTCTGGAGTCTATAACCCTGTCTTCAAGGTGTTCGCAGAAAGGACATTTCATATTGTTAAGATTCTGTGAAGGAGTTCATAAATAAAACCGTATGTCGTATAATCCGGGATGACAGACTGTTGTTCTTCAGATGACCCTATGAGTGACCTTCTTTTTACCTGTATATTGGGAACCGGTCGCAGAGACTCTTAACCCTTTCAGCGTGGGTCTTTATGACCTCAGGATCTCTGCTGTTATCTATCACCTCGGATATCAGACCGGCGATCTCGACCATCTCTTTAGTACCCATGCCGCGTGTCGTGACACTCGGAGTACCGAGCCTGATACCGCTTGTTATAGCAGGAGGCCGCTCATCATAAGGGATAGCATTTTTGTTAACCGTGATGCCGGCCTTATCCAGCGCATCTTCAGCCTCCTTACCGGTAATACCCTTATTCGTAAGATCGACAAGCATGAGATGGTTATCAGTCCCGCCGGATATGATCCTGAAGTCGCGCCTTATAAGCTCTTCCGCCAGGGTCCTGGCATTAGCTACAACATTTTTCTGATACCTGCGAAAGTCTTCGCCCATAGCCTCCTTGAGTGCTACTGCCTTGGCAGCAATTATATGGACGAGGGGACCGCCCTGTATCCCGGGGAATATCATTTTGTCTACGGCCTTTGCGTATTCTGCCCTGCAGAGGATCATCCCGCCGCGAGGCCCTCTGAGCGTCTTGTGAGTAGTAGTAGTCACAAAATCCGCGTAAGGTACAGGAGAAGGGTGCTCGCCGGCAGCGATCAACCCTGCGATATGGGCGATATCAGCCATAAGACAGGCTCCGACCTCTTTGGCTGCCTCCGAAAAGAGCTTAAAATCAATAAACCTGGAATAGGCACTGGCGCCGACTACGATCATCCGGGGCTTATGTTCCCTGGCCAGTCTTCTTACCTCATCGTAATCTATGTATCCTTCTTTATTGACCCCGTAAGGCACGTTCTTATACAGCGCTCCCGAGAAATTTACAGATGCACCATGGGAAAGATGCCCTCCATGGTTAAGGTTCATGCCCAAAATTCTGTCTCCTGGTTTCAGCATCGCGAAATATACGGCCATATTGGCCTGCGACCCTGAATGGGGCTGAACATTCACATGCTCTGCGCCAAAAATCTTCCTGGCGCGCTCTATGGAGAGGTTCTCAACAATATCAGCGTATTCGCATCCGCCATAATACCTTTTCCCTGGATAGCCCTCCGCATATTTATTCGTGAATATCGATCCCTGGGCCTCCAGCACAGCCTGACTTACGTAATTCTCTGAAGCGATGAGAACTATCTTTTCATGTTCCCTCGCCGTCTCCTTCTGAATCGCTTCAAAGACCTCGGGGTCAGAGGTTTTCAACATATTACGTTCCATGATTATTCAAACTTTCCTCGATCTTTCTTATTTTATTGAGTCGCTTCTGGTGCCGGTCGCCCTCAAACGGCGTGGACAACCAAACCTTGACGATTTCTGATGCCAGATCTCTCCCTATGATCCTCCCTCCGAGGACAAGTATGTTGGAGTCATTATGCAGCCTGCTCATACGGGCACTGAAGAGGTCATTGCAGAGCGCTGCCCTCACATTCGGGAACTTGTTTGCCACCATGGACATCCCGATACCGGTCCCGCAAATGAGGATGCCTCTCTCCAATTTACCTGAAGACACAAGAGAAGAAACCTTCTCTCCGAAATCAGGGTAATCGACAGATTCCCCGCTGTCTGTGCCGCAATCCATGAACTCGATATTGAGACTGTTAAGTATGCCGATGATCTCTTGCTTAAGCCCAAAACCGGCATGATCACTGCCGATAGCGATTTTCACCTTTACTGCCTCCCGATACATTCCCGTCTACTGTTTCCTGAAGTACTGTAGGAGGGACCATTCATTAAATTAGCTATTATCTTATCCGAGGGTATAATTTTTAGTCAAGAAGCGCCTGGGCAGGATACGCCCTGCATTTTATGAGAAAATTAGCCTGATGAACATAACATTTTCTCCAATTTTCATATAAAATGAACATATGACAGCTATCTCGGTTTTCAACCAAATACTCGGGAAAACGCCGTGAAACAGCAAAAGGATTCTTTGATCTCTCCTGAGGCCGCAAAGCTTCTTCAGCAGGATTTCAGGCAGCTGCAGGATGCCGTTACAATAGTTGTTTTTTTAAGTGACAAGGAGAATAAGCCCTTCAGCGATTTTTCGAGAGATCTCGTAAGGGAGCTGGCAGGGATATCTGATAAAATCCTGCCTGTATTCGAAGAGCCGGGCGGCAGGCTTTCAGCTGCATATGGTGTGTCCCGCACCCCCACATTGTTGATACAGCCGGAGAAGTACGACATACGCCTGATCGGTGCTCCTGCAGGAGAAGAGGCGCGCGCATTGATGATCTCCATTCTTATGGCGTCCACCGGCAAGACCATCCTATCAGATGCGTCAAGGAAGAGGTTGGCCGACCTGAAGGAAAAGCGGAACATCAAGGTTTTCGTAAGCCCTACATGCCCGTATTGTCCTCATCAGGCAGCCATCGCTATAGCTGCTGCAATTGAAAAGCCGGGTCTGATACGCGTGGAAATCATCGAAATATATGAAAACAAGGATCTTGCGGCCCAATATGATGCGTTTTCAGTCCCTCAAACTTTTATAGATGACAAGCTTGTGGGACTCGGTCTTCAGCCGGAAGAGGTTTTCATAGAGGAGCTCATCACAGCTGCCCCCATCAAGGTAAGCCTTCCAGCAGAAGGCGAGACAATAGAGAAAGACCTCCTGATCATCGGCGGCGGGCCTGCAGGGCTTACTGCTGCCATTTACGCTGAACGTAGCGGCATGAAATCGGTTGTCATTGAAAAGGCCACCTTGGGCGGGCAGGTAGCGATCACTCCGGTTGTTGAAAATTACCCCGGCTTCACCAAGATAGCGGGAAAGACCCTCATGGATATGATGGCTCAGCAGGCGGTTCATTATGCCGACATCCACGAAGGCGAAGAAGTCCTTGAAGCCGTAAAAACAGACAGCGGATTCGAGGTGAAGACCAGCAGGGCAAAATACATGGCAAAGGCGATACTTATAACATCGGGGGCGGAAAGCAAGCGGCTCGGGATACCGGGTGAAAAGGAATTCCAGGGAAGAGGGGTCAGTTACTGCGCTGCCTGCGACGGATACTTCTTCAGGGACGGGAAAAAGGTCATTGTTGTGGGCGGAGGCAATACAGCAGCAACCGAGGCCCTTTATCTCAGGAATATCGGAGTAGATGTCACCCTGGTTCACCGCCGCGATAAGCTTCGGGCCGAGGTTTTTTTGCAGCAGAGCCTCGTCGAGCATAAAATCCCTGTTCTCTGGAACTCCGCAGTGCTGGAGATCCTTGGCGAAAAGATGGTTAACGGCGTTATCATCGAAAATCTGCAGGATAAGACGACGAAAACCCTGCAGGTGGACGGCGTCTTCATTGCCGTGGGATATGTTCCCAGTAATGAACTTGCATTGAAACTCGGAGCAGAAAAAGATGCGGAAGGATATCTGAAGGTAGATTCCGGTCAGAGGACCAATATACCGGGTGTATATGCCGCCGGAGATATTACGGGCGGGCTCAAGCAGATAGTCACGGCTGTTGCTCAGGGAGCCATAGCTGCAAACACCATATTTGAGGATATTTCGAAACCCTACTGGAAAGAAGAGCATTAAAATTTTATTAGACGGAGGAAGACATGAAGATCGAACTTGACGGAACCCTGTTGTCAATGACGCCTGAGAACGAAAGGGAAAAGGAAGAGCTTAATCAGCTCTGGACAATCATAATCGGCTGTGTAAACGAAGGGAAAAAGCTCGTACCTGTGGGTCAGTACATCCCGGGAGTTAAAGAGGTCGCAGTATTTAATATAGAGTAAGGCCTGCTGAAAACACGGAGACCGTTTGAAAAAGAGCGCTCTTATGCCCGCAGCTGGAGCTTTGCGGGCGTTCTTTTTTCGATCTTCCGGTCTTCGATATCAGAGCCGGCAGCAGGCGATACATTCAGGATATACTCCCCGGATTGGCTGGTTACCTTAACGTCTGCTGTTTCGGCCTGCCGCGCATCCGAATATCTTGCGCAGAGAATAGCAGCTTCCAGCAGATGCTCTTTTGTGATCTGTCCCCTGACAAGGGTTATGGGGCTACCATACCCTAAAACCCTCATATAGATTCCATCATCATCGTGAAGTTTAAGCAGGGCCTCATTCTCAGTCTTGTTTCTTCCGACGATCACCTTGCAATCCTGTGAGAAGCGGAAGTGCCTTCCTATTCTTAAAAGCTGAAGGTCCATAAGGGAAGGCTCAGGATCACAGTCGAGAAGCTCGGCAAGACGAAAGGAGTAGTTTGGTTCTGTCAGGAGACACCCGCCGGCCGGTGCCGGATAATCTGTAAGGTCGAACTCCCTTGCAAGGGCCATCTGAGGTTTTCTGGATCTGCCGCTGAAATCATAAAGCATACCCCTGTCGAGAAGGCCCGTGTCTTCAGGCAGCGTCGGTTTCAGGAGTTTAGCGCTTAAGGGTCTTACCACATACCCTTTCAGGCCACTCTCCCTGTCTATGATGTCCAGGGCATCCCTTCTCTGGCTCATAGGTCTCTGGCCGAGAACCTCGCCGGTTATGATAAATTCAGCCCCTGTCATCTGCATGAACTCCTTGGCTTCCCTGAGCATAAGGATCCTGCAATCCATGCAGGGATTCATGTTTTTGCCATGTCCGAATTTCGGGTTCTTGACGATCTGTATGAATTTATCCGAGAGGTGGCTTAGCTTCACCTCAAATCCAAATTTTTCAGCCGCTGAAAACGGATCTTTTGAGCATGAAGACTTATCAGAGATGTCGCATCCGAAGTGATTCAGGAAGGTTACAGCCTTGACCTCTATCCCCTGCCTCATAATGGCCAGAACAGCGAGCGTGCTGTCAAGCCCGCCGGAATATAATGCAACTGCCCTGATCCTGCTCATCTGAATGACTCCACGAGCTGTTCAGGAGTTGTAATGGCAGTTCCGACCTCGCCGACAACTACGCCTGCAGCATGATTGGCGATCACCGCAGCATCCTTCATGCCGGCGCCTGACGCATGGGCGAGAGTGAAGGCAGATATGACCGTGTCTCCCGCGCCGGTCACATCATAGACTTTCCTGGCGACCGTAGGGATATGCGTCACCCTGTTTCTTTCAAAAAGACTCATGCCCTGTTCGCCCCTGGTAATAAGCACTGCCCTGCATCCAAGCTTTTTCATCAAGGTCTTGCCTGCCAGCAACAATGTCTTGTCGTCAGTGATCTCAATGTTTGCACCGCTTGAGGCCTCCATCACATTCGGAGTTATGAGCGACACACCCTTGTAAAAACCGAAATGTCCGACCTTCGGGTCAACAGATATGAACATCTTTGCGGCCTTCGGGTTTGCTAGGATGCCCCTGATCAGGGCCGACGAAATCATACCCTTTTTATAGTCGGACAGAATGACCGCATCATGTCCGCGATATACGGAATTGATATAAGCGAGTATCCCCCTGAGTATCTTCCCTCCTACATATTTGCTGTCCTCCCTGTCAAACCTCACTACCTGCTGATTATGCGCAATAACTCTTGTCTTGACTGTTGTCGGTCTGTTCTCTGTGAATATACCTTCACAGTCGACGCCTTTCTGAATCAGCATACTCTTAAGCGCCTCTCCAGCCACATCCTGCCCGCTTATGCCGATGACCGATGCCTGTCCGCCCATAGAGACGATGTTGTGGGCCACGTTAGCCGCGCCGCCGAGCATGAAACTCTCTCTGGTCACCTCAACAACAGGTACAGGGGCCTCTGGAGATATCCTGTTGACCCGCCCCCATATATAGTGGTCGAGTATGAGATCCCCGATGACAAGAATCCTCTTATTCTTAAACGCCTTAATTATTTCTCTATAATCCATTTTATTAATATACCCTACAGCTGTAACGAATGAAAAGCCTTTGAGGGGAAAAAAAAGGCGGTTGCTTTAGGCAACCGCCTTTGTGATTCTAAACAGAATAAGTTTAGAAGTTGAGTGTAAGTCCGTGCCTTACAACAGTCACGCCCTTCTTCTCATCGCCGTAGTACTTGCCGGCCTTGAAGTAGCCGATGTCGAACTGATAGGCGAGGTTCTTCGCTACGCTGTAAGCAACCTTACCATCAAGTTCCCAGCCTGCGTTCTTTGAATCGTGGGTGCTGTTGTCCTTTGTTGCCCTGAGGATGTAACCGTCAACAGAAACGTTCACGTCCTTTGCAGCTGCAAAGTCTGCACCGATATTGAAATAGGTTGTGTTGTTGAGACCGGTTGCGGTTGCACCGGCAGTTGACTTTACCCTGTACTCATAAACCAGTGAGTAGTTCTGGTCTGCGCCGAGGTAGGTCACGAAATTCTTGGTGCTGTTGTCTACAGTGTCATCGCCGCTACCCATGGCAGCACTTGCCCTGAGTGTAGCAGGATCCATCTTGTAATCTACCTTAGCCATGAGCGCATAGCCTTTGAACTTGGCATCGCCGCTCTTGCCGAACTGGAAGTCAACTTCTGCCTTGTAGCCGAGACCCGCTGCATTACCATTTGCATGGAGGCCGAGGTTCTGGTGGCTGAAGTCGCCATCTGCCTTGCTGAGATAGGTGTAGTTTGCGCCGACAGTGTTCTTGTCATCGAGCTTGTAGGTGATTAAGCCGACATAGCCGTCGAGGTCATCGGTGTTATCGGTCTTGGAACCTTCAGCAAACTTGATGGTAAGAAGGCCGACATGCACTGCCTTTGTAGGGTCCATAAAGAATACAACTGCATCATCACCGAACTTGGTGTGATCAAAGAACTGACCTTCGCCCAGTTTCAAAGGCATATGTCCGATCTTTAAGCCAGCAGGAAAACCGAAAAGGCCTGAGCCCTTGTAAAGGATCCATGCCTCAAGAACAGTCAGGCCTGTAGGCTTTGCGTTGAAATTACCCCAGGTGTAATTGTCTGTAGAGCCTGACTCTGATTCGAGCTGCAGGAAACCCTGAACATTAGGGGATACCTGTGCATTGACTGAAAGCCTTACCCTCTGGTCATAAAATGCCTGTGAATTGGATGAAAGCGGGAGGCCGCCGACGATATTGTCCTGATACCAGCCCCTCACCCTCAACTGACCACCCAGGGTAATCTGGGTTGCACCCTTTGCTACAACAGCCTGAGTCTCTGAAGGAATCTCAGCATGAATAGCAAAGGCGCTTACTGCAAAGCTTAATACAAAAAGTGCGCCGAAAATTATCGCTAAAAACTTTTTCAATTTTCTAACCCTCCTTCTTAAAAGTTAGAAGTTAGATATTAGAGTTAGAGTTCTTCCGAATCTAACAGCCAATAACTAACTAAGAATATTTTGTCCGCCAAGGGCGGATTTACCGTGTGCTTCTTTACTTTCTTTACGTTATACGCCTACTAAATTTATCACCTCCCCTTAAAAGGTTCTGCCTCCTATGGAAGCTGTGAACAAATAATTTCGCTTTATTCAAGATACAACCGCGCTGCAATTTGCAAGATTTATATCATTCCTATTCATAATTTGTCAAGGTTTTTCGTATATATCCATAAGCGCTTTTTATGATAGGCATCTGTTCTGATGCAAAAAAAAGGCCAAACGCGGCGGCAAGTCTCAAAATTAATTATATTTAATTTTAATCCTTTATTTACAGCCATTTGTCGCAAAAACCGCTGGTTGAAGATACATGCCCTGCAGAGCGGCCCTGTATAAATTTTTCAACACTCCCTTTGCAAATATTAGACAATTAAAGGCAGGATTTTAGGTTTTCTCATACCTCGTTAACGTTTATGCTAAAATGTCCCTTATGCTGAAGCTTATCCACAGGTCCATCCTCTTAGAACTGGCCATCGCCTTCTTCCTAACCCTGGCCTTTCTGAATTCTGTTCTGATGATGGAAAAGCTTCTCAGACTCAGCAGGCTGCTCTCCGGTGTCGGGGCAAAGGCGTACGATATGGTGAAGATCATTTTTTATCTGCAGCCGCAGCTGTTATTGCTCACAATTCCGATGGCCATGCTGCTGTCCACGCTTCTCGTTTACGGCAGGTTGAATCTCGACAGCGAAATGGTAATCCTCAAGACCAGCGGAATGAATTTCGGGAAGATCTCTTACCCTGTAATGATTCTCGGCCTTTTCTGTTTCTTTTCAAGCACTTTAGTAAGTTTCCACCTCGGACCGCAGAGCAGCGCACGTCTGCGGGCTGAGCTCACGAAAATCATAGCGGTAAGATCAACCTTTGCGATAGAGGAGGGAACGTTCAGCACGGCATTTAAAGACCTGGTCATCCTGGTAAAGGGTAAGAAGACCCCGGATACCCTCGAAGATATTTTCATCTATGACAGCAGGCGCAAGGAAGAGCCAAAGGTGTTAATGGCAAGAGAGGGCAGTATATTCATGCAGGAGGGAGGGGGTATCGGCCTATATCTGAAGGAAGGCTATATGAATATTACGCGGGGCAAGACCATGACCGAGATCTTCTTTAATGCCTATAAACTGATCCTTCATCTGGATGCCGATCCGAGCAGTCCCAAGAAGATCGAATTCTCTCCCCTGCAACTCCTTAAAAAGGCTAAAGAATCCACTACTGAAAAGGAAAAGGCCTCGCTCTATCTCGAATTCCACCGCCGGCTGTCACTGCCTGCCGTATGCCTGATTCTCATCGCCCTTGGTCCGCCCCTTTCTTTGATGGCCGGGAAATCAGGAAGGCTTGGGGGATTGGCGATAGGACTCTCTGTATTTACCATCTATTATATAATCCTCCTGTACGGAGAAAACCTCGTAATAGCTGCGCATCTGCCCCATTATATAGGCGCCTGGATATCAGCCGTCATTCTGGGCGGATTCGCGCTGTTTCTGTTCAGGAGCGAATACTCAAAGTGAACAGAATCCAGCGACTCTATCTGAAAGATTTCTTCAAGCTTCTCTTCATGCTTTCCGTAGGGCTTTCATTGATTTTCAGTCTCCTTGACCTGATGGATAAAATTCACAACTTCCTGCCCGGCAAACCCTCAATAGCGAGTCTTGCTTCTTATACCTTATATATACTCCCGAAATTTTTTCTCTACCTTCTGCCTATGTCTGTTCTTATCTGCAGCCTCTTCACCTGCAGCCAGGCATTCCGGCGGAGAGAGATTGCAGCTATAAAGGCAGCAGGCGGCAGACTTAAAACTATCTTCCTGCCGTTTATTCTGCTGGGGATCACATTAAGCATATTCGCATTCATTACAGGAGAATATGTGGCGCCTGTCTTCTCAAAAAGGGCTGCTGAACTCAAAAATCTTCTCGAAGGCAGGACAAAAAAAATCACCTTCACCGATGGCGGCCTGTGGCTCAAGAGCAAAGAGGGATTCCCGGTAAAGATCGACCTCTATATTATTGAAAAAGGAGTCGCAAAGGGGATAACCATATTTGTAACAGGCAAGGATTTCCTGCAACAGCAGATAACGGCAGACAGCGGTTACTGGAACGGGGAGACGTGGATTTTGGAAGACATCAGGAGATACGATATCGGCTCAGGGAAAACAGATAACATCAAGACCATGCCCTACCCGAATCTGGAGTCGCCTGACCTGTTAACAGAAGAGATGAAGGGGACGAGCGAGATGAGCATATCAGAGCTCTACCGGTATATGCATAGGCTAAGAAATGCCGGTTTTAAAAACATCAAGCTGGCAGTGGACCTGCATGCCAAGATCTCATTCCCGCTCATCAATCTGTTCATGATGCTGCTCGGCATATCGCTGCCCCTCATGGTGAGACTCGGGGGAGGACTCTTCAGCGCCGGACTGGGGCTTCTGATCAGCCTCCTGTACTGGTTCAGCTATACCTTCTCTCTATCAATGGGGTATGCAGGGATCATGCCTTCCTTTGTATCGGCATGGCTCATACCCTCTGCCTTTGGCATGCTCGCTTTTTACCTCTATAGCAGGATACCTCAATAGGAAGAAACCGCTTGCATACCCCGAATCAGTTCTCATCCCTTCCTGCCTCTGTTTTCTTCGACGTACCTTGTGACTCTTTCCCTGTATAAGTCGCGTAAGGCGCGGGTTACAGTCCCAGCCCCGTAAATTGCATCCTCAACTTTACTGACAGGCATTATCTCCGCGGTAGTATTTGAAAAAAAGACCTCAGCGGCCCCGAAGATATCCTCAGGATAGAACCTGGCTTCCCTGACCCCCATACCTGCTCCCTTCGCAAGGCCGATGACCAGATCCCTTGTTATGCCGTCAAGCACGCCTGTATCCAGGGAGGGCGTGCACAATATGTCTCCTTTTATGAAAAAGATATTGCTTATCGTACCTTCGGCTATACATCCTTCGGCATTCAGCATAATCGCCTCATAGGCATCCCTCTCTTTCGCCTCCATCTTGGCAAAGATATTATTCAGGAAGTTCAGGGATTTTATCATTGGATTAATAGCCTCGGCAAGGTTTCTCCTTGTCTTTGCGATTATGAGCCTCACCCCCTCTTTGTATAATGTCTCAGCATAGGGTTTGAATTGCTCGGCAATTACCACAAATGTCGGCTCCGTGCAGAGGGCAGGATCGAGACCTACAGGTCCCTTTCCCCTCGAAATCGTGATCCTGATGTATGCATCTGATAACCTGTTCGCATCGAGAGTCTGATAGACAGCCCTCCGGATGAGCTCTTCATCGGGAACTCTCAGCTTGAGAAAGGATGCCGACCGACCGAGACGTCCGAGATGCTTTTCGAGCATGAAGATGACGCCTTCATATGCGCGCATGGTCTCGTAGATGCCGTCTCCGTAAAGAAAGCCGTGGTCATAAACGGATACGACCGCTTCAGGCTCCGGCACAATCTTATCATTTAAAAATATGTACATAATTGACTCCTTATTTATATAAAATTTCAACCTGGCTCCAGCCGAGAATACAAAGGCATGAACATTTTGCACCCTATGATAGGCGGATTGCAATGATGCATCGTCCTTGCCCTGCTTTTCCATATGATGTATCATGTCAATCTGTGGAAATAATCACGTCATCCGGGACAAAGGGATATCTCTCCATCGTGCTCCATGCCCATCTTCCTTTCATAAGATACCCTGAACACGAGTCGCACCTTGAGGAAAGATGGCT
>JACRHE010000199.1 GCA_016217695.1 Nitrospirota bacterium | reverse complement strand
TTTGGTAAATGTTGTGACGAACATGACGACTGTTATGGCTGCTTAGGAAAGCAAAGCGGCTTTACAAGGAGTGAGTGTGATGAGGGTTTATGCAAGTGCATGCTCAAGGTATGTGAGAAGTTAGATGGTGATTCAAAACGGGGTTGCGAAGGTAATGCCAAATTATACTGTTCTAAAGTTAAGAAGCACGGGGGTGGATCTTTCGAACGATAATAAGTGACAACATGAGCCATTCCCGAATTAGACAGATAATATATGTTCTAATTATTTTGGGTACGGCACTTCATTTGAAAGAGGAATTTTGGGACTCAGCTCCCGGATCAGGGTTTTCAGTTGGCGAATTGATATGGAGTTTAGTTCCTTATTCTGTGATATTTATATTTCGGAACTATTTATATGGAGCCTTGTGCGCAGCAGTCTTAGTGTTTGCCCTCGATTTATGGATGCATTTAGAAGTATTTGTGTTCCCGCGTTCGTCAACCGCCGCTCTTGTACTATTATTCATGCCATTGTGGAATCTACTCTTGGTAATCCCCTTGTCTTACTTTATTGGGTTAATAATCGCAAAAAAGATTGCAAAGCGGACAAAAGTATAGAAGCCTAAGAGGCACTTACGGAGAGGATTTAGTTGACTTACTGAGCGACAGGCAGGGTGACCAGGCAGCATCACTCAGACTGACATGACCTCTCCCAAGGTGACAGAATCATGGGGTCAGACTTGCCTATTGACATTCTGCAAATCAATAGATTGTGGGGAAATGTGCAGTGGGGGCTAAAAAGTGGTTCGATGCTGTTAAAAAGTGCCAAAATAAATGCGATACGTTGGAGGGTACAGCAGAGCAAATGGAAAAGTACGGGGGACTGTGGTACTCAGATACAACTATGAAATGCGTATGCTCAAATCTCGGTATTTTGGGATCAAAAGAATGTGCACAGATTTTCGAGGACTGCGCATCTCTTGCATATTGAAATGATGAAGGTGTGGAAAGATGCCATGAAGATTTTCGATACGATAAGGAAAAATATGAGGTTAATTATTCTAATGATCGTGCTTGTTGTGGTAAGTTTCAGCCTCGGAACATATGCCGGCATTGCCCTTTATAAAGACAGACTTTCCGTGGTCTCGGCAGGTCTGTGGGGAAAAGGAGTTAATATTGCAAAGAAAAGTGACTACGACTTTGCACTCTATTATTTCAGTCAAGCTATCGCCCTAAATAAAGAAGAACCCCTTTTCTATCATTCAATGGCCGAGACCTACGAAGCAAAACAAAATGTGGCTATGGCACTTAAATTTTATAATCTAGCCCTTGAGCAATACAAGAGAACCAAAACGGGTCCGATAAATTTAGTGGAGAGCAAAATTAAGTTACTACAAGGTCGAGATGGGAAGTAGCTCTTCAGGGACGACATACTTCCTTGACAGTGTATCGCCTGCAGGAACAGCAATGGGAAGAACAATGGGGTCAAATCTTTCACAATGACACTTTGCACGCTGACCCTTTAGGGAACTCATCGTCCATGGCGCATGACACTGTCGGAAGGCTGATAAGCCTGATGGATGCAAAAGGCAAGAGTACGTATTATACTTATGATGTGATGGGCAGGATAAAGGATGTTGCCGACCCTATGGGGAGCATGACGAGGTATTTCTATGCGGCTGACGGAAAGCTCAGGACAGTATCTGATGCAAAGAACCAGGATACCATACCTCATACCGTTCATTTCTACTTTGGCTTGACACAAAGATCCCCTTTTATTGCCTTATTGCCGCCGGAGCTGTAATATAGATCGACCCAGTTTTTGTCTCCGGTCTCCCTGCCGGCAGAGAACAATCGTACTCATGAAAACGTATGCCTCGGTGTTACGTCTTATGGTGGGCGCCAGAATTAAGACATAAGGAAAATATGGAAATCCCATGGATATATATAAGGAAATAGCGCGCCTTAATCCCAGGCAGAAAGAAGCGGTCATTCATACTGACGGACCGCTCCTTATCCTTGCAGGCGCAGGCTCTGGAAAGACGAGGGTCATAACTACGAGGACCGCGTACCTGATACATACAGGTGTAAATGCCGGGTCTGTCCTTGCAGTCACCTTTACGAACAAGGCAGCAAGGGAGATGAAGGAAAGGGTAAGGTCCATGGTCAGGGGAGGGGGAGCAGCGCCTGTTATCTCGACGTTTCATTCCCTCTGCCTGAGGATCCTGCGGCGCGAAATCGAACGCCTCGGTTACCGGAAGGACTTTACGATCTATGACACCTCCGAGCAGGTCTCGCTTCTGAGAAACATCCTTTCCGATATCAGGTTCCATGACAAAAGTTTCAAGCCCGAGTCCATACTGGAGAGGATCAGCAGGACAAAGAACGACATTGCCCGGCCCGAGGCTGCGGATTCGGACGATCCGATAGAGGAGGCCTCAGCGAGAATCTATCCCCGCTATCTCGATGCCCTGAAATCGATGAACGCCCTTGACTTCGATGACCTGCTCCTGCTGACTTTGCGGCTTTTCAGGGAACATCCGGATGTTTTAGAAAGATACAGGGAGCGTTTCAGGTATATCATGGTTGACGAGTATCAGGATACGAACCGCATCCAGTATGATTTCATAAAGCATCTGGCCGGTCAGAGAAGGAACCTCTGCGTGGTGGGCGACGACGACCAGTCAATTTACGGCTGGAGGGGGGCCAATCTCGGTAACATCCTTGATTTTGAGAAGGACTACCCGGGGACGGTTACGGTCCGGCTTGAGCAGAACTATCGCTCCTTTGGCCATATACTTGAGGCTGCAAACGGGGTGATAACAAACAACAGAAAGAGGATGGAGAAGTCCCTCTGGACCGATAGGGGACAGGGCCCAAAGGTCAATATTCTCAAGGCTGCCGACACTGAAGACGAGGCCGGATGGGTTGTCAACAGGATCTCGATGATAAAATTCGAACGGAACAGGCCTGACGAGGATTTTGCGATCATCTACAGGGCTAATACCTTTTCGAGGCCGTTTGAAGAGGCCCTCCGAAGGCAGCGGATTCCCTATTCTGTTGTCGGCGGAACAAGTTATTTCGAAAACAGGGAGATCAGGGACCTCGCTGCCTATCTCAAGATCATCGCCAACCCCTCCGACGACCTGAGTTTGCTGAGAATTGCCAACGTGCCGAAGAGGGGACTGGGGACCGGGGCTGTCTGCGGGCTTTCGGACTACAGCCGTTTATCGTCCATCAGCCTCCTCGAGGCGTTCGGCAGGGCCGCGGATGTTCCGGGTCTCGGCAAGAAGGCAGCAGGATCTGCAGAGGCTCTTTTCAGGCTGATAGGACGTTACCGGGAGATATTCGGAAAAGGCAGGGAGATGGGCAGGGGCCTGCATGAACTGATCGGGGAGATCAGTTACAGGGATTATATAGGTGAGGTCTACAAGACGCCGGAGACGGTTTTCAGAAAGGTGGAAAACGTAGCAGGGTTTGTCGATTCCATAACCCATTACGAATCGGTCGAGAACGTGCCTTCCCTTCAGGGGTTTCTTGAGACAATGGCCCTCACTGATCTGATAGAACAGAAGGAAGAAAAGGGCGGCAGGGGCGTTACGCTTATATCCCTGCACTCTTCAAAGGGCCTTGAATTCCCGGTGGTCTTTATCTCGGGCACCGAAGAGGAGATCCTTCCTCACAGGAAGTCGGCGAACAGCGATGA
This sequence comes from Nitrospirota bacterium, assembly GCA_016217695.1. Classification (GTDB taxonomy): domain Bacteria; phylum Nitrospirota; class Thermodesulfovibrionia; order Thermodesulfovibrionales; family UBA6898. The sequence continues at coordinate 6,367 of JACRHE010000199.1, read as the reverse complement.
AGGGATCGAGGAGGAAAGAAGGCTTTTCTATGTCGGCATAACAAGGGCTATGAATGAGCTGTACATAACATATGCGGACCACAGGTCTAAATATGGAAAAGAGATGCAGGCTGTGCCTTCCAGGTTTATCGATGAGATCCCTGAAGGGGTGATCAGGAGGCTTGACAGGTTCGAGAAGCTTGGTCCTGAAGAGGAAAAAGACTATGCTAAAAAATGTTTTGCCAATATCAGGGCGATCCTCGGGGACTGATAATGGGGCCTTGCTCCAGCCGGCCTGATCTTCTCAGGTTCTTAAAGCGCATCCTATGCAGTCATTATTTTTAAGCCCTTTACATGTGCCTGAAATGCCATGGTGGCATAAGGCGAAGTCATATTTAAGAGGGTCTTCTGAATCGAGCTGTTTTAGGGCTTCAGTGATCTCAACCGCCATCTTCCAGTCCTGAGACCTCCTCTGTGTGAGGCCGAGGCACCTCGAAATCCTTGCGATATGCGTATCCAGAGGTATCACAAGCTTGCTCTTGGGAATATCTTTCCATATGCCGAGATCGATGTCTCTGTCCCGGATCATCCAGCGCAGAAAAAGGTTCGCCCTCTTGCATGCGCTTCCATCTGCAGGGGAAGGAAAGAACTGGGTCAGTCCTGCGGGCCTGATGTTCCTGCCGTAGACTGCAGAAGTATCAGTGCTGAGGAATTCATTCATAAGCCCTGAAAGCCCCTTTTCTATGTTTTTGTTGTCCGGCCTGTGGAATCTCCTGAAGGCCCCTTCCAGAGAAGAATGTTTTTTTAATGTCTCGCTCAGGATAAAGAGCATGCAGATTATATCGTTGTTTTGATTGAACCTGTACGTAATGCCGGAAAAAAGGCCCGCCTGCCCTTTCACAGTGAAATGCAGCAGAAAATCAGTTGGGCTTTCTCCCATCTGCCGGAGGATCTTTTCAACCACGGCACTGAAGAGTTCGACCCTGCCGTAAGCCAGGCAGGACGCGATAAAGCCGGCGACCTCCCTGTCCTGCGGAAAGTCATATCTGCAGGGAAATTTAATGGGATCATGCGGTATCCTCGCTGCAAAGTCGAATTCCAGATAAAACCTGTCAAGGATTTCTTTAAGCCGTCTCATCAACAGGACTATTATAACAGCCTGCCTTGCCTCAGTGCATGATGCGGCCGGCTGCCTGTCCGCCACAAGGGTAAATCACACAAAATTGTCAGAGATGACATTAATGTAATGACTTGACCTTAAAATATCCCGGTAAATCAATAAGATAGCGCTGGCATGATTCTGGATATATAATGCAGGGAAAAGTCATGGAATCTCTCAAAAACAGGATAAGGGAAATGGAGAGGGAGGAGATAATAACCGCCCTCAGGGACTGCAACTGGATTATGGCAAGGGCAGCAAGAAAGCTCGGTATAACAGAGAGGATGATAGGTTACAAGATCAAAAAATACGGGATAAGGATAAAGGAGGTGCGATGGATCGAGGATGAGCAGTTGGTAAGAAAAGAGGAGCTATGAGGCGCGAAACAGGATTGAAAATTGATTTAATCAATATCGCAATAACTGAAATAACCAATAAGGAGGATATGATGAGAAAAACACTTTTTAGAATCAGTTTGCTGTTTATGATGATTTTTGCATTTTCTGCCTTTGCAGGCGCAGAGGAGACCAAGTCCGGAAGCATGACTATCGATGACATCAAGAAATCCCTTGGCGTGAGTGTTTACGTCCAGGGCGGCTATACCTATAATTTCAAAGACCCTGACTCGCAGCAAAATGAGCTTAGGGTATTCGACCATAAGGCCAACAGCTTTACTGTTGATCTCGCTCAGCTCGTCTTTGTAAAGGATGCGCCCACCGGCGGCATCGGCTATAAACTGAAGCTGTCTGCAGGTGAGACCGCCAAGTTCATACACGCGGCCGGCCTCGGCACTTCAGATGACACCTTAGATCTCACCGAGGCTTTTATTGATTACGTAGCACCTCTGGGCAACGGACTGAAGCTTCGTCTCGGCAAGTTTGTGACGATGCACGGGGCAGAGGTGATAGAGGCGAAGGACAATATGAATTATTCCCGAGGCCTCCTGTTTAACTTTGCTATCCCGTTTACCCACACAGGATTTATGGCCAGCTATCCGTTCAGCGACAAGGTGACCGGAAGCCTGTACGTGGTAAATGGTTGGGACAACTTCGATGATGAGGGCAGCTCCAAGACACTGGGCTTAAGTGCGAGCGTTGTACCCAGTGAGCAGGTCTCACTAATCCTGAACCTCATGAACGGCAGGGAACCGGATCTCGCAACAGGCATAAGATCCACAAGGTTCCTGGCTGACTTTGTAGGCACTGTAAAGCCGGTGAAAGACCTCACCGTTGTCATTAACGCAGACTATGCTACACAGAAAGACAGCGCCCCTGACGGCGGAGACGCGAAGTGGTACGGCATAGCAGGATACGCCAAATACGATTTCAGCGATCTTTTCAGCGCCACTATAAGGGCCGAATACTTCAAGGATGAGGACGGAGTTCGCACCGGCACCGCGCAGAAGGTCAAGGGGATAACCATAACCCCGGAATTCAGGATCGCCAAGGCGATTATAGTCAGGCCTGAATTCAGGCATGACTGGTCTGACAAGAAGGTCTTTGATTCAGGTAATGAGAAGAATCAGGACACTCTTGCCCTGGGTGTGATGTATACCTGGTAAAAAAGTGAGTAAAAACGAGGAGAAATGAAATGAGAAGGTTATTGAGTATATGCATGATAGTATGTTTTTTACTTTCGGCAGGCCTCTTGTCTGCCGAAGAACAGGTGCAAACTAACCCTCCTTCAAAGGCAGCTGAGCAGGTAGAGCCTGCTCAGCCTGCACCTGCAGCAGCCCCGGCGACTCCTGAGCCGCCAAAGCCCGATCCGATCGGAGCAAACGCAGGCAGCATCGGAGATATTGCCGGTTACGCCGGTAATGGTCCGACAGCTGACGACCTGAAGGCCATCGACGAGGTCAAAAAGACAGAGCCTTTCGCGGTCAAGGTCGCTGAGGCCGTCGGCAAAAACCGGATAGCCATAAACATCGTCTGGACCCTGGTCTGCGGATTTCTTGTAATGTTCATGCAGGCCGGATTCGCCATGGCTGAGACCGGCTTCACCCAGGCAAAGAATGCAGGCCATACCATGGCCATGAACTTTATGGTCTACGGGCTCGGGCTGCTGGGCTTCTGGCTCACTGGTTTTGCCCTCCAGATGGGAGGCGCCGGGCCGTTTGCGACGCTCGGCGGCGGGGCCACCATGAACGGTGAGTTCACCATATCGCTTTTCGGCAAGGACTTCGGTCTCTTCGGCACCAAGGGCTTTATGCTCGGCGGCGAGGCCTATGACGCTGCCATCTATACGATGTTCCTGTTCCAGATGGTCTTTATGGATACGACTGCTACTATACCGACCGGATCGATGGCAGAGCGCTGGACCATGAAGTCCTTCATTGTGTATGCCCTATTTATTTCGGGTATTGTATACCCTCTTTATGCAAACTGGGTCTGGGGCGGCGGCTGGCTTGCAAAGCTCGGCACCAACTTCGGGCTTGGACACGGGCATGTGGATTTTGCAGGCTCCTCAGTAGTACATCTGACAGGCGGCATGGCAGCCCTGGCAGGCGCGATAGTGCTGGGCCCGAGAATCGGGAAATTCGGACCTGACGGAAAACCCCGCGCGATTCCGGGGCACCATATCCCGATGGCGGTTGTCGGATGCTTTATCCTTGCCTTTGGGTGGTTCGGGTTTAACGCAGGCTCCACACTGGCAGGAAGCGATTTCAGGATAGGTGTTGTGGCGGTAAACACGATGCTGGCAGGAGGCGCTGCAGCCTTCTCCTCCTGGCTCTACATGTGGTTTCGCTATGGCAAGCCTGACATATCGATGTCTGCAAACGGGATGCTTGCAGGTCTCGTGGCGATTACTGCTCCCTGCGCCTTTGTCACCTCTTTATCCGCTGTGGTCATCGGGTCGATCGCCGGCGTGCTTGTCTGCATCAGCGTATTTTTCATCGAGCGGGTGCTTAAGATCGACGATCCTGTCGGCGCGATTTCCGTACACGGTGTAAACGGAGCATGGGGTGTGATCTCGCTCGGTCTCTTCGCAGATGGCGTCTACGGCGATGCCTTCAACGGCGTCCCGGGTACGGTTAAGGGCCTCTTCTACGGCGACAGCGGCCAGTTTATAGCTCAAATAATAGGCACTTTCACAAATATGGTATTCGTATTTGTGGTTATGTATGTATTTTTTAAGGTGCTGAATCTGATAGTGCCGCTCAGGGTAGATCCCGAGCTTGAGGTTGCCGGACTTGATCAGGCTGAAGTTGCTGTTACCGCCTATCCGGACTTCCAGACCCGGCACAGCCACAGATAGGAGGACCACATGAAAAAGATAGAAGCGATAATAAAACCCTTCAAGCTCGATGAGGTCAAGGATGCCCTCAATGAAATAGGAGTGCAGGGTATGACCGTAACCGAGGTGAAGGGCTTCGGCAGGCAAAAAGGTCATGTTGAACTCTACCGGGGGGCCGAATACGACATATCTTTCATCCCCAAGGTGAAGATCGAGGCGGTAGTGGCAGAGAGTATGCTCGAAAAAGCACTGGCCACTATAGAACAGAAGGCCAAGACCGGCAAGATAGGTGACGGGAAGATATTCGTCTCTTCTCTTGAACAGGTTATAAGGATTCGGACCGGCGAGACCGGCGAAACAGCCATTTAACCTTTAATGTAACAGCCGAAGGGGGATCCGCATATGAGGATCCCCCTTCGGGAAAAAGAGTATATCCCTCAGGTGAAATATCCGCGGTAGCGTTATTTTCACGGTAGCATTTTCCTTCGTTTTCCTCTAACATAAAAAGGCGATGACATGACAGGCGACTTTGTCAAAAGCTGGCGGGCAGGTCATGTTTTTCGGATATGATGGAAGAATCAGAATAATCCCAGGAGGTATGCGATGAAAGTGAGGGACCTTTTAGATGCCAAAGGCAAAGAAGTCGTATCTATCGATGCGGGAAGTTCGGTTGAAGACGCCATCCGGTTGATGCACAGCAGGAAGATCAGCGCGCTGATGGTGACCAACAGTGACAAAACAGCAGGGATCTTCACCGAAAGGGACGTGGTAAGGTGCTACGTCTCAAAGGAAGAAGGAAAGAAATTCAGGGAAATTTCTGTAAGGGATGCGATGATTAAAGACCTGATAGTGGCTGAACAGAAGGACGATATCAGCGATGTAATGTCCATCATGGTCGAAAAAAATATAAGACACCTGCCTGTAGTCGACGGCGGAAAGGTCATAGGGATGCTTTCGATCCGGGATGTTATCCAGACCCAGGTGGGAAAACTCACCTCTGAGATCCATTATCTTAAGGATTATATCTCCGGCTCGTATACCTAAAATAGGACGGATCTGAGGCAGCTTTTGACTGCCGGGCTGCATGTCTTTTATAAAAGATCTGCGGCCTTTTTCTTTGTGAAAAAGCGGATTGATTATGATAGCATATAATGAGTCTATAAGATAATCTTATGAATGAGCAGCTCGAGCATATACTCAGAACTCATCGGGAAAAAGGCGGCAGTATCATAGCGCTTCTGCAGGATACACAGGAGGCGTTCGGATATATACCCAAAGAAGCGGTCGATTTTTTTTCTGAAGAGCTCAATATTGCGCCGAGCCGTTTTTTTGGCGTAGCGACCTTTTATTCCCAGTTTCGTCTTAAGCCCTGTGGCAGAAACAGGATAACCGCGTGCAGCGGCACAGCCTGTCATGTCAGAGGCGCCGAGAAGATCATCGGCAGCCTGCGGCGGGAACTTGCTCTCTCGGGAGAAGAAGACACGACAAAGGACGGAGAATTTACCCTTGATGAAGTGGCCTGCCTCGGAACATGCAGCTTTGCGCCTGTAGTGCTTATAAACGGGGCTGTTTACGGGAAGACTGAAGCCGATTCCGTGGTGAGGGAGATACGGACCATCAGGAAAAAATCGGATGAATAAGGAAGTGATCATACGGGTCTGCATGGGGCCCGCAGGCATAGCCGCCGGAGGAAAGGCGGTCCTCGACTCTTTTAAAAAAGCGCTTTCCGAAAGAGACCAGGACGCATCAGTCCTGGAGCATTGCTCTTCCCATCAGGTCGGCTGCCTCGGACTCTGCGCCCGCGATGTACTGGTAGAGGTACATATTAACGGAGACAAGACTGTCTATCAATACGTGAAGCCTGATATGGCCGACAGGATAGTGACTGAACACGTCTTATCCGGAAGCCCTGTCAGGGAATGGCTCGTTGACGATGCCTACAGCTCCTTTTATGGAAAACAGGTAAAGATAGTTCTGGCCGACTGCGGGAAGATC
>JACRHE010000194.1 GCA_016217695.1 Nitrospirota bacterium | reverse complement strand
CCTCGCCCAGTAGATATTGGTCCCCTCTTCAAAGATCACGTAGATAAAGGAACTGCCGAGAAATGAAAAGCCGCGAACCGCCTGCACCTTCGGTGCAGCCAGGAGAGTGGAGGATATGGGATAGGTGATCTGGTCTTCCACAAGGTTGGGGCTTCTCCCTGCCCAGTCTGTAAAGATGATGACCTGCGTGTCGCTGAGGTCAGGGATTGCGTCAAGAGGCGTCCTCATGAGCGCCCAGTATCCCCAGACAGAAAGAGCGAGCACCATCAGAAAGACGATGAACTTGTTCCTGGCGCTGTATTCTATGATCCTGGCTATCAAGTCATAACTCCTGAAAAAGCTTACCGGCAACCAGGAATGACATAGGACCGATGAAGCTAATGATAATAAAGAGGGGATATGGTATTTGAGCGGTTTCTTTTAACGGTATCGCTCGCCTGGGGCGAGCCGGAAAAAGCCCTCGGAGTCCCGATCTGATCGGGACGAGAATGAGAGAAAATATCATATCCACTCTTTACTGTCGCAGGCTTTCAATGTTTATGTCCTTCGAGGGGCTTGACCCCTTTGAGCTGCGCCTCCGAGTCGATCAGGAAAGTAGCCGCAGCCGCAACCTTCTCCCCTGCCTTCAACCCGGCAAGAACCTCCCTGAGCCCTTCAGCCCTCATCCCAAGCCTGACCTCCCTCGGCTCGAAATAACCGTCGCCCTTATCAACATAGACGATCTGCCTTTCCCCTGTATCAAGCACAGCCTCATCAGGAACAGCAAGTTTATTGCCGAGAGGTATCTTCACCTCTACGTTCGTAAACATCTGGGGCTTCAGCTGTCCTGAGGGGTTTGATATGACAAACCTGACCTTGGCAGTCCTTGTCTCCCCGGAGAGGCTGGGATAGATATAATCGATAGTCGCAGGGATATCCTTTCCGGGCAGATAGCTCAGGCTGATATGCGCCTGCTGTCCGGCCTTTATCAGTGGCAGTTCGTTCTCGTATACATCAGAGACGATCCATACTGTGCTCAGGTCCGCTATGTCGAAAAGCTTCTCCCCCGGCATCACCTTCATCCCCTTTACGGCCATCTTCTGCACGACGTATCCGTTTGCAGGGCTATAAAGAGTGAGCGTTCGTATCGGCCTGCCTGATTCCTCTATCTTCCTGATCTGCTCATCAGATATATCCCACAGCCTCAGTCTCTGCCTTGCAGCATCACGCACTGCCCCGGCATCGTCCGAAAGCATTCTGCCCAGATCTCTCTCCTCAGGCCCGCCTTTACCGGCGGGAGTAACAACGGGGATGGTCTTTGTCCACTTCAGGGCATTAATGAGTTCCTGCTGTGTTGCAACAAGCTCAGGGCTATAGACCTCTGCCAGGGGCTCGCCCTTTTTTATGTACCTTCCGGTGTAGTCAACATGGAGTTTCTCGATCCAGCCCTCGAATTTCGTATTGACTGTGGCGAGTCTTCTCTCGTCATACTCTATGCGGCCCACTGTCCTTATCACCTTCTGGAGCGGCCGTACAGCAACCTCTGCGGTCCTGACGCCTATCATCTGCTGCCGGTCAAGAGGGACCTCGACAGCCGGAGACTCTTCCGCATTCTCCTGGGCAGGCTGCCCGCTGCTTTGCGACGACGCAGCTTCTTCACCATGCCCTTCATGTCCGGAGACAGCCGGAGTGCTTGCCGGTGTCTCTTTCTTTGCCACGAATATTCCAGGAAATACCCCTGTCTTCGACAGATAGAAGATGACTGCGATTATCAGAAGCAGACCGCTGAGAATCGGGAAAACACTTTTTTTCATTTTTTATAACCCTCCGCTTCAGGGTATTTCCCTGTTATCGACTCAAGTCTTGCTATCGCCTTCTCCCGCTCAACAAACTGTACCCAGTAGAGGGACTCATAATCGAGAAGGGCCTTCGTCCTCGTGATGACGGTCATCGCCTCAACCCTGCCTGTCATATATCCGGCAAGGCCTGATTCAAAATCCTGAAAAGTCTTCGGGATCAGACCGCCTTTGTATAATTCCATCAGCCTCTCTGCTGTATTAAGCATCGAGCAGGTATCCCTCATCGCGGACGAGATCATAAACTTTGTGGCGTCCAGCTCATGCTGGGCCTCAACAAGGAACGCCTCGGCCTCGTTGACCGCCTGTCGCTGCTTCGTTCTGTAAAAAAGCGGAATGTTTATGGTAGTGGTAAGACTCCACATATCCTCAAAGTCCCCGCCTCTTCTGAAATATCCGGCGTTCAGCGTGAAATCAGGATAGTACTCCTTCTCTGCCATCAAGACCTTTGTCTCTGCCACCGAGATCATCTGCTCTTTGGACTTCACCTCCGGAGATCTCTCAAAAGCAGCCTGCAGAAGCTCCCTCTCCGAACATACTAATTGTGATGAAGGCGGCTCTTCGGGCCTTCCGATGGGATGATGCGCATCCCTGCCTATGGTGTTATTGAGCATAGCCTCGACCGACTGAATCCGCTGCTTCTGCATCTCCTCTTTTTCAAGGAGCATATATTTTTCGGTCTGGGCCATCAGAACCTCCTGTTGCGAGCCCATGCCTGATGAATAACGGGCAAGCGCCGCATCCTCGATCCTCGAAAAAAGCGCGGTCCTGTCCCTGATGATATCTAAATTCCTATACGACAGGAAGAGATCGTAATATAACTCCTTTACCCTCGCCACTGTCCTGAGCTTCACCGCCTCCAGGGATGCCCTGAAATTACCGCTATCACCCCTTGCCATTTCTTTCTTCAGGGAGAGCTTTCCTGGAAAGGGAAACATCTGGGAGGCTGAAAACATCCACTGCGCGTCTGCCATCTCCCCGTAAGTATATCTCCTGAATCCTTCGTTCTGATAGCCGAACATGAACATGGGGTCAGGGAGGCTCGCTGCCTGGGGAATCCTGAATTCAGAGGCCCTTAACCGTGCCTCGCTCACAAGGATCTCATGGTTATTGCTGAGAGCCTCGTCGATCAATGACCGCAGATTCCGGTCCTCTGTATAGGCTTTAAGAGGGATCAAGAGCGCAAAGGCAATAGTCAGGATGCAGGAGACGGAAAACCGGCAGCTTCCTGATCTCTGCCCCTGTCTGAATTCCGTATCCCGCATCCCGTGGTCTTCTTCTTACTTTGCGTCCACGGTGAATTTCATGGTCGACGTCTTGCCGGCCTTTGTTATCTTCACTGCTATGTTCCACGAGCCGGACATCGAGAGGTTCATCTTTGCCCTATACTCATCTCCCTTCAGCTCAGCGTCCGTCTTATAGTTCATTGCCGGCATGCCGGGCATTGCGGGCATACTGTAATCCACAACGACCTTTGCATCGGTCACATATTTGCCGGCTGTGTCCCTGATCTCTATCTTTACATTGTTGTCACCGATCACAGGAGGATTTTTGTCGATTGTGACCTCAACATTATAGTCCCCTGCCTTCTTCTTCACCTCATAATCCTTTGCAAAGACAACGCCTGCAGTCATAATCAGAACCAGAGTAATAAACATCAACCTTTTCATATCCATATCTCCTTTTTAGTAGTATTCGTATTCCCTTATGGGAAATCATATACCTCTTTGTATTAACTGTATAGGGTTATTGTGAAGAAATTTTGAAAGAAGATCAGAATTTCAGCTTTTTCCTCAGTGTCAGCCTGTTAATGCCCAGGATACGCGCAGCCTCAGACTGGTTCTCTCTCGTGTAAGACAGTATGTAGTCGAGCATAGGCCTGTCCACCTCCTGATGTATCTTCTCGTATATACTCTTCTCCTTCTTCCTGAGCGCCTCCTTCAAAAAAGGTATGACGAGCGGCGCGAAGGACCCCGCCGATGCCGAGCCTGCGAGGGGAAGTGTGAGTTCACCCAGCTCATTCAGCTCACGGGTAGTCAGGTATGCGGTCTTAGCCGTAGCGATCGCCGACCGGATGGTATTTTCAAGCTCGCGGATGTTCCCGGGCCATTCGTAGGAGAGCATCTTCTTAAGAAAAGCCTTTGTAACGCCCTTGACAGGTCTTGTAGCAGTATGCCGGTACCGGTTTACGAAAAACTGAACAAGGGATGGGATATCCTCCCTGCGCTCACGCAATGGGGGAATATGTATGCCTGTAACCCGCAGCCGGTGGTACAGGTCCTCCCTGAATTTGCCTTCCCGCACCATTGCAGAGAGGTCCCTGTTTGTCGCAGAGATCACCCTTACGTTGACCTGCACCTCTTTTGTGCTGCCCAGCGGATAAAAGGTCTGTGTCTGCAGAAAACGCAGCAGTTTTCCCTGGAGAGAAAGCGGCAGCTCCCCGATCTCATCAAAAAAGTCACAGCCCTCATCAGCGATCTTCAGCATACCTTCTTTCGGAGCTGCGGCCCCTGTAAAGGACCCTTTTTCAAAGCCGAAGAGTTCCGATTCAAGGAGGGTTTCGGGAACCGCAGCGCAGTTGATAACGACAAAGGGTTTCCCGAACCTTACGGAGAGCTGCGCAATAGACTCGGCCACGAGTTCCTTGCCGGTCCCTGTCTCCCCGGTAATGAGAACAGGCGCATCCACCTGTGATAGCCGCCCAAGCTTTTTGCACATATTCATTATGGCAGGAGAATAGCCGACAATAGCGCAGGTCGGAGCAGGAGACGATGGCGCAACGGCCACAGCATGCCTTATTTCTTCACCGAGGTCATTAAGTTCCCTGAGGATCAGGGAAACGGCTTCTTTGCCCAGAGGTCGACGGAGGGCCTCATATGCGCCGAAGGTCGCCGCCTCCATGACAGGACCTGTCTTCTTCTGTCCAGTGACCGCAAGCACGAGATTCTTTTCGCTCAGTTCCCTTATAATGCCGGGCCTCATAGTATCGATATCGAAGAACACAATGGCATTGCCGGATGCAGGGGGATTCGTGACCACGCCATATCCTTTTGGCAGGATGGCGGCCAGCTCCCTTATGAAAGAGGCGTCCTTTGTGAGTAAATGAATCTTTTGCATCCTCGCTCCTGTATAGTCAATATACAACAGGGACATTCATTAGACAAGAGGGCATCCAGCGCATACCTACTCTGAACTGCCATGAATGTGATATTATAGACGACTTTTTTATCCAGGAGGACGAGATGGCAAAGACATACAATATAGCAGTAATACCGGGAGACGGCACAGGACCTGAGGTTGTGCGCGAGGGGATAAAGGTTATTAATGCAGCTGCTGCAAAAGGCGGGTTCAGGCTCGAATTCACCGAGTTCGACTTCGGCGCAGCCCGCTATCTCAAGACCGGAGAGACCCTTCCTGACAGCGCGATCGAAGAGTTCAGGAAATTCGACACGATGTTCCTTGGAGCTATCGGACATCCGGAGGTTAAGCCCGGCATACTTGAGACAGGCATACTTCTGAAGATACGCTTTGCCCTGGACCAGTACATCAATCTCCGCCCGGTAAAGCTCTATCCAAATGTAGAGACTCCTCTTAAGGACAAGGGTCCGGAGCATATCGATTTCGTCGTCATACGCGAAAACACAGGCGGCATCTATACAGGCCACGGCGGAGCGACCCGCATAGGCACCTCAGAGGAGATCGCAACCCAACTCATGGTGTATGACCGCCGTACCGTGGACCGCTGCCTGAAATATGCCTTCGAGCTGAAGAAGAAGCGAAATGCAAAGGATCCGAAGTATGCTGCAAAACCGATAACGCTTATCCACAAGCGAAACGTGCTCACCTATTGCGGAGACCTGTGGTACCGCGCCTTTGAAGAGATGGGCGCTGAACAGTACCCTGAGCTTAAGCGTGACTATAATCACGTAGACGCGGCGAACATGTGGTTTGTGAAGAACCCCGAGTGGTTCGACGTGGCTGTGACCGAAAACCTCTTCGGCGACATCATCACCGACCTCGGCGCAATGATCCAGGGCGGGCTGGGTGTGGCGTCCGGTGGGAACATCAACCCCGAGGGAGTCTCCATGTTCGAACCGATGGGCGGCAGCGCACCCAAATACGCCGGCCAGAATGTGATCAATCCGATGGCTGCCATAGGCGCAGCGATGATGATGCTGGATGCGCTCGGCGAGACAAAGTCATCTCAGGCCATTGAGGCGGCGATGATAGAAGTGATGAAAAAGATGAAGAGCCAGGCCGCCGGCAGGATGGGATACTCGACCACAGAGGTCGGGGATATGATAGCGGAGCTGGTTGCAAAAAGCTGATATGAGACAACAATTATTTCGCGCCACTGCCTCATAGCCTGGCCTACATCCTGGCCTGAGACAACAAGAACAGGTCGAACAAAACTGCTTCCGCAAGAATCAGAAGGGCCAGACCCGGCATCCGAAAAGACATCTTCTTATCCTGGCGTCTTGCCAGTCTGACAGCCATTATCACCTCGCCCAGAAACCAGGACAGACTGACAAAGGGAACCAGCACAAACAGAAATAACAGCAACGTAAAGCCATAATCGGTGCGATTAAATCCAAACAGCAGATCAAACCTGGCTCCGACATCAAGCAGCAGCAGCAACTGAGGCAGTGAAATCGCGATTACCCGGAAAACTTTCAATTTCAGTTCCTTATATTCCTCACTTTCTGAAGCAAAACCATCCGCCGAACAGAAATGCCCGGAAAAATGGCCGGACATCCTCAAAGCCGTTTTCCAGGAGTATGCTGCACAATTCCGTTTCAGGCACGAAGGATACGGTCCTCATTGAGCGGTAGAAGTCTTCTTCCACTTCCTTCTCCGGGATGCCTGCATTCCCGTAATGCGTCTTCCATGCCTTGATGAAATATTCAAGAGCCGGGTCTGATATGCTGGCCGTGATATCAGCTGTAACAAGCAGACCCTTTGGAAGCAGCCGGTCGGCTATCGCCTGAAAGAAGGCCTTTCGACTTTCCCTGTCCTTAATAAAATGTGATACAAGGATGGATGTCGCAGCATCGTATGACTGTTTATCCGGCAGTTCATCGACATGCCCGCGATGGACCTCGACTCTGCGGGACATGCCCGCGTCGTCAACATTGTTTTTGCATATGGACAGCATGTCATCGGAGGTATCTACTGCGGTGAAAGTCCATTTGGAATTTGATGATCCCAGAGTTATAATTTCCATGCCGGTTCCGGCTCCAGCCACGAGAATCTTCGCTTCCTGCGGTATCGCGGCCTGCATAAGATCACGGGTCATTGCATGCAGGGCATCATAGCCCGGGATACTGGCTCTTATCTTTTTGTCATAGGCTGATGACCGCGCTGCATCGAAGTAAGCTGAGTCTGATGATTTTCTGTCTTTCATTTATTTTGAATCTTGCCTGTCAGATCCTCGGCCAGGACATTGCCTGATACCCATAAAACAAACCATATTCCGTAAATCAGCCTTTTCATTCTTTGTTCCTTTCAGGTCTATTCTTCCCATAATATTGCGAGCAAACTAGACCGCAGTGGCTCATTGATTGGGATGAGTTCTACAAGGATAACCTGAATGGTTCGCGGTAAAGGAGAACAAGATTATCTGTTTTTCTCAACGATCTCCCCCGGGGTCCCGATCTCTGAGGTTATTTTAAGGATAAAAATGCCTCATGTAAAGCCCAAAACGCAGCGGAAATGAACGCTTCCGGACGTGCAAAGAACCGTTCACATTGGGTATAATATATTTTTAAAATTCACCTTAGAGGGAGCGAGATAATGATGCGAGTAGGGTTCATAGGTTGGCGCGGCATGGTCGGCTCGGTGCTGATGGGCCGCATGAACGAGGAGAAAGATTTCAGCCTCATCGATCCGGTCTTTTTCACCACTTCAAATGTAGGAGGCAAAGCCCCGGATATAGGAAAGGACGCGCCTGCTCTCAAGGACGCCCGGAACATCGACGAGCTCAGGGCTATGGATACGATCGTCTCCTGCCAGGGCGGGGAATACACCGGCGAGATCTATCCTAAACTGCGCGCCGCAGGCTGGAAGGGCTACTGGATAGACGCGGCCTCCTCTCTCCGCATGGAGAAGGACTCTATCATCATCCTCGATCCGGTCAACCTGAACGTGATAAAAGACGGCATGGCAAAGGGCATAAGAAATTATATAGGAGGCAACTGCACCGTCTCCCTGATGCTTATGGCCCTTGGCGGTCTGTACAAGGCCGGACTCGTGCAGTGGATGTCGGCCATGACATACCAGGCTGCATCCGGTGCAGGCGCAAACAACATGCGCGAGCTGCTCCGACAGATGGGCTCTGTCAACAATTCGGTAAAAGACCTGCTGGCAACACCGTCGAGCGCCATTTTAGAGATAGACCTCAAAGTGGCGGAGCATATCCGCTCTGACTCGTATCCAAAGGAGTTCTTCGGCGTGCCTCTGGCAGGGTCTGTCATCCCCTGGATCGACAGGCAGCTGGAAAACGGCCAGAGCAGGGAAGAGTGGAAAGGACAGGCCGAGACTAACAAGATCCTCGGCCGCGAGGGCAACCCTATCCCTATAGACGGCACCTGCGTCAGGGTCGGAGCCATGCGCTGCCACAGTCAGGCCCTGACGATCAAGCTCACCAAAGACATACCCCTTGCCGAGATCAATGATATGATCGCCGGCCATAACCAGTGGGTCAGGGTGGTCCCTAACGAGCGGGAGATATCCATACGCCAGCTCACGCCCGCTGCAGTGACAGGAACTCTCTCGGTGCCGATCGGCCGCCTGCGCAAGATGAATATGGGGCCTCAGTTCCTCAACGCCTTCACCTGCGGCGACCAGCTCCTTTGGGGAGCTGCAGAACCGCTGAGGCGCATGCTCCGCATAGTGGTCGAAAAATAAGGAGTGAAAAGGATGTGAACGCAGACCTGATCATACAGGCAGCCCATGTCCTGAAGATGGACAGCGATTTCACTGTCATCGAAAACGGAGCGATCGCGGTTAAAGACGGGAGGATCATCTCTGTCGGAACCTCTGAAGATGTCCGGAAGCAGTATTCATCTGAAAAGGTCATTGGCGGTAAAGACACCGTAGCTTTCCCCGGACTTGTAAATACCCACACCCACTCGCCCATGGTCCTTTTCAGGGGGCTTGAGGACGACCTGCCACTGAAGATCTGGCTGGAAGAGCATATCTGGCCTGCTGAAAATACATGGCTGAGCAGTGAATTTGTCGGAGACGCGGTTGAGCTTGCCTGCCTTGAGATGCTGAAGGCAGGGATAACCCTTGTCAATGATATGTATTTTTTCGGCGATGTCATCGCCCGGACAGTAAAGAAATTCGGGATGAGGGCGGTTGTCGGCGCCGGCATCCTGGACTTTCCGAGCAAGACCGCGCATACCCCCGACGAATATCTTGCACAGGCCGAGGCGTTTATCAGGGACTGGAAGGGCGATGATCTTATAACCCCGGCCCTGGCCCCTCATGCGCCTTATACCTGTTCTCCGGAGACCATGCTGAAGACCAGGAAGATCTCTGACAGATATATGGTCCCTGTTCATACGCATCTTTCCGAGACCCAATGGGAATCGGGAGAAATGAAGAGGCGCTATGGCAAGACCTCTGTGCAGCTTCTCGAAGATCTCGGCGTGCTTGACGAGCGTTTCATCGCAGCCCACTGTGTCTGGCTTACCGACGAGGAGATCGATATCCTGGCCAGAAGAAGGGTCGGGGTTTCGCATTGCATAGAAAGCAACCTGAAGCTTGCATCAGGGATAGCGCCTGTTGTCAAGATGCTCAATGCCGGGGTCAGGGTCACATTCGGCACTGACGGGGCCGCAAGCAACAATGACCTGAACATCCTGAGTGAGGCCTCGACCGCTGCCAAGGTACATAAGGCGGTATCAGGGGACCCGACTGCGCTAAACGCCAGGCAGGCCATGCTTATGGCAACGCGATGGGGCGCCCAGGCGCTCGGCTTAGGCGATGTCACAGGCAGCATTGAAGAGGGCAAGGCTGCAGATATCGTGCTTGCAGGCCTCCGCAAGCCCCATCTTGTGCCGATATACGATATATATTCCCATCTTATATATGCGATGAATGCGGGCGACATTGATACTGTCATCATAAACGGAAAGGTAGTCATCAACAGGCGTGAATTGACTACGGGCGATGAGTCTGAGATCATGGACAGGGCATTGGTCTGGGAAAAAAAGATCCGCAGCTCCAGGGCTGAATAACAACGAAATCCACCATCAAAAAAAGTGAAAATCTGCACGGGGACAGCTTTCTCTCTCATTCTCGTCCCGATCAGATCGGGACTCCGAGGCACCGGCGTCCATCACCGTCCCGGCGCTGCGGGACACGCCGCTGAATCCGCTCGAATGCATCCCCGCGCAAAGTTGATAGTGGATTGCGGAACAAAATGTTTACTTTACGTAAAGATCTCGGCTAAAATTATTGCAGAACAAATGTAGCTGGTATTTTCGCCGGACGCAATTCTATCCAGACAAAGGAAGGGGGTGAGCCTGGGGATAGTCATCGGTCGGGGCATTCCGGCTTACTTTTACACAAAACTCCCCTTGAGGGGAAAACATATGGAGGAGAATATGAAGAAAGTATTGTTTCTGGTTTTTGCAGCCTTTATTCTTACATTGTCACTCGCACAGTCGAGTGAGGCCGAGTATGGAGCAGTATACCCAAACGGCAATGAGCTCGTCGTAATGTGGGCTTTTGACGGCATCGATAATCTCATCGTGAATTTTGACTACACAGGTGGCTTGAACATCATAGTGCAGGCACCGGACGGCGGCCCGTCGTCTTATTATGGTACGCCTTACTTTTATGTCGCCACAGACGGCAGCTGGTGGTATTCCTTAGACGGTCTAAACTGGAGCGCCCTTTAGTTCTTGAAAGACTGAGTTTAGACAAAAAGGGGAAGGTCCGATGGACCTTCCCCTTTTTTTATGGGCAGAACTATATCGTCCGCACTGCTATCCAACATGCCTAAATTTTACGGGAATGCCGATAAAACTTTTCGTCAGGACAAGAATGCTTTTTGATTTTGCATTGACTGCTCTGATAAACCAGGAGGATATTCCGATAACCGGCGCTTACGAAAAGTTTTTGAGGCAGTGGCCGTAAAATAACTGTGTTTTATAAAAATCCGGGTTCCGGGACTCAGAGTTCCCTTCTTCCTTCCAGGGCCTTGCCGAGGGTAACCTCATCTGCAAATTCAATATCGCTGCCCATAGGCAGGCCGTAGGCGATGCGTGTCACCTTCACAGCCATCGGCGAGAGAAGTTCCCTGATGTACTGTGCGGTTATCTCTCCCTTTGTATTGGGGTTCGTCGCCATGATGATCTCCTGTATCCCGTCCCGCCTCACCCTCTGGACAAGCTCCTTTATCTTCAGCTTCTCAGGGGTTATCCCGTCAATGGGAGAGAGAGCGCCGAGGAGCACATGGTAAAGGCAGTGAAGACCTTTCACCCTCTCTATAACCAGGATGTTGCTCGGTTCCTCAACAACGCATATCCTGGATCTGTCGCGGGATTCATCACTGCATATCTCGCATATCTCGTTTTCCGTAATGTTGTAGCACTGGCTGCAGAACCTCGCCTTTTCCTTCACCTTCTCTATAGCCTTCGCAATCGACAGGGCCTCTGCGTCAGGCATCGAGAGTATAAAAAAGGCAAGCCTCTGCGCGGTCTTCCTTCCTATTCCGGGCAACCGCGTCAGCTCGCTGATCAGATTTTCAATTATTCCGTGCATAATATTAATAAATCCGAAATACGAATTTCGAAATCCTAAATACTCACTGCTGCGTTCACAAGCCACCCAATTGGTGTCCCCTTTTTTCGTATTTCGAATTTCGCTATTCGTATCTGTCTTGTTTTATTTTCCGAACATATTCCCCAGTCCGCCCATCCCGGGCAGCTGAAGCCCTCCGGTGAGTTTGGACATTTCGGCATTAACCACCTCCTGCGCCCTTCTGAGCGCCTCGTTAGAGGCCGCAAGGATAAGGTCCTGGAGCATCTCAACATCGTCAGGGTTTACGACATCCTTCTCTATCCTGATCGAGACGATCTCTCCGGCGCCGCTGGCTACAACCGTCACCATGCCGCCGCCTGCAGTAGCCTCCGCAGTCTTCTTCTTTGCCTCCTCCTGCGTCTTCATCATCTCTTCCTGCAGCTTCTGCGCCTGGCGCATTAAATCACCCAGCATTTTCTTCGACATCATTTCCTCCGTTTTTACCGTTCTCTGATTTATCAATAGGGGTTATATCCACAATCCTGCCATCAAAGAGCTCAAGCGCCTCCCTGATCAAAGGTTCAGCCACGACCTTTTCCTTAAGCTCCCGCCTGCTCACTTTTTTTTTCTGAGCAACCGCAATTCTGATCTTCAGCCTCCGGCCGTATTCCTCAGAGAATATCTTTTCTATCTCCGTCAGATTCTTCTTTATCGAATCCTCAAATACCGCCTGGCCGCCGTTGAGGGTAAGCAGCAGTTCGTCTCCGTTTGCCTCTGCAGTGGTCTGAAGCAGCTTCGACGCCAGGGGAGGCTCGATTCGCGAAACCGTCCTCTCCCAGGCAGGGGATGCCTCAGGCATCCGCCTTTCTTCAGCCTCTGCAGGAGCGACAGAGACCGCTTCTTCCTCTGTCATATCCCCTGTAACGACCGCGTCCTGTTCTGAGTTGCTCTCTTTCACCTCTTCAACCGCCTCTTTCTCTGTCTCCCTTTGCGCAGGAGCGGATGATGCCGTTTCAACCCGGTTTCTGCCGTGCATCGAGATATTCTCGATAACATCCTTAAGGGGGCGCAGAGTGCTGAGAAAACTCGCCCTCAGCAGGACCATCTCAAGCGCAAGCCTCGGGGATGAGGCATTCCTGATCTGCGCCTCAGACTTCAATAACTCCGAAAGCATAAGGGTTAGCTGATCCTCTGATGAAGAAGCGATGATCTCCCGTATTGCTGTCATCTCCTCGCTGCTGACATCAAGGATATCTTCCGGATGGGGCATAACACTGGCAACGAGGAGGTCCCTGAAGAACTGTACAAGCCCCCTGGCGAACGACCGCATGTCCGTACCCTGTTCCGCAAGAAGGGAAATGATTTCGAGTATGGAGACCCTGTTGCCGCTGACAAGGGCCTTTGCCATGCCTGAGAGGTGACCTGTATCAGCGATTCCCAGCAGATCCTTCACCTTATCCTCGCTTATCTCTGACGTAAATGAGGATAGCTGGTCGAGGATCGTTAGAGAGTCACGCATGCTCCCGTCTGCGGCCCGCGCCACAAGGTTCAGCGCATGGGGAGATATCGATATACCTTCGGTATCAGATATCTGCTTAAGCCTTGCGCGTATCACCTGGCTGGAGATCCTGCGAAACGGCATCTGCTGGCAGCGAGAAAGCACCGTGGCCGGTATTTTTTTCATCTCCGTTGTGGCAAGCACGAAAATTACGTGCGAGGGAGGCTCTTCAAGTGTCTTCAGGAGCGCATTAAAGGCGGACCCTGAAAGCATATGCACCTCATCTATGATGTAGACCTTATACTTGCCCCCGGACGGCGCGTACTTGACCCGCTCCCTGAGATCCCGAATGTCGTCAACGCTGTTGTTTGATGCGCCGTCTATCTCTATAACGTCCACGGAGGAACCGTCCGTGATGGCGGTGCAGGACTCGCAGACCCCGCACGGAAGAGGCGTTGGCCCTTCTTTGCAGTTCAATGCCTTGGCCAGTATGCGCGCAGACGATGTCTTGCCCACTCCCCGGGGACCTGAAAAGATATAGGCGTGCGCGATCTTGCCCTGGGTAATGGCGTTTTTAAGGATGCGCATGATCGGCTCCTGACCTGAAAGGTCATCGAAACCGCGGGGCCTCCATTTTCTTGCTAATACGAGGTAGCTCATAATATTTATGGGTAAAGGAGTTCTTTTTTTGCCTTTCTGCAGCCCGCGAACGACTTGCTGCGGCACACAGGTAAAATGCTTATCGCTGCTTCCTTCCGGACCTGACGAGATTCACACCTGCCTGTTGCGCAGGGCCGTTCACAGACTGCAGAAAAACAGTGAATAATGTCCGGGGATAAGTAAGGTTGAAAGCAATGGAACACTACTCACTCCGTAAAAAGCGTTTTATTTTAGCACATCTTCAAATCATTTTGACATCGGTGCAAAGCCAGCAGTCCACCGGCAAAATTCAAAAAAGCGCGGCAATAGCATGCAAGCGGCTTCAGCGGCACACCGCGCCGGTGCCCCGGAGTCCCGACCTGATCGGGGCGAGAATGAGCGCGCATGCTGTTGCTGAGCCTTTACACAAAACTTTGCTGGACAATCGGCGGATACCCGCAGCCCTATACCCCGGAAATTTTGCTCGTCAGCCTTCCGGAGGTATACTGTTAATATACGTGCCTTATTAGGAGGAAAAGAGATGAGAAAAAAAATACTTTCTGCATTTTTCCTGTTCCAGGTCTTCTTTATCCAAAATGCCCTTGCGGCCCCTCCTGTACCGGATATAAAGGCCAATCTTTCAGACAGCTCAATATACATCACGCAGGCCGACAGCCTTTCGGTCTCTATCAGTCTCGAAGCGGGCGACTCTTCGGGCTCGGGGGCCGACTGGTGGCTCGCTGCTTACACTAATCAGATGTGGTTCTACTTCGGACAGAACGGCGGCAACTGGACCTGGGCGCCTGGACTCTCCGTAACCTATCAGGGCCCCCTGATGAGCCTGCCTCAGATCGGGATTCTGAACATATCGGGCCTGCCCCAGGGAAATTACACCTTCTATTTTGGGGTGGACACGAACGTGAACGCTGCACCGGATATCGACCTGCTCTACTATGACAGCATTGGCGTGACTGTTCTGCCTCAGGCAGTCAGGCTTCAGCCCACGGATTTTCAGTATCTCGGCGCATTCAGGCTTCCCGGTGACGATGTCCGTCCGAGGACGTTTGAATACGGGGGAAATGCCATGACCTTCAATCCAAACGGTGACCCCGGCGGCAACAACGACGGTTTCCCGGGCTCCCTTTTTATTACCGGCCACGACAGCCTCCCTTACGGAGAGCTTCCTGACGGCAGCCGGGTCGCTGAGGTGAGCATCCCTGCGCCGCTCATATCAAATGATATCTCGGCGCTCAATCAGGCCGGATTTCTTCAGGATTTCCAGCAGGTGGACGGGGGCCTGTTCAGCGGCTACGCCGAGCTGCCCAGAATCGGCATGACCTATCTCTCACACCCTGCTACCGGCCCGAAGATCCATCTTGCATGGGGACAGCATTTTCACGAGGAGCCGCTGACGCAGATACCTACTCATGCCTGGTTCGATCCTTCGCTTGCAGCTCCTGATACACAGGGCTCATGGTATATAGGAAATCAGTCCCTTTACAGCGTCAATGGATATCTGTTCGAGATACCGTCTTCTTGGGCTGATACATATGCGTCAGGCCGCTACCTTGCCACCGGAAGATACAGGGATGGAGGCTGGTCCGGCCAGGGACCTTCCCTTTTTGCCTACCTGCCATGGACAGATGCTTCAGGCACTCCTGCGCCAAAGGGAGACCATCTCCAGGAGAGGGTTCTCCTTCTGTATGAGAATTCACGTAACACAGAAAACGTTGTTGAGAGGTCATTAAACGGCTACCAGCACTGCGACGAGTGGGAAGGCGGGGGGTGGATCACCACAACCACCGGAAAAACGGCAGTGCTGTTTGCCGGCACCAAGGGCACAGGACAGAAATACTGGTATGGATGGGTCAACCCTGCCGGAGCAGAATATCCGTGTGTTGATACCGATCTCCTCGGTCAGTTTACCCTCTGCCGCCTTGCTAACGGCTCACCCTGCCCTGCATCCGACCTGGCAGGCTGTTCAGCACATCCTGACTACCGCGGATGGTGGGCAACGAGATTCGCGGCCCGGTTTATAATGTATGATCCTTCCGACCTCGCCGGAGTTTCATCCGGCAACATGCAGCCGTGGGAGCCCCAGCCCTACGCAGTCCTGGATATCGACGAGCATCTTTTTTTCAACCCCTCAGGGGTGGAGGAGGACATGCTGGGCAGAGGCGTTCAGCGAAGATACAGGCTCGGAGATGCCGCGTATGACAGGACAAATGATCTCCTGTATGTTCTCGAGCTTTTTGCGGACGACGCCAGGCCGGTCGTACATGTCTGGAGGGTGAGATAAGAAAACAAATATCATCAGCCGGTTTATTGTAAAATAGCGGTAATTATTCAAGCGGAGAGAGAGACTCATGATATCGAATCCCGAAAAATGTCTGACCTGATAAAATTCAAGATCCTGATGGTACTGGCAACGGCTCTGACAGTGCTCATCATAACGCATAACATCGCAAGTGAACTCTTCCTCTCTGAAATAGAGAGTTACCTGCAGAGGCGGTCCTATTTTGAGAACGTTATCGAAAAGAAAAAACTTCCAATGCATAAGGGGATGCACTGGAGGGAAAAAGAATAAAATGTTTATAATGAAACATGAAAAAGAAGGTGCAGTGCGACCTCTGCCCCACAGAATGCGTCCTTGAAGAATATCAGGTGGGCGGCTGCAGGACGAGGATCAACAGGGGAGGAGTGCTCTACAGCCTGGTATATGGCAAACCATGTGCCGTTGCTGTCGACCCAATAGAAAAAAAACCTTTTTTCCATTTTCTCCCCGGCACTACCGCTTTTTCGATCGCAACAGCGGGCTGCGTTTTGGGATGCAAATTCTGCCAGAACTGGCAGATCTCGCAGGCGCGGCCGGAGGAGACGGACAATTATGACCTCCCTCCTGATGAAGTCGTCAGAAGAGCGATGTTTTACAGCTGCAGAAGCATAACCTATACATACACGGAGCCGACCGTCTTTTTCGAATATATGTATGACACTGCGCAGATCGCCAGAGACCGGAAGGTGAAAAACACCATGCATACCTGCGGCTATATAAAGGAAAGGCCCCTGCGGGAGGTTTCAAAATATATGGACGCTGCTGACGTCGACCTGAAGGCCTTTAGCGAAGACTTTTACAGCCGCATATGCGGCGGCAGGCTCAGGCCTGTCCTTGACTCCCTGACCGTTTTAAAGGATGAAGGAGTCTGGATCGAGATAACGAACCTCGTCATACCTACGCTGAATGACGACATGAAAACGATTAAAGAGATGTGCAGATGGATTGTGAAGAACCTCGGCGCAGATGTTCCGCTGCATCTGTCGCGTTTCTTCCCCCACTACAGACTCAACAACCTGCCGCCGACGCCGCCCGAGACCCTTCAGGACGCGAGGAAGACAGCCATGGAAGCCGGGCTGAAATACGTCTATATCGGCAATGTCAGAAGTGATGCGGAAAATACCTGCTGCCCCAAATGCAGGAGGATCCTTATCGGGAGGGCCGGATACGCAGTAACGCAGAATGCGCTTTCAGGCGCGCGCTGCCCGTTCTGCGGCACAGCCATCGCCGGCATATGGAATTGAAAGAAAAGGATACAGCACCCGGAATCTTCAGGATGACCAGAAGAGATTTTTTGCGTTTCTTTGCAGTCGGAGGTCTCTTCGGCCTTGCAGGCAGGAAGATTATGCCAGACAGAATACCCAGGAAAGCCATGTTCTGGAGGAAGGTGAAATGAGACTCGGGAAATATCCCTTCATACTGTTTTATCTCTTACTGCTTTTATCTGTCGGGGGTTGCGCCGAACACATAAAGGAGCCTTCTGTTGCAGGGTCCTTCTATCCCTCGGATCCCAAAGTCCTCAGAAATGCGGTCGACAGGTTTCTTGCCCAGGCAGAAGATAAACAGGTGGAGGGCAAGCTCATCGCCCTGCTGTCCCCTCACGCCGGGTACCTCTATTCAGGCAGGGTCGCGGCGCACAGTTACAGGCATCTGAAGGGGAAAAACATCGAAACCGTAATACTCATTGGCCCCAGCCACCATAAGACGTTCAACGGCGCCTCGGTCTATACAAAAGGGGTCATGAGAACCCCACTTGGTGATATAAAGATCAATGAAAAGATAGCAAGGTCTCTCATCAATGAAAACGCGCATATCCGCTTTTACCCCGAGGCGTTTGAAAAGGAACATTCCCTTGAGGTCCAGCTCCCGTTTCTCCAGGTCGTATTAAAGGATTTCACGATCGTCCCCATTCTCATCAGCTCACCCACAAAGGAATCCTACGAAGAGCTGACAAAGAAGCTCATCGGGATAATAGGAGCTGATGACAAGACGATACTTGTCGCAAGCACAGACCTGTCGCATTACCATGACTACGACACAGCGGTTAAAAAAGACAGCAAGACGATCGATGTCATCGAGCGGATGGCAATCGATGAGCTTGAGCAGTACCTCATGACCGGAGAATGTGAGATGTGCGGT
>JACRHE010000192.1 GCA_016217695.1 Nitrospirota bacterium | reverse complement strand
TAAGTCTTGATCGCATTTATATCGTTTGGCTGTCAGCAGAAGGTTGATACAAAACCTGAGACCCAGCAGCCTCAGCAAAATTAACAGCTTGAGACGACCCAGCCGGAAAAGACAGCGGAAAAGATCACTGAACAGAAGATAGGTTCAAAGATCGAATCTGTTGACTCAAAGGACGCCCAGTCAAAGGCGATGGAGGAAAAAGAAGGTCTGTTCAGGGATATCCAGTTCGACTACGATAAATATGATGTAAAAGATTCTTACAAATCAGGGCTGAAGGCTATCTCTGCCTGGTTGATCAAGAACCCGGATGCGAAGCTTTCTATCGAAGGACATTGCGATGAGCGCGGCACAAACGAATACAACCTGGCCCTTGGGGACAGAAGGGC
This sequence comes from Nitrospirota bacterium, assembly GCA_016217695.1. Lineage (GTDB taxonomy): Bacteria > Nitrospirota > Thermodesulfovibrionia > Thermodesulfovibrionales > UBA6898. Next base: position 15,292 of record JACRHE010000192.1, on the reverse strand, counting down.
AAAGGCGGTAAAAGACTTCCTCGTATCCCTCGGTGTGCCGTCTTCCCGGATAGATACCCTCAGCTATGGCGAAGAGAAACCCCTCTGCACAGAACAGACCGAGGACTGCTGGGCAAAAAACAGGCGCGCGCATTTTGTAACACTTAGCAAGGCTGGGAAATAGTGAAGCCCTTAGCCGCGGTATTTCTCATCCTCTCTGTAACTGCCTGCGCTTCGAGCAGCGACATAGACATATTGCGGCGCGACGCAAATGACCTCAAGAGGGAACATTTCGAGGCAAAAAAGGAAATTGACTCTTTAAAGGAAAAGACCGCCGGCACTGTAAAGGAAGATTCCTTCTCGGCTGTCCGCGAAAACCAGGCAGAGCTTAACTCGCGATTATCAGAGCTCTCCAGCGGGCTCCGGGACATGAGGGGGAGGTTCGAAGAATACAAATATTTCCAGGAAAAGACCATAAAAGAGGCGATATCCGAAAGAGACATATTGAAATCCCAGATAGCCGGTATAGAGGCCCAGGTCAGGACATTAAGAGAAAAATTGACCCTTCTCGAAGAACAGGGCAAGGCAAAAGAACCTGCAAAAGAGACCAGGCCCGAAATGGAAAAGTCGTCCGGGAACGAAAAGACAGAACAGGCAAAACCTGAGACCTCAGACCAGGAACAGCCTGCAGTCAAAAAAGATGTCCCGGATGACAAGGCAAAGTCCTACGAATCTGCCTATCAGTCATTCAGGGACAAGAGGTATAAGGAATCACGGGAAAGATTCGAGGTCTTTGTAAAAAATTTCCCCAATAACGACTTGACCGACAATGCCCAGTTCTGGATAGCAGAGACTTACTATGCCGAGAAGGACTTTGAAAGTGCCATCCTTGCATACGAGACGCTTCTGAAAAAATTCACCGACAGCGACAAAACTGCAAGTGCCTTGCTGAAGCAGGGCCTTGCCTTTATAGAGATCGGTGATAATAAGACAGGCAAGGCGATCCTGGGAAAGCTGCTGGATAGATTCCCTGACTCAAAAGACGCGCAGCTGGCAAAAAAACGGCTTACTGAAATAGAGAAGAAGCCCGGCAGGAAAAAATGAAGCCTCTGCAGGACAGTTTCTCAAGGGTAATAGACTATCTCAGACTGTCTATTACTGACAGGTGCAATCTCAGATGCCTGTACTGCATGCCTTCAGAGGGCGTATTGCCTTTGCAGCATGGGGATATACTCAGTTATGAGGAGATTATTCGGATAGTTGAAATAGCTGCCCGGCTGGGCGTAAAAAAAGTCCGGCTGACCGGCGGCGAGCCGCTGACGCGAAGAAATATTACGTTCCTTATCTCCTCCATAAAGAAGATCCCCGGGATTGAAGATCTGAGCATGACGACTAACGGCCTCCTCCTTGAGAAATATGCTCAGGAAATCGCAGAGGCAGGACTTGACAGGGTCAATGTAAGCATTGATTCGTTTAAGCCGGAGCGGTACAGGGAGATCACAAGAAAGGGCAGTCTCGAAACGGTCAAGTCAGGGCTTGTCGCAGCTGAAAAGGCGGGTCTCAAGCCGATCAAGATAAATATGGTCCCCATTCGAGGTCTCAACGATGACGAGATTATGGATTTTGCAAGGCTGACGCTCACCACGGAATACCATGTCAGATTCATCGAATGCATGCCTTCCGGAGACATCGATTTCTGGAGCCCTGACAGGTACATCACGACCGATGAATTAAAGCACGCTATCGAGGCCATATCTCCTCTGACGCCTGTGCGAATGAGAAAGCACGGTCCTTCGAAATATTACCGGCTCAGTGGAGCAAAGGGAGTCATAGGCTTTATCAGCGCGCTGACACACCATTTTTGTGAAGACTGCAATCGCCTGAGACTTACTGCTGATGGAAAACTCAGGCCCTGCCTCTTCTCCGAGACGGAGATAGACCTCAAGTCCTCTCTCCGAAGCGGAGCGCCGGATGAAGAGATAGAGCGGCTTCTCATGCTCTCCATACAGATCAAGCCTGAAGGCCACTCGCTCGGCGGGGAAAAAGAGAGCCGTTTCCTGTCCATGAAGGGTAATATGATGCCTGAGACAGCTCATTCCCCTGAGAAGAGGCCCATGTCGAGGATAGGCGGATGACGAGATTAACCCATCTTGATAAAAGGGGAAAGGCCAGGATGGTGGATGTATCCGATAAGCCAGAGACCAAAAGAGTGGCGATTGCAAGAGGGATCGTCAAAATGAAAAAAGAGACGCTGAGGCTCATTCAGGAAAATGGCTTTAAGAAAGGGGATGTGCTGGGGGTCGCCCGCGTAGCAGGCATCATGGCTGCGAAAAAGACACCCGGACTTATCCCTCTTTGCCATCCGCTGAACATATCGTCTGTTGATGTAGACTTTAGTCTCAACAACAGGGAGAGTACTATTACAATTGAATCTAAGGTGAGCATAACAGGCCGGACAGGTGTCGAGATGGAGGCGCTGACCGCTGTCTCTGTAGCTGCCCTGACGATCTATGACATGTGCAAATCAGCAGATAAGGAGATGACGATCTCCGATATCTTCCTGATCGAAAAAAGCGGCGGGAAAAGTGGCCTCTTCAGGCGATGATCTCCTGACCTCTCCCTGGCCCTGAAATGAACCGAAACGATCTCACCCTTTTTAAAGCCTGGTTTTCTGATTTCTCCAGATCCTATTATTCAGCTAACGAAGAGGATCAGAAAAATATTTCCCTTAAGGTCGATCATACTTCCAGGGTCTGCAGTCTCATCAAAACGATCGCTCAGGAACAGTCATTGGGCGAAAACGAGATCCTGCTTGCCGAGACAGCAGCGCTATTTCATGATCTCGGCAGATTTCCCCAGTATGCCAGGTATAAGACGTTCAGGGATGCCGTTTCGATAAACCATGGCAGGCTTGGAGCTGAGACTTTGAGCGGGGAGGGCATCCTCGGGAGCCTTCCCGAAAATGAACAGGAAATTATTATAAATGCGGTAAAATTTCACAATGCCTTTAGCCTCCCTGACATGAACGATGCCGTCACTTTTATTCTGAAACTGGTGCGGGATGCAGACAAACTCGATATCTGGAGGATATTCCTCGGTTTCTTCGAAATGAGTGAAGACGAGAGGCCATCTGAGGCAGGACTCGGTCTCCCTGATGAGCCGGGGTATTCCATGGAGGTCCTATCCTGCATTTGCGAGAAACGGACCGCCTCACTGAAATCCCTGAAGACCTTGAATGATTTTAAGCTCCTGCAGCTTTCATGGGTCTATGATCTGAATTATAATACCTCTGTTAGACTGCTGCTTGAAAACGATTATATAGGAAGGATCAGCTCTTTATTGCCGCAAACCGAGGATATAGCAAAGGTCTCGGCTTTCTTGCAGGATTATGCCTCCCGGAGGCTGAAAAAAGCATATGGATAAACCGGTGCTTATCATAGCGGTGCTTTCTGCGGCATTCTATATCTTCGGATATTCCCGGATGCCCTTTGTCTATGCCGGTTTTCTGCTCCAGGCAGCCTATATGTTTTACCGGGGAATACAGCTCGAAAGACTGCCCATTATCGGACCTCATGATACGTTGTTTTTCATGTCTGTATCCACCATGCTGTTTGCCATCCCCATGACCCTTAAGCTGAAGGACCGTCAGAGAATCCTGATTCCTTTGGCCGGACTCGCTGTCTTTTTTATCTTCATGTCACTGCTCTATAAGCCTCATAACACTCCTCTTCCCCCTGTATTGAAGACCTTCTGGTTTGAGACTCATGTTGCCCTCTCCTTTTTTGCATACGCGCTCTTCGGAATAGCAGCCGTACTCGGAATTCTTTTTCTCGGCAGACACGGGGCTAAAAAAGAACTGCCGGCAGCGCAGATCGAATCTCTTCAGTACAGAACGATACTCGTCGGGTATTGCTTCTTCTCCATAGCCATGGTGTTCGGCGGCATATGGGCTTATCTTGCATGGGGCACCTATTGGCTTTGGACCCCAAAGGAATTATGGACCGTTATCCTCTGGCTCTTTTACAGTCTCTATCTCCATGCCAGAATGAAACAGTGGTGGTCCGGAAGGCCATCCGTTATCCTCGGGATCATCGGCTTTATTATTGTCATGTTCACTTACCTTGGGGTGAGTTTATTCATGAAAAGTTCTCACTCATTTTAGGGGGGAAACGTGATGAAAGGCATAATACATTTTTTTCTTTCCATCAGGACGTCCCTTTGGCTCCTCTGGCTCCTCCTGGGAATCCTTTTTTACGGTTCATTTATAATGCCTCTGAACGAGGAGTTTCAGGCCCTTCATACCGTAGCCCTGTTGCCCTGGCTGATGGGAAATTCTCTTTCCATAACCTGGTGGCTCTGGCTGTCGATCGGCATATTGGTATTCCTCACTGTTAATACCCTTTTCTGCAGCATTGAATCGGTCCTGAGAAAAAGGGGATCAAGGCACTGGCTACTGGTAATATCACCGCAGGTGATACACACAGGGTTTCTCTTCATTTTGCTGGCCCATCTCCTGAGTTCATACGGCAGCTTCAGAGGCACTGCCTTTGTGGCAGAGGGAACCACGCTTAACCTCCCTAACGGCCAGAGCGTTCTCTTCGAAAAAATAAACGCCCAGATCGACTCATCCGGATATGTAAGAGACTGGTCCTCAGACATAACGTACTTTTCAGGGGAAAAAATTATCTCGAAGGATACTATCATGCCTAACAGTCCATCCTTTAAGTCCGGGTTTGGAATCTATATTAAGACAGTTCAGTTCGAACCCTTTTCGTCAGCACTCATTGAGGTGTCGAGAGAGCCTGGAGCGCCATGGGCCCTGGCAGGAGGCGTTTTGTTCATAATCGGCATGACCACCCTTCTTATCATGAAGATAAGACGGGAAGAGGCCTCGGGAAGGGATGAATTATGAAGGAGGAAGGATGAAGGAAAAACGTGCTGCCGCTTTCTTGACAAACATTTCTGGTAATTCATATAATCTCATTGAAAGATGAGCTACACTCTCCAGGAACTCTATGACCTCGGCACAAAGCTTTTCGAGGAAGGCAAGCTTAACGAAGCAGAGCCTATCCTGCGGGAGGTTATCTCCAGGAACCCCAACTATGCAGACGTACATAACAAGCTCGGGATTATAAGCAACCTCAACCGGGATCTCAAGAAGGCAGCCGAGCATTTTGAGAAGGCCCTATCGCTAAATCCTCGTTACACCGAGGTCTCGCTTAACCTCGCCGTAACTTACAACGACCTGGGAGAATTCAAGAAGGCACAGGAAGTTTTTGCAATGGCCGCCCAGATTGCTCATCCGGACCCTGACGCCATTGATCCCTATATCGCGGGAAAGCTTGCCAATGAGCACTTTAAGGTCGGCAATATATACCTCGAATTCAACCTCAATGAAGGCGCCATTGATGAATACCGCAAGGCGATAAAACTTCATCCGAAGCTGGCAGATGTTCATACAAAACTGGGCATCGCCCTGAGAAACAAGGGCCAGGTTGAAGAGGCGATAGTCCATTTTTCCAGGGCGAAGGAGATTAATCCCAGATATGGCGCTGCATGGGTGCAGCTGGGATTGAGCTATTACATGGAGGGCCTGACAGGGCTCGCCTTCGAGGAGTGGCAAAAGGCCCTTGAGATCAATCCCAATCTAAAGGAAGCTGAAAACTATCTTAAGCTGCTGAAAAAAGAGGAACAGTAGACAACAGTGTCCCTGCTTGAAGTAAGGGATCTGACCATCTGTTTCGCCTCATCTGACTCGTCTATTCCCGTTGTATCAGGTCTTGATTTTCATATCAGGGAGTCCGAAATATTCGGCCTCGCGGGTGAAAGCGGCTGCGGCAAAAGCATCACCGCCCTTTCAATCATGGGAATCCTGCCGCAAAACGCATCTGCCGAAGGCAGTATTGTTTTCAAGAAACAGGATCTCCTCTCCCTTGATAGGGAATCGATGAGAAGGCTCAGGGGAAACGAGATATCCATGATCTTTCAGGAGCCGATGACCTCCCTGAATCCTGTTCTTACCATCGGATACCAGATAGCCGAGGTTCTCATGACCCATAAGGGCATGTCCAGAAGAGACTCCCTTGGCAGGGCAGTTGAACTTTTAAATGCCGTAAAAATTCCCTCACCCGAACTCAGAGTCAGGGAATACCCCCATCAGATGTCCGGGGGCATGAGACAGCGCGTGATGATAGCGATGGCAATAGCCTGCAATCCCTCCCTGCTTATTGCGGATGAGCCGACAACAGCCCTTGATGTGACTATCCAGGCCCAGATCCTTGAACTTATTCAGAGGCTGAGGGAAGAAAGAAAGATGTCTATCCTCTTCATAACACATGACCTCGGCATTATCGCAGAGAATGCACTCAGGGTCGGGATCATGTACGCTGGAAGGCTTATGGAGGTGGGGAAGACTGTTGAGATCTTCAGAAACCCGAGACATCCTTATACCATGGGTCTTCTGAACTCCATCCCTCGGGAAAAAGGGATTCCTCTTAGGCCGATACCCGGAACTGTGCCTCGGCCCAACGAGCTCCCCCATGGCTGCAAATATTCAGGCAGATGCAGCTACGCCCGCGAAGCATGTCTGGAAAGGGAACCCGCCCTTGTAGAGGTTTCTCCGGAGCATTTCGTGCGGTGTATCCGGACGAATGAGATATCATGGAACTCCTGAAGGTCGATTCGCTCAGAAAATGTTTCACGGTAAATAAGCCTTTCAGAGGCCACGCCGGCATGCTGAAGGCTGTTGACGGCGTCAGTTTTTCGATTGACCAGGACAGGGTGCTGGCGCTTGTCGGAGAAAGCGGCTGCGGAAAGTCGACCGTTGCCAGACTTATTCTCAGGCTTTTGGATCCGACATCCGGGTCAGTGCTTTTCAAGGGCAGAGATATCTTTGCCCTCGATCGCAATTCCATGAAGGTCTTCCGGAAATCCGTACAGATCATATTCCAGGACCCTTTTGCCTCCCTGAATCCGCGCAGGACAGTCTATGAGACGATTTCAGAGCCCCTCATTATTCATAAGCTTGCCCCCCGGCCAAAGATGAAAGATACGGTCGCAGAGATTATCGGTAAGGTCGGTCTTTCACCTGAGATTATGAACAGGTATCCACACGAATTCAGCGGAGGGCAGAGACAGAGGATCTGCATAGCCAGGGCACTTGCAGTCTCCCCTGAGATCATCGTCGCAGATGAGCCGCTTTCTGCTCTGGACGTTTCGATACAGGCGCAGATAATCAATCTCCTGATAGACCTGAAAAAAAGCACCCGCATATCCTTCCTCTTCATCAGCCACGACCTCAGGGTCGTCCATTATATAAGCGATATGGTCGGGGTGATGTATCTGGGCAGGATCGTGGAATACGCAAAGACAGAGGACATCTTCGAAAAACCCTTTCACCCATATACGGAAGTACTTCTTGCCTCTGCGCCGAAGATATCGCAGATTGAGGGCAAGGCCGTTCATGCTGCCCCTCTTAAGGGGGAGATCCCGAGCCCGATCAATATACCTTCAGGCTGTCCGTTTCATCCTAGATGCCCGAAACGGTTTGATCCATGCGATAAGATAGTGCCGGAGTTAAAAGAAAGTCAGGGAAGGCTTGTTTCGTGCCATTTGTGGAATACGTACAGCTAGATAAATCCTTAGGCACGGTAAACAGAAGACCTATGAGAAATTTTACAGCAGCTTCTCTATCTTCTGCTTGATCTCCTGCTCGGTCCAGTCGTAATCACCATAGAACTTTTCCACAATAATCCCGTTTTTGTCGATCAGAAATGTCGTCGGAAGGGAAAATACCTTGTACTGTTTTGTGACGGAGCGGGATTCATCCATCAGGACCAGAAAGTCTAACCCCTTTTTGCTGAGATATCCCTTAACATCATTTAACGACTTATCTGTCGAGACAGCAACAATCTCAAGTCCGCGTGGTTTCATTTCGTTATAAAGGCTGTTGAGCGAAGGCATCTCAGCCTTGCACGAAGGACACCACGTGGCCCAGAAATTCAGAAGGACTACCTTACCCTTGAAAGATGAGAGGGACACACTCTTACCGTTCAGATCTTTCAGGGAAAAGTCAGGGGCAGGCGTTTTATCGAGCCTCTCGATCTCCATCGGAGAGACGGGCTTCTTGTCATTTACAGCAGGGGCATTTGTACCCATGCCGGTCAGCAACGCAAAACAGACAGCCAGGCAAAAGACTTTCAATACCTTCACAGATGAAACTCCCTTATCTCATTTTTACTTATTTTACGGATAACGTCATGAATAGACAAGGAGTCGTGTTATCCCTGATTGACCATCAAGTTGGGCGGGAACTGCATTTGAGCGGATTCAGCGGCGTGTATCGCACATATCAGGGGAATATCTTGCCGGGATTAAGGATATTCTTCGGATCAAAGACGCCCTTTATCTTTCTCATCAGTTCGAGTTCCTCCGGGGGTATCTCCATGGAGATGTAAGCTGACTTGGTCAGGCCTATACCGTGCTCGCCTGAGATAGTGCCTCCGAATTCGAGCGTCAGCCGGAATATCTCTTTCACAAGGACCTGTGCTTTTTTGTATTCCTCTTTATTATTGCGGTCCACCATAAGGTTCACGTGGATATTGCCGTCCCCGGCATGGCCGAAATTGACTATGGTTATTCCGGTCTCCTCCGAAAGCCTCTTTAGTGCCTTCAGCATCTCGGGAATCCTGTTTCTGGGAACCACGATATCCTCATTGATCTTTGCCGGTTTTATGTGATAAAGAGCGGGAGATATCGCGCGTCTCGACTCCCATATCTTTTCGCGTGCCGCCTCATCTTCAGCCATGATCACTTCACCTTTTAAGCTCTCGCAGATCCTTGATATCTTCTCTGCTTCCCTGGTTATCTCCGCAGGATGGCCATCCACTTCAATGAGAAGCAACGCCTCACTATCTCCAGGGAGACCTATCGGTTTGTACGCCTCGACAGCCCTTATCGCCCCGCCGTCAATGAATTCAAGAGTGCTCGGAATTATCCGGCTCGAAAGTATCTGTTTCACGGCATCGCCTGCCTGACCGGCATCCTTAAACAGCGCCAGAAGAGCGATCACGCCTTCCGGCAGAGGAAGCACCTTCAGCCGTATACTGGTTATCACTGCAAGAGTCCCCTCAGACCCCACAAGAAGCCTGGTCAGATCATACCCTACAACTCCCTTAGCCGTCCTGACCCCTGTCCTGATAATCCTTCCATCAGCAAGGACCGCCTCAAGCCCCATTACATAGTCCCTTGTCACTCCGTACTTTAGAGCCCTCGGGCCTCCTGAATTTTCCGCTACATTCCCTCCAAGGGTACAGAAATTCATGCTCGCCGGGTCCGGTGGGTAGAAGAGATTATATCGCTGGAGTTCTCTCTGGAGTTTTCCATTTATGACGCCGGGTTCGACAAGGACCGCCATGTTTTCCCTGTCTATATCGAGTATCTTATTCATCTTTTCGACGCTGAGGACAATAGCGGCCTGAGAGGGTATTGAGCCTCCTGTCATCCCTGTACCTGCGCCTCTGGGGATGACGGGAATCGCGTTGGTGTAAGCGAACTCCATGACCTTTACGACATCTGTGACACCCTCCGGCCAGACTACTGCAGCCGGCGGAGATTCCAGTCCTGATGCATCAAACCCGTAGCATATCAGGTCTTCCGGCTCGACAGAGACTTTTCCCGGCAGAAGTTCAGAAAGTCTGTTCATGGGATGAAGTTTGACCTCGTGTTTCGTAAGAAAGAAAAGCAAAGAAGAGGGCTCACGGCAGCTACCCCGCCTCAGACCCCGGCAAATTGCATGGAGATTACCTTGGAAACACCCGCCTCCTCCATGGTAACACCATAGAGGTGCTGCGCAACGCTCATGGTAGTGCGGTTATGCGTAACGACAATAAACTGCGTATGCTGCGAAAGCTCTTCGAGCATTTTTGAATATCGTTCAGTATTGGACTCATCAAGTGGAGCGTCTGCCTCGTCAAGAATACATAGAGGAGTCGGTTTGATAAGAAAGCTTGCAAACTGTATGGAAAGGGCAGTCAGTGCCTTTTCACCTCCTGAGAGAAGGTGAATATTCTGGAGCTTCTTTCCGGGCGGCTGGGCTGTGATCTCAATGCCTGACTCTAAAATATTGTTTTCATCCGTCAAAACGAGCTCAGCCCTGCCTCCCCCGAAGAGCGTAGCAAAGACTTCTCCAAACTTGGAGTTTAATGTCTCAAAGGCCTCCCGCAGTTTCTTCCGCGTAGTGCTGTTTATCTTGGTGATGGCTTCCTCAAGTTCAGTTATCGACCTTGTGAGATCATCCTGCTGCTTTGTCATAAACTCATATCTCGTCCTGAGCTCCTCATATTCGTCGAGAGTTCCGAGGTTTACTGGGCCCATCTCCTGTATCTTATTCCGAAGCTCTATGAGCCTCTCTTGTTCTTCTGCGCTCACCTCTTCGAGGTCCACTTCTTTGAGGTCCCGCCCGTAATTGTTACGTATATTGTCTGTCAGGTTTTCGAGCCGGAGTTTATTCTCAGCCCTCAGAACATCAAGCTCTGAGATCCTTGCATTAATGCCTGATATCTGCTGCCTCAGGCCCTTGAGCCCATGTTCTACCACTATCAGGTCTTCATTTTCCCTGTCTATATCCTCTCTCTTATTCGAAATGTCCTGACGCACGGTAGCAGCATCGGCAACGAGCCTTCTCAACCGTTCGTCCTGCCCCGCGATTTCGGCTTCACGCTGCGATACCCGCAAAAGTACGCCTTCGCGCTCCGCGTTCAGCTCAATCTTTTTCTGCTTCAGATCCGCAACAGCCCTCAATGACTGATCAATTTCATTCCTTATCGCCTCTACCCTTTCCCTGTTCGAAGCAATCATAAGTCTCAGATCTGTCACTTCGGAACGGTATCCTTCTATCTCAACCTTTATATTTGAGATCCCTTCCTGAAGGAGCTGCGTTTCACTCTCTATCTCCGTCTTCCGGGATTCAAGAGCCTGAATCTGGCTTTCCGTATCCGACATTGCCGCCCTGAGCGATTCCTTCTCCCTGATGACCTCTTCGAGTTCCAGAGAAAGGTAGGACAGCTTACGGTTTGTCCGCTCCTTTTCTTCCCTGTAATTCTCGACAGTCAGGCGGGAAAGCGATATCTCTTTTTCCAGACCATGGAGAGAGGCCTCCACTGCCCTGATTCCGTTTTCTTTCTCGGAAATCAGCCCCTGGATTTCCTGGATTTCCCTGGTGCTGGTTTCAATAAACAGCTTTCTGGACTCTATCGTTTCTTCCAGTTCCCTGATCTCGCGTTTTCTCAGGAATATCCCCTTTCCTTCTCCGACAATTACCGCTCCGGAGGGCTCGACTACCTCTCCGTCTATGGTCACGAGGGTAAATTCGCCGCAGGAACCCTTCAACTCAAGTGCGGATTTCAGATCACTCACAATCAGGACATTTCCGAGGAGGTTGCCTGCTATCAGTTCGAACCCCTCTCTAACCCTCACAAAATCGAGGGCCCTGCCGATTATCCCCTGCGGCATTTCAGGCTTTTGCGGGATCTGGGACGGCGCTGTTACAATAAAAGCGACCTTACCCATTCCCTTACCTTTAAGAGAAGCTACAGCCTTTTCTATGTCCTCCAGAGATTCCATAATGAACGAGTCGACCTTTTCGGAAAGAGCGCCCTCTATAGCCCTCTCGTATTCGGCCTCAACGTCGATCACCTCTGACATTGACGCAAGCAACCTGACCCCGGCGCCGGAGGAGATGAGTTCCATGGTCGGTCTGTCGAAGATTATCTCACGAAGTGAATCAAGACGTGACGTATAAGAAGCAAGTTCCTCCCTCGCCTCAGCAAGCGCCTGGGAAAGACTGTCAAGTTTCCCCTTGCTGCCGGAGAGTTCCTGAAGCAGAACCTCTTTTTTTTCCTTGAGGAGGAGGGTCTCGTTGTTGCTTCCAAGTATCCCTGACTCCACCTCATTTATTGAGGATTCAATGCCATCCAATATCTTTCTTGAGTCTTCAGCCTCCCTTGCTGCTGATGCCTCCCGCCGCTGAAGGGATTCATACGCTGTCTCCTGCCTGCTGAATTCGTTCCGGAGATTGCCCGATAATTCTGATAGTCTGAATATCTCCCGCCTCCGGTCCTCAATCCGTTCCTCCTTTTCAGCCAGCTCTTCTTCTACCTCTCTGAAGGCCCCTGTTTTTTCCGCGAGCATTCCGGTATGCGCCTCCAGTTCAGCTGAAAGCTTCTCGCTGTTTACCTTCAGTTCCTCACACTTCGAAGAGATGTCGACACTCCGTGTATCGAGCTCTTGCCCCTGACTAACCAGCTTCTTCTCATACTCGCCCAGGTTGCTGATATCATTATTCCCAACCGCGATAGTCCGTTCTATCTCGGAGATATCCTTTTCCATGATCTGGAAATTCTTCTGTATTATTTCGAGAGCCTTCTCTCTTTCAAGAAGGGACAGCCGTCTGGACTCCGTCCTGTTTTCGGTATCGGATATCTCGGCGCCCACCATAGCTTCCTTTTCCTTGAGCTCCGTCAGTTCTTCCGTGATCCGGGCAAGGGCCTCCTCCAGTTCCTGAAACTCCCTCCTTGCTATCTTTAACTCGATAGCATGCATCTCGGATGAGAGCTTCTTGTAGCGTTCCGCCTTTTTTGCGAGCCTGTCGAGAATGTTGATCTGCTTTTTTACCTCGGCGATGATATCGTTTATCCTGACAAGATTCGCACGGGACGATTCAAGCTTTGAAAGGGCCTCTGCCTTTCTCACCTTGTACTTCATAACCCCGGCTACTTCCTCGATAATGAATCTTCTTTCGTAGGGCTTGGAGTTAAGGATCTCACCTATCCGGCCCTGCTCCAGGATGGAATAACTCCTGAAATCCAGACCGGTATCAAGGAAGATATCTTTGATATCTTTCAGTCTGCAGGAGGCCTTGTTCAGCATATACTCGCTTTCGCCTGACCGATATAGCCTCCTTGTCACAGCGAGGCTCTCACTTGTTCCCTGACCGTTGCCCTGACCCGCTCCATTTAAGCCGGAGACTACCATGGTTACTTCAGCCATGCCTTTGGGTTTCTTGAGTGAGGAACCGCTAAAAATAACCTCTTCCATCTTCTCGCCCCGAAGGCTCTTGGCGCTCTGCTCGCCGAGGACCCACCTGAATGCATCAACGATATTGCTTTTACCGCAACCGTTCGGCCCGACTATGCAGGTAATGCCCGGGTGAAGGGCAAACGCAGTTTTATCGGCAAATGACTTGAATCCTATGAGTTCGATTTTTTCGATGCGCATTTTTAAAAAGGTATGGAATACGTATTTCCCAGGTGTTTAGTATACCCTATATCGAAATTCACTGACAAGCTATTTGGAAAGTTTAAACACAGAAAAAGCAGCGCTAACAGATACTCAGAATCTATACCTTTTTGAGTCGCAGACAGCCATTTCGACAGGCATTGATCCCCCATCCCGGAATTCCCAGCAGGTGCCGTCGTGGACCATATAGGCGGTACTGCCCTGAAATATACTGTAGAACTTCCTGCACTGGTCGCAGCCGAAGTCCTGACGGACGGTCCTGATGCCATGGCAGCATGAAGAAAGAGTCAAGAGAGAGATTGCGGTGACGATCCCAATATTAAATCTGTTTTGCCGCCCCGTCTTCATGATTACTATATACCATATTCGTCTGCCTGAGTCTATTCTAACCCAAAAAAGCAGTTGGAAGAGGCGGCTTGAGCGGCTTGGCTCTCTTTTCGCTGCTGATATAGATTCGTCTTTGCAGAAAGCCAAGGGCGCAGCATGAAAAAAGGCCCTTTTTAGGGGCCTTATGTTAATTCTTCTTCTCGGTCTTGCACGAAGCCTTGGGATTTGGATTGGCTCAGGTAGGCACGCCAAACCTCGGCAAAATCACTGTCTGCAGTATTATCCAGACCGCAATGATCGCAAGGCCTATAAGGATATCGTTCACTCTACTTCTCTTTCTTTTCCGCTTTCTCTTGTTTCTGCGCCTTTCCCTTGGCCTGCTTGATATTTTCGTAATCGGTAAACTCAAGGATCGCCATCGGAGCGGAATCCTTGAGTCTGTTCCTGGTCTGGACGATCCTGAGATATCCGCCGTTTCTTCCAGCAAAACGCGGTGCTATATCATTGAAGAGTTTCGAGGCTGTTTCCCTGTGTGTGACATAGGACAAGACCTCTCTTTTGGAATGAAGATCTCCCTTTATTCCAAATGTGATCATCCTTTCCGCAATCCTCTTGGCCTCTTTTGCCTTCGCCACGGTAGTCTCGATCCGCTGGTTATCAAACAAAGCCGTGACAATTCCGCGCAAAAGCGCTTTTCTCTGATTAGCGGGCCTGCCGAATAATCTCCCATCTACTTTATGACGCATTCTCGATACCTCCACTCGCTGAGATTGTATCCTTACTGAGGCTGTCGAGGTCAATTTTCATCCCTAGATGAAGTCCCATCCTGCCTAATATCTCTTTTATTTCATTGAGTGACTTTCGTCCGAAATTCTTCGTCTTGAGCATTTCCGGCTCTGTCTTCTGAACCAGTTCGGCGATCGTTTTGATATTTGCATTCTTAAGGCAGTTATATGACCTGACAGAGAGCTCCAGTTCATCAACATTCTTAAAAAGATTGTCGTTTAATGAAGAGTAGCCGCCCTCTGCATGAGCAACTGCCTCTTCCGAAGCAGCGACAAACTCGTCAATGTCCTCTTCAAACACGAAAAGGTCCATATGTTCAATAATGATTGAGGCTGCCTGGGATATCGCCTTCTCAGGGGTTATACTCCCGTCTGTCCAGACCTCCATGATAAGCCTGTCATAGTCGGTTTCCCTTCCAACCCTCGCCTTTTCAATCCAGAAATTAACCTTCTTAAGGGGAGTAAATGCGGCGTCAACGGCAATCATGCCGACAGGGAGGTCCTCGTCATTCTGTTCAGAAGAGATGTATCCCTTACCTTTTCTGACATAGACCTCAACGTCAAAATGTGCACCTTTATCAAGGGTTGCTATGACCTGCTCAGGATTGAGAACTTCAATTGAGGCATCGCTCTGAAGGTCTGCTCCGGTCACCTGTGCCGGTCCCTTCACATTAAAGGTTGCCATCTTGCCGCCTTCTCCGTGAAACTTAAACCTTATTTTTTTCAAATTAAGGATGATATTGATAACATCTTCCTTAATACCGTGTATCGTCGAAAACTCGTGAAGGGCGCCTGAAATCTTTACGGCAGTGATCGCGGCTCCTTCCAGTGAGGACAACAATACCCTCCTAAGAGAATTTCCCATGGTAGTGCCAAAGCCGCGCTCCAAAGGCTCTGCGATAAGC
>JACRHE010000195.1 GCA_016217695.1 Nitrospirota bacterium | reverse complement strand
TCTATTGATTTGCAGAATGTCAATAGGCAAGTCTGACCCCATGATTCTGTCTAAGGTAAGGCAGGCCGAACGCGCCATGAAACTTTATGACTTTTTCCTTTTGCAGAAGATGAATGATACCTCTGTCGAGGCCCCGGGCAAGGCGGCGGACTGGCTCCTCGTTGAGGAAAGAACCAGAGAGGCACTCAGGCTGCGGCACCGCGCCCTGAGCACTGAAAAGTCCTATCTTGCCTGGATCAGTCAATTCCGAAGTTTTCTCAGGGACCGCCAGCCCTCCGCGCTCAAAGCCAATGACCTTCAGACCTTTCTCAGCCACCTTGCTGTCGAAAAAAAGGTCTCGGCCTCGACCCAGAACCAGGCGCTTAATGCCATCGTATTTCTCTATAGGCATGTGCTTGAGAAGGACATAGAGGGCCAGCTTGACGCAGTAAGGGCAAGACAGTCTCTAAGGCTGCCTGTGGTCCTGACGCCCAGGGAAGTCAGCGCAATATTCAGCAACATGTCCGGAGTAAACCGGCTTATGGCGCAGCTTATTTATGGATGCGGGCTCAGGATCCATGAGTGTCTCCGGATGCGAATAAAGGACATCGACTTTGAACGCGGCATCGTCATCGTGCGGGCCGGCAAAGGAGACAAGGACCGCAGGACAATGCTGCCCGAGACTTTGGAGACAGAGCTTTCCGACCATATGAACATGATAAAGGACTTTCACGAGATGGACAGGAAGAATAATGTGGCCGGCGTTCAACTGCCCGGCGCGCTTGAAGGAAAATATCCCAACGCCGGCAAAGAATGGCCGTGGTTCTGGCTCTTTCCAGCTCAGACACTCTCGCTTGATCCCATTACTCACATTGTGCGAAGGCATCACATCCATCCGAGCTCTCTTCAAAGGGCCTTCAAGCTGGCCGTTGATAAAGCCGGCATCACCAAGCATGCTTCAGTCCACACCCTTCGCCACAGCTTCGCCACTCACCTGCTCGAAAAAGGACACGACATAAGGACCATACAAGAACTCCTCGGCCATATCAATCTGCGGACAACGATGATTTATACGCATGTCGCAAAGAAAAATATACTCGGAGTGAAAAGCCCTCTGGACGGATAATCCCCCTCACCCTGGCCTCTCCCCCCGGGGCGAGGGGAGGGCCTTTTGAGCGATTGCGTCTGCCTCCAACTGCTGTTTTCAGGAAAATGACAACATTGACTCAGGGTTCACATCCTGAAAAAAGGCGCGTGATTCGAAGTAAATACCGGTGGGTCGTTTTTTAATATGGCCGAGATCGCCGGATGTTTCTTGAACTCCATTTCGAGAAACTGTCTCACCTGTTTCCTCTGCCAGCCTTTGGGGTGGCTGAAGTCGGTATATAGTGAAAGGTCACCCTCATAAAAAGCAGCTGTGCCGAACTCCTTTGCCTCCCGGCTTCCTGCAGGCATATTAAAGATCGCAAGGTTCAGAAAATCGATCCGGTCTTTATGCCGGACCGTAAATTTCAGGGTCCTTCTCGCCTCTTCCAATCCTTCCGGGGGCGTGCCGAAAAGCAGATACACATAGGTTGCTATACCGGCCGCCTTTAGCGCACTCAGCGCTTCGGATGTCGCCTCAAGGCTTATTCCCTTTTCCATTGCGTCCAGAACTGACTGATCACCTGACTCAATGCCGAGCTTCAGCATAACGCACCCTGCCCTTTTCAACGACAAACAGAAATCCCTGTCTGTCAGAAGACTGCTTATTCGGGCAAAGCCGTACCAAGGTATTTCCGGAGGGACATCTGCAAATGACCTCAGGAGCTGAGGACTTACGGCATTATCCAGCAGGTGCAGAAGCACAGGCTTATGTCTTTCGCTCAGACCCCGTATGTCCGCCCGGACAGTTTCAACAGGCAGAGGGGCATATGCATTGCCCTCTGCCTTCTCAGGACAGAATGAGCAGCGGTTCCAGTAGCACCCGACAGATGCGCTGTAAGGCAGGATCAGCCCCGGAGAAAGATAATCCTTCAGAGGCAGCTGATCAAAGCAGGGAAGGCCTGTTCCGATACAGTCAGTGAGTGAGGAACCTAATATCTTCAGAAGCTGACTCTCTCCTGCGCCCTCTACAAAGTGATCGACGAGGCCGCCAAAGAGGTCTTCAAGGCTACGGTCCTCCATCGCAGGGCTTCTCATCCACGAAGTAACAAGCCCGCCGCCAAGGATGATCTTTTGAGCAGGATATCTCTTCCGGAGGAAACCTGCCATCGCAAAGGCGCATAAGGCCTGGCTTAGATAATTCAGAGAAAAGCCCGCATATGCAGGCTGGTCCTCATCAATAAGGCCTGAAAGCCTTTTTGAAAAATAAGGGAAGAAGGGGTTCAGCTCAGGCTGCTCTGCGGCCCTCAGAAGATCAGAACTCCTCATCGGCGAGAGTTTCTGATGCTCGTAATTTGCAAGCCCTATAATCGCGCCGCTTTCAGGCGATGACATCTCGAGCGCCCGGTTAAGGTCCCTCACAGACCTCTTGTAGCGGTCGACATTTGCATATAAAGAGTGGTCTCTCAATCGCCTGAGATCGGACTGCCTGTTCCTGAAGGCCCGTAAAGTCCATGCGTCCGAGGCCTTTGGCTCGGGTGTTGAGGAAGGGTCAAGCAGATAGAGAAGGCCTTCGAGGTTCGCATCCAGAAGCCTGTGCCTGATACCGCTGTCTTTCAGAGCGGCTGCGAGCCTCGCTATTCCGGCAGGCGGTTCAGACGGCTTTGCAACAGGAGGGAAGATCAGCAGCATGGCTCAGACAGGCAAGAGGACGTCTTCAGTGTACGAACCCGCCTCTTTCGTACTCCTTTTTCATCCTGTTAAAGACCTTTCTGTTCTTTATCCCAGGCATCGAAAAATCCCCTTTCAGAGACCACCTGTCTTTGAAAGGTTCAAGCCCCTTCGGAATGGGGCCTCCGTCCGGCCCTCTGAAATCTGTTATGCGAAGGCCCTTGCTGTCTGCGATGATCGTATACTCTCCGTCCTCCACATCCTTATATGCATCTCCTTCAGCCTCATATTGCGCAACTATCCTCTGAGCTTGAGAAGCGTGGCAGCTCTCGCAGGGCCTCGACCTTCCTGTGCTGTGAGCGACCCGGTCGAGATTAAGCCATACCATGGTATCCCTGTCCTTATCATCCATATTTCTTACAAGCCCTGTTATCGCATAGGCATCGTTTGAGCGATATAGTCTGCTGACAGCAGAATCCGGCCTGTTTCTGAATATAAGCCTTTGAGATATCTTCACCTCATCTGCCACGACATTGCCTGAGGTATGAGGCACGACATGGACAGGTATCCAGATGCCCCCCGGATTTTTTATAAGCAGAGGTTGTGTAGCTCCGATCATATAGCCCTGCAGCCGGGTTATCGGGTTTTCACCCCTTACAGTCCAGAAATTAAAGGCATAGCCCCCGATGAGAGCGGTATGACAGGAGGCGCAGTCCACCTTTTTGTGAGGGCCTTTCCTGTGCGAGGCTGCGGTCTTCGCATGACATTTCGAGCAGTCGACCACCCTCTTGAGATCGGCGTGGAGACCGGATTTCTTATTCGGCTCGTGGCAATCTACACATGCGATATCCCTGGCAGCATGTATGTCGGGCCTATCTTTAAGGGCATCTTTTCCTGCTGAAGACGCCTGTGTGAACTCGGCCCTAAGATATCCGTCTCCCCTTCTCCTCTCAAGGGGCCCTGCATGGCAGCTGAAGGACTTTCCTCCCCCATAGCACGAAAGGGCCGGCGGCCTTTTAGAGAATGTATGAGGACCGGCCTGCTGATTGCCGGGCTCTTTTTTCTGCGGCGTAAGATGGCAGTCCAGGCAGCCGACGTGGCACTGGTTGCAGGTCCTCTGGCTGTTATGGCCGGTCTTTGCAGTAATCGGCATCGTCGTATGCCTGTTGAAAACACTCATGTCTTCATCTGTAAAGGCCTCCTGGTCTGGAGATGATAGCGCTCCTACCCACAGCCCGCAGCTCTGCGGACCTGTCGGCCCCGTCCAGTACTTATACTGACTCTGGGTATGGCTGCCTTTACCTCCGCCCATGGAAGTCTTAATGAAACTTTTGACTATCTCTGCATGGCATCTGCCGCATGTCTTCCCGGCAATACCCGGATTAAAGGCAAGTGTGCCGGTATTTCTGTCGTGATAGATCAGGAGCCTGAGTCCGGGGTCGTCTTTCAACTCTCCCTTTGTCAGGATCTTCGGCATAAGCCCGGTAGATCTTTTAGTTCCCCGAGGCTCAAGAGCAGGCCAGCTCCCTGCTGCCCTGCTGCTTAAATCCTTGCGCGTAAAGACCTCCCATTTTGTCCCGATCACCCTCAAAGAAAGGAGCCCTTTGTGCGCCTCGTCAAGAGATAACGCATCCTTATCTCCGAGATGACAGTCCGTGCAGGCAGCAGGCATCCTTGTCTGGGACAGTACCTCTTCCGGGGTAACTGTAAGCCCTGCATGGCCGGCCTCTTTCATCTTAACGGCATCCCCATGACACGAGACGCAGCTGTCTCCTGCCTCGGCATTAAACGTTACGACTATAAATAATGAGGACGCAATGAGCAGTACAAGAAGGGAGGACAAGGCATGTGAGCGGTTTCTTTTAACGGTATCGCTCGCCGCAGGCGAGGCGGAAAAAGCCACCGGAGTCCCGAGCTTATCGGGACGCGAATGAGCGAACATGTCTTGCCCTGCCTTCCTCTCCATACCGTAGCGCATGATATATCTCCGCCTCCTATCCCAAAAATGAACAGCAGTAATCGGTAAGCGTATTTACTTTGAGCCCGAATTTTGCATTGCCACCCACCTCAAAGGACTCGCCGCCCTTCACCTTAATCCAGTCTTCCCTGCCGGGCAGAAGCACCTCGAGCTCCCCTGAGAGAATCTCCATAAGCTCCTTCTCGCCGGTGTTGAACTCGTACTCGCCGGGCAGCATTATGCCGAGAGTCTTTTTAGAGCCGTCACTAAATATCACGGTCCTGCTCGTCACCTTTCCCTCAAAATAGACATTAGCCTTCTTTACAACCGTTACTCCCCTGAATTCCGACATATGAAACCCCTTTCTGATGATTACACGGCATCTGAAAGCAAATGCCGCTATGATGGTTTATAATATCCAAAAAACGCGGCTAATAGAAAGCGGGTATACGAAAATAGAAAATATCTTTGACCTGAACGGTATTGCCGGCCTCTCCGAGAAAGAGGCTGCGAAGAGACTGAAAGAGGAAGGGTTCAATGAGCTTCCCTTTTCAAAACCCCGCAGCAACCTGGCAATCGCGATTGAGGTCGTCAGGGAGCCTATGTTCCTCCTCCTTATAGCAGGTGGAGCGATCTACTTTCTGCTCGGAGATCTGCGCGAGGCGCTGATGCTCCTGGGCTTCGTAGTTGTGATAATCGGCATAACGCTATATCAGGAGCGCAAGACAGAGCGCGCCCTTGAAGCCCTGCGCGACCTTTCGAGCCCGCGTGCACTTGTGATAAGAGACGGCCTTCAGAAGAGGATTGCGGGCAGGGAAGTGATACGGGACGACATCATCGTCCTGTCCGAGGGCGACCGGGTGCCTGCCGACGCCTTGCTCATCTCCTGCCTGAACCTCTCGATAGATGAAGCCCTGCTGACAGGGGAATCAGTCCCTGTGCGCAAGGCCGTCTGTGCAGGATATCGGGAGATGAACCGGCCCGGCGGTGACGACCTGCCCTTTGTCTTCTCAGGCACCCTTGTAGTGCAGGGCATAGGCCTGGCGCAGGTAAAGGCGACAGGGGCTGATACGGAGATAGGCAGGATAGGCAGGGCTCTGCAGGAGATCGAGACCGAGGAGACTCTGCTTCAGAAGGAGACAGGCGTTATTGTCCGGCGTCTTGCGGCAGTCGGCCTTTCCCTATGCATAATTGCAGCCGTCGTATACGGGCTTACGCGCAACGATTGGCTCAACGGCATACTTGCCGGCATTACCCTTGCCATGGCCATGCTCCCTGAGGAGTTCCCTGTAGTGCTCACGGTATTTCTTGCGCTGGGCGCATGGAGGATATCGAAGAAACGAGTGCTCACCCGCAGGGTGCCTGCTGTAGAGACCCTCGGGTCAGCCTCTGTCCTCTGCGTGGACAAGACCGGCACCCTTACGATGAACCAGATGTCGGTCCGCAGGATATTCTCCTTTGGAAAACACCATGACCTTCAGCATATCACAGAGACCTTCCCTGAAGACTTTCACGAGCTGGTTGAATTCAGCATACTCGCAAGCCAGATAAATCCGCTTGACCCAATGGATAAGGCGCTCAGAGACCTGGGCGATCATGCGCTTTTCAATACTGAGCATCTGCATGATGACTGGCTGCTCGTTCAGGAATATCCCCTTTCGCAGGGCCTTCTCTCCATGTCCAGGGTCTGGAAATCACCGCAAGGCAGCGACTATATAATAGCTGCCAAGGGCGCGCCTGAAGCTATCGCCGACATCTGCCACTTTGAGAGTGAAGAGCTTCAGGAGCTTTCCGAGCACATTGACGATATGGCGCGGGACGGGCTGAGGGTGATCGGGGTTGCAAGGGCTGAATTCAGGGAAACCGACCTGCCGGGCCTGCAGCATGACTTCACCTTCAGGTTCCTGGGCCTCATAGGCCTTGCCGATCCTGTCCGGCCTGAGGTCAGGCATGCTATCCAGGAGTGTTACACTGCAGGGATACGCGTCATCATGATCACAGGAGACTATGCCGAGACAGCCCGCAATATCGCTGTGCAGATAGGGCTGAGACATTCAGACGGCGCGATAACCGGACATGAACTGGACCGGATGAGTGACGCAGAGCTTGAGCAAAAAATAGGCGCAGTAAATATCTTTGCGAGGGTCGTGCCTGAGCAGAAATTGAGGATCGTAAACGCCCT
>JACRHE010000019.1 GCA_016217695.1 Nitrospirota bacterium | reverse complement strand
CTTGCCGATATCAAGCAGGACCTGCTCAAATCCCCTGTCATTTTGGGAATAAGCCATATGTTTTGCCTTGATCAGCCTCACGATATCTTCCTTTATGATATGCTGTTTGAGCGTAGGATCCTTGAAAAAAAGGTTTTCGAGGATGGCCCTCGAATCTTTCAGATATTCCTGTTCTTCCGTCTCCTGGATCTTTCTGCCCTTAAGCAGAAGTTCGTCGAGGGTGTCGAAGAGCACGATCGGGATATTGTTACGAATACTGAGGGTCCTCAACCTGTTCAGTCGCGCATACTCCGATGCATGAAGCGTATCCCGGGCTACTCCCTTCATCAGGATATCCCTGTACTCATCAACGACGATGCGGTTGTCAGGATGCTTGTACATGACATCTATCTTCATGCGTTCCTGCTGATAACGGTCGATCCCGTTTTTCAGGACAATCTCCTCGAGTATGAGTTCATCCTGGGGTGTGAGTTCCCTGTTCTTGGCATAAAAGTTACTGAATGAGCTGTAATATTCCTGGTTCGCCCGGTTGATAATCTTGAAGATAAAGACGATGGATCTTTCTTCGTTCAGCTCAGAACAAAAACTGCTCAGGAGTTTCGTGTCCCTGTCACCTGATAACAGGGCCGTCCTTTTCAGAAATTTCCCGACGGCTTTCAGGATCTGCCTCTGGCGTTTCCTGTAATCACCTCCAAACTCGGAGGAAACTATAAAATAATAATTGGTAACCGCATGTCCCTGCAGAAAAAGCTTGCCAAACGGCTCGATGCCTTCCGTATTATTCGTGAAAACGACCTGTTCCCTATCGTCCAGAAATGCTCCGAACATGATCAGGCGGTTCAGAATATCGGACTTTTCCATATCCTTCACCGGTTTTTCTACCCCAAACATATATTCGCAGAAGCTGCCGCCTGTGCCCTTATATGTAACATGGTTTTCAGTTATGGTGAATTCATTTCCCCGCGAAAAAAATCGTATGCGGGACGGCTCCTCTTCGTAGAAATAGGTGTTGTTGGTGCTTGCTCCTGTGGCAAAGGCAAAAAAGTCAGCGATTCCAATGCTGCCATGGAGCCTCAGGTCTTTGATCATAGAAAAAATATACCACAGTGTCTGAGAAATATGCTATTTAGATTGCATCTGAACGAAGGTCACAAACCCGTTGCTGAAAGCAGGCATTTTGTTTATCATAATATTGATAGACATCACGTCTGTAATGAAAATGGAAGTCTTTATGAGAAGAAAAGTAAGTGTCAGTACATTTAAGCCCTTCTTCCTTCTTTTGATGGTGCTTCTTCCCCTCTTGATCTTCTGCCTGCGCCGGGTATCTGCAGAGTATCCTGAAGGGAAGGCATTTCTCAAAATCGGGAAGGCCTGTCTTGATGCCGGCAGACATGAGGAGGCGGTAAAACATCTTGCGCAGGCGACTTCTGAGTATCCGCTGCTCGGCGATTACGCATTGCTGTATCTTTCCGATGCCTACCACAAGCTGGGGGAGCACAAAAAGGCATATGAAGCTCTCCGGACGCTTATCGGGCAGTATCCTGCCTCATCTCTGATCAGGAAGGCAAGAATTTCCGAGATCAGGGAGGTAAAAGAGAATTTGCGGCCGGATCTGTCGACCCTCTACGAAGCCTATGTCAGGGACTACCCCGACGATGACGAAATATCGCTTGCATACGGCTATCTCCTGAGGCAGGCCGGGGAGCAGGAGAAGGCTACTGCAGTGTTTAAGGGTGTTTACCTTAAGGCAGGATATCAGTCTCACCGGGCCTATGCTGAATTGAACTCAAAGGATATAACGCCTTCGGATACTATTACAAGGGCGAGTGCCCTCATAAAAAGGTATGAATTCAAAGAGGCTGAGAAAGAGCTGAGAAGAGCCCTCAAAGACGGTGACGGCAGGCACAAGGAGGAGATACTGAAAAACCTTGGGCTCGCCCTGTTCAGACAGAAGGATTATAAAGAGGCAGCTGCAGTATACAGCGGGATACCAGACCATTACTCCACTGCTCGCTCCATGTACCGGGCCGGCGACAGGCAGGGCTTTGAAGAAGCCCTCGGCACTCTCATTGCTGCAAATGACAAGCGGGCAGGTTCTCTTCTGCTTTCTGTTGCCGCGGACAAGAGGAGGGGAAAAGACTTTGGAGAGGCTGTAAGACTCTATCGTGATGTTCTCGGCCGCTATCCACTTGAGCGTGAAGAGGCGCTGTGGGGTATTGGATGGACACATTATCTCGCTGCAGAATATAAGAAATCCTCTGAAATCTTTTCTGAGCTGTATGCCAAATACGGGGATCCAAAATATCTCTACTGGAGGGCAAAGAGCGCTGAAGCTGCAGGTGAGGATACAGGGCCTTTCTATCGCGCTCTGGCGAAGTTAGAGAATAATTTTTACGGCGCACTCGTTTTAATTAGGGACAAGGGAAGAGCAGCAAGCCCGGCATCCTTTTCTGATTGGAAGGGCGGCGGGATCCCGCCTGACAGATATCATCGATTTGAGAGGGTCGAGGCACTTCTATCTCTGGATATGCCGAGGGAAGCGGTGCAGGAGCTCGTATACGCCACCCAAAAGACTGAATCCCTCCCGGGTCTCCTCTACGTGGTTGGAAAATTCAATGAACTCGGGGAATTCAGGCGTGCGATAGGGGTGGCAACGACTATCCCGTATTCCGAGAAAATGCACCGTTTCTGGTATCCCCTTGCCTTCTGGGAAGATGTTGAAAGTATCTCGAAGAAAAACGATATTGACCCGCTGTTTGCGCTCTCTGTGATGCGTGAGGAGAGCAGATTCGATGCTGATGCCCGGTCGGTTGCGGGAGCGCGCGGGCTCATGCAGATTATGCCCCAAACAGCATATCAGCTCGACAGGAGCCTGAAACTCGGTATCACGAGGGAATCCCAGATAAACGACATAAGAAACAACATTACCCTCGGGACATACTATCTGAGATCCCTGGTTAATGAATTCAGGTCCCTTGCGCATGTTCTTGCCGCATATAACGCAGGAGAAGTAATGGTCAGGAAATGGGAACATCAGGGGAATTACAGGTCAGTTGACGAGTTTATCGAGGATATTCCGTTTCCCGAGACCAGAAATTACGTCAAGAAGGTCCTGAACACATATCTGCAGTACAGGAAATACTCCTCTGAGGATTCAACACAGACCAGTTTTGACCGAATGCTCGGTAAGCTGTAAGTTCCGATAGCGCCTGCATTTTCTCTTTTAAAAAAGCCGCTTATTTTGTATCCTAAAAGACATATTTCTATGCCGGCTGAGGAGGCGATTGAATGGATATAAAAGCTTTTGTACTTGGAAAGGCCTTAGAGGCAAAAGAAGGTGCTCGTTCTCTTGCCAGGGCCTCTTCGAATCAGAAAAATGCTGCATTGGTAAAGATGGCGGCGGCTCTGGAAAAACGTTCGAAAGAGCTCATGAGGGAAAATGCGAAAGACCTTGCAGCTGCGCAGAAGAAAGGTCTTTCAAAGGCTATGATAGACAGGCTCGCCCTCAGCGACAAACGCATCGCTGAAATGGCTCAGGGTCTCATCGAGGTCGCCGCACTGCCTGATCCGGTCGGCGAGGTGATAAAGATGTGGCAGAGACCAAACCGGATGACTGTCGGCAAGATGCGGGTTCCCATCGGGGTGATCGGGATTGTTTACGAGTCCCGGCCCAATGTAACTGCTGACGCAACAAGTCTCTGTCTTAAGGCCGGCAACTCGGTAATCCTGCGGGGAGGCTCCGAGGCGATACATTCCAACAAGGCGATTGTAAGGGTACTGCGTGACGTTGCGAAGTATGAGGGGCTGCATGAAGGGGCGATAACCTTCATTGATATCCCGGACAGAGAGGCCATCATGGAGATGCTGAAGCTCGAAGGGATAGTAGACCTGATCATTCCGCGGGGGGGTGAAGGCCTCATTCGTGCGGTTGCCGAGAATTCCCGCATTCCGGTCCTTAAACATTATAAGGGAGTATGTCACATCTTTGTCGACAGGGATGCGGACCTTAAGATGGCTGAAGAGATATGTTTTAATGCAAAGGTCCAGAGACCCGGCACATGCAATGCAATGGAGACGATGCTGGTGGATAAGAAAATAGCCAGGTTGTTTCTGCCGGGCATGGCAGACAGGTTCAGAAAGGCAGGAGTGATATTGAAGGGGTGTCCCGAGACAAGGAAGATCGTGCCTTCGGTCCAAACGATTCAGGCAGAAGAGTACCATAATGAATATCTTGACCTGGTTCTCAATATCAGAGCAGTTAGAGACATTGATGAGGCAATGGATCATATTGCAGCATACAGCTCTGCCCATACCGACACGATCGTCACGAACGATTATGCAAAGGGCATGCGCTTTATCCGCGAGGTCGATTCCGCTGCGGTCCTGATCAATGCCTCGACCCGCCTTAATGACGGTTACCAGTTTGGTCTGGGGGCTGAGATAGGGATATCTACTGACAAGATTCATGCGCGCGGTCCCATGGGTCTGGAAGAACTGACCTGCACTAAGTTCATCGTCCTGGGTAATGGACAGCTCAGGGAGTGATGTCCCGGCGTGTGATTATAAAAATGAGATGAAGATCGGGGTCTTCGGCGGCACGTTTAATCCGATACATTATGGGCATCTGAGGGCAGCTGAGGATGCGCGGGAACTCCTCTGTCTTGACAAGGTGCTTTTTATTCCCTCAGGGAATCCTCCTCTCAAGACAGACGACGTTGCAGACGCGTCGCAGAGATATGCCATGGCGCGGCTTGCTGTCGCAGGGAACGAGTTTTTTGAGGTTCTCGATATCGAATGCGTAAAGCCAGGGAAATCTTACACCGTTGATACCCTCAAGGCGCTTTGCGATGCGTATGATACAAGCGACTTGTATTTCATGCTGGGGATAGATGCCTTTCTCGACATCCCAAACTGGTGGATGCCGGACAGGCTGGTTTCCATGACCAACTTTGCTGTACTCTCCAGGCCGGGGAGCATGTTTACAGACCTTGTTAAATCGCCGTATCTCGCTATAGAGGACGAGATTTTGTCCGGACTCGACATTGGGAAAAGGGAATCCTTCAGGTCAGAAATGAAGACTCGGAAAGAGGTGGTTCTTCTAAACGTCACTCCACTTGAGATTTCCGCAACTGGTATCAGAGGCCGCGTATGCAGCGGGAGGAGTGTAAAATACCTGTTGCCAGAGAAAGTTGAATCCTTTATAATTTCTAACAGGTTGTACGCAGCCGTGCCTGACGGCCTGAAACATTGAAAAAAGGGAGGGCTTACCCTTAAAAAGCAGAGACCTAGCACTGAAAGCAGCAAAAGCGGCGCTGAAAAAGAAGGCCGTGGATTTGATAATCCTCGAACTCAAAGACCTGACTGTCATAGCAGACTATTTCGTTATCTGTTCCGGCGAGAGCACAACACAGGTAAGGGCTGTCGCTGAATTCGTCGAGCAGGAATTTTTACGCATCGGGATAAAACCGCTGGGGAAAGAGGGGATTGATTACAGTCACTGGGTGCTCCTTGATTACGGCGACGTGATACTCCATGTTTTTGAAAAGGAAACGCGGGAGTATTATAACCTGGAAAAACTCTGGATGGATGCAAAGATTATAGAGATAGATGAAGATAAACCTGATATGGGCGGGAAAGACAAAAGAGCAGTTTTTGCTTGATGGGATCAGAAAATACGAGAAGCTGCTGAAGCCTTATGCGCATATTGCAGTTCATGAGATAAAAGAGGAGAAGGGAACAGATATTCAGCGGATGGTTGAAAAAGAAGGCGAAAGGATTTTGAAATGCCGGAGCCCGTATGTCCTTCTTGACGATAAGGGGAAACATCTCACGTCCGTTGAGTTTGCCGGCTTTATTGTTAAGAATATGCCGGAGATTACGTTTGTGATCGGCGGCGCATACGGGGTCTCTGATAGGGTGAAGCAAGGGGCGCAGGACAGGATAGCGCTTTCCCGTATGACCTTTACTCATGAAATGACCCGTCTCGTACTTCTGGAGCAGCTCTTCAGGGCCTTCACTATAATTCATAAAAGGAGCTACCATCACTGATGGGTAAACTCTCACTTCTGCTTTTTGTCCTCTTTCTTGCCGGCCTCGCGGTCTTTGCCATTCATAACAAGGAGATGACAACCATAGTGATTCCCTTTAGTGATGTCTATGAGATCCCCAAGATCGGGCTGATACTCTTGTCGATCGTTGTCGGGGCGCTGATGATGCTCATCTATTTTACTGTCCGGGATACTAAGAAGTTTATCGATAACTGGCAGCAGCAGAAGAGACAGAAACAGGAAAGCAAGGTGCAGGCACTTTATTCCAGAGCCCTGAACGCCATCCTTGCTCATAATGTAAATGCCGCACGCGAGGCCCTCGAAGATATCCTTGCCGAGGAACCTGATCATGTTGACGCCCTCCTCAGACTGGGAGATATCCATGCTTCTGCGGAGGAATACCAGAAAGCAGGCAGCTATTATCAGAAGGCCAGGATGATCAATCCTCAGAATCTCGAGACCCTGTTTGCCATCGAAAATGTTCTGGAGAAGACAGGCAGATGGGCTGATGCGCTCAAATATATTGATGACATTTTAGAAATAGATGACGCCAATCTTACCGCCATGTACCGGAAACGGCGGATATTGGAGAGACAGGGGAGGTGGGATGATCTCGTTTCTCTGCAGAAGACTATCCTGAAATACGAGCATACGGAGAAGGACAGGAGGAGAGAGCAGGAGAACCTGATCGGGTACAAGTACGAATATGGGAGGCACAGCCTTGAAAATAACCAGATGGAAAAGGCAAAGAAGGCGTTTAAGACGGTGCTAAGGATAGAAAAGGACTTCATTCCCGCAACACTTGGCCTTGCAGAGGTCATGCTCAGGGAAGGCGAGAGCGAGGAGGCGGTCAACCTCCTCGAAAAGACTTACGAAACCAGCTCATCGATGATCATACTGGCCAGGCTCGAAGATCTGCTTATCAGTCTCGGAGAGCCCGGAAGGCTGATAAGTATTTACAAGAACAGCATTTCCAGAAATCCGAACAATCCTGTCACTAAGTTTTTCCTCGGAAAATTATTCTTCAGGCTGGAGATGATCGATGACGCCTTTGAAACGCTCTCGGGTATTGATACCTCAGGGGTTTCGTATCCCGAACTTCATCAGCTTTTGGGGAATCTTTACCTGAGAAGAAACCAGCCGGAAAAGGCGATACGCGAATATAAAAAGGTGGTCGATACCAAGAAAGCATTCAGGCTTCCCTATTGTTGTACTCAGTGCGGCAACAGTTCAGAGGAATGGTCAGGAAGATGCCCCGGCTGCGGGAATTGGGAAACGTACCAGTTCAACCTGGAAGGAACCTGTTCGACCATGGCCGTTGCTCCTGCCCCGCTTAAGTGAGAGAAATATCCCTTAAGACACTTGTCTCCTTCCTCGATGCAGAACTTGGCCTGTCCGATTTTCCAAAAGATGAAAGCCTAAACGGCCTTCAGGTGCAGGGCAGGGAAAAGATACGGACGGTCGGCCTCGCAGTCGACGCCTGCCAGTACGTATTTCAGGAAGCGTCTCGAAAACAGGTCGATTTTCTATTCGTGCATCACGGCCTTATCTGGGGAGGCATTAAATCTTTGAGGGGCCTGATGAGAGACCGGGTAAAGATGCTCCTCGACGCAGGGATTTCCCTTTACGCCTGTCACTTGCCGCTGGATTGGCATCCTTCATACGGAAATAATGCAGAGCTTCTCAGGATCCTCTCGATCAGGAACATGGGAGAGTTTGGAGAATACCACGGCAGAAAAATAGGCTATTGGGGAAGGGCAAAGAAGGATACGTTGCTGAGTCAGTTCGTTGCAGAAGTAAATGCTTTACTAAAGACGAAATCTTCTGTAATAGATTTCGGGAAGAAAGTGAGAAACGTGGGGGTGGTCTCAGGAGGAGGATGGTCAGCGATCACCGAGGCTGATAAGTTAGGCATTGATACTTTTCTGACAGGAGAACCGTCTCACAGCGCCTATACTCTGGCAGAGGAGATGAAAGTAAACCTTGTGTTTGCAGGACATTATGCAACAGAGACGCCGGGCGTTAAAGCTTGTGGAAGGCTAATGGAGAAGAAGTTCGGGCTTGCGGTGGAATTTATAGATCACCCGACCGGATTATAGTTCAGCTCCTCAAGGGCGATCAGGAATTGCCGGGGGCCCTCTGTCTCACCGCTTCATAAAGACATATTGCGACAGACGTTGCGACGTTAAGACTTTCTGCCCTCCCATAGATCGGTATCTGCACTGAGAGGTCTGCAGCTTCTTCTATCTGCCTCCTAACTCCGCGTGCCTCATTTCCGAAAACAAGGGCTACAGGTTCTCTGAGGTCAGCCAGAAAAACAGATGTCCCGGTCCTTGCAGAGGTAGTCGCCAGCCGGATTTTTTTCTCTGCAAGAAAACGCATAAGCGTATCAGCATCTGTTCTGACAACCGGGAGATGAAAAATACTCCCTGCTGTGGCCCTAATAACCTTCGGCAGGCGTGCGTCGCAGGTCCCCTCAAGGAGGATAACGGCATCAGCGCCGGCTGCGTCGGAGGTCCTGATGATCGTCCCCAGGTTCCCTGGATCCTGTATCCCGTCAACAACTACAACAAGCGGTGTTTTTCTGAAATACAGTTCATGAAGCTGAGGCGAGGTGTAGGTTACAACAGCAACGATCCCCTGAGGAGTTGATGTCTCTGAGAGCCTGGCGAGTATATTGTCTGCTACCTCCCATAGCATACTGGTTTTGGAGGAGAGCAAGTTGAGCATTTCTCTGCCCTCTTTTTCCCGGGAGAAGGAGCCGGTAAAAAAGACCTCATGTATCGCGGCACCCGATGCAAGGGCCGTCCCGATCAGGTGCTTTCCCTCGATGACAAAGGAGTCCTGACGGGCACGCGCCTGTCTGTCTCGGACTTTCAGCGCATCCTTGATGCGTAAATTTGCAGGACTGGTTATTTTCATGTATCCCATGATGGTATAACTTTACCAGAAACCGCATCATCTTTCATCCATAAATCTCTGCCGAAATCGCTGATTAAGCAGCACAAAATTGACTAATGAGAAGGTATTATTTTAGAGTAAATAAACATACGAGGAGGCGAAATTGAGCGCAGCAGTTGAGGATATCAGTGCAACGAAAAAACGGCTGAAGATCGAGATACCTACAGAAATCATAGAGCAGGAATTCAATACATCTCTTGCCAAGATAAGGCAGAACGCGAGGATACCTGGATTCAGGCCTGGGAAGGCACCTGTGACCCTGATCGAAAAGAAGTTCGGGAATGATATAAAGGCGGATATTATTGACAGACTGATTCCCCAATATTATTCAAAGGCAATGAATGAGGCCTCGCTCGTTCCTGTTTCCCTTCCGAAATTTGAGGGCTCACTGGAGGTCAGAAAGAATCAGCCGCTTTCGTTTGCTCTAACTATAGAGGTTCGGCCAAAGATCGATGAGTTGCAATATACAGGGTTAAAAGTTGACGAAATACCTGTCCAGGTTGATGAAAAGGAGATTGAGGATGCCATCAAGGGCCTGCAGGAAGGACGTGCAATGTATGACGTGGTCGAGAGGGAGATAAAAGTTGAAGACCTCCTGGTGATTGATTATGTGAAGCTTGATCCAGTCGAAAACAGAGAGCTTTCCTCGGCCAAGGATCAGGTTATGAACCTCGGAAATAATCTTGTGCCGAAAGGTATCCTCGATACCGTGGTCGGCCGGAAAAAGGGAGATGTGGTAGATATTACCCTGCCGTCCTTTGAAGGCGGAACCGAAAAAGAAGAGGCAGGCAGCCGCTTGCGCATAACCATTAAAGAGGTGAAGGAGAAGAAACTCCCGCTTATTGACGATGAACTTGCCAAAGATTTTGGCCATGAAAATCTGGAGGCCTTAAGGGAGAAAGTCAGAGAGGGTATTCAGAAATCAAAGAAGGAAAGGGCGGCGGGCCAGCAGAAAGAGAAATTGCTGGAGACATTAATCCGGACGCACGAGTTCGAGATCCCCGAGTCGCTCCTCGAGAAGGAACTGGAGACTCTTGTGCTTAATGAAAAGCATTCCAGGGTGAAGCCGCAGGAACAGTTATCCGGCTCGGAAGAAGGGATATCCACGGCAGCAGAAGACGCCCGCCTCGCAGAGGAGTTTAAGCCAAAGGCGATCGGACATGTCAAAACCGGAATACTTCTTGATCTGATTGCAGAAAAAGAGGGCGTCTCGGTCTCTGAAGATGAGCTCAAGGAGAGGATATCACTCCTGGCACGGCATTTTCAGGCTACTCCGGAGGCGGTGATAAACCTCTTTGTCACCAGGGACGGATCACTGGATAATCTCAGGCGCACCATACGTGACGAAAAGGCCCTGGACCTGGTTCTCTCTAAGGCAGAAATAATAAAAGGAGCGTAGAATGAGCGTTATTCCGATAGTAATTGAACAGACCGGCAGGTCTGAAAGGGCGTATGACATATATTCACGACTGCTCAAAGACAGGATAATCTTTCTGGGCAGTGCGATTGATGATATTGCCGCAAATACGATTATTGCCCAGATCCTTTTTCTCCAGACAGAGGACCCGGATAAGGACATACATCTGTATGTGAATTCGCCGGGAGGGGTTGTATCTGCAGGGCTTGCAATATATGACACCATGCAGTATGTGAAGCCGGATATATGCACTTACTGCATCGGGCAGGCTGCAAGTATGGGTGCGCTGCTTCTCTCCGCTGGAACAAGGGGAAAGAGGTTTGCCCTTCCGAACTCCAGGATAATGCTTCACCAGCCTATGGGAGGCTTTCAGGGGCAGGCGACGGATATCGAAATTCATGCAAGAGAGATCTTGCGGCTGAAGGAGAACCTGAACCGGATCATTGCCCTGCATACAGGACAGCCTCTTGGAAAGATCCAGGCAGATACCGACCGGGACTTTTTCATGTCCGGGGATGAGGCGAAGGAATACGGAATCGTCGACGAGGTGATCCATACGGTGAAGAAAAATAAGGTCGTCCTGTGACGGTGAGCGATGCTCAGTAGCTCGCATGATTAAGTTCTACCCACGGATTGGGCATTGCCCATTACGGATTTTATCTGGAGGATTGCATGGCAAAAAAAGATGAAGAGGCTCTGAAATGTTCATTTTGCGGAAAGGGACAGGACGAGGTAAAGAAGCTGATCGCAGGGCCGACTGTCTACATCTGCAATGAATGTATCGAGCTTTGCAATGAAATAATCGCTGATGAACTGTATGTTGACACAGGCAGCGTCGCACTGCCTAAGCTGCCGACACCCAAGGAGATTCACAGCGTTCTGAATGATTTTGTGATAGGCCAGGAAAGGGCAAAGAAGATCCTGTCTGTTGCCGTGCACAACCATTACAAAAGGATCTATAATCCCGCGGAGTCTGACATTGAACTCCAGAAAAGCAATATCCTGCTGATCGGGCCGACAGGCACCGGCAAGACCTTGCTTGCCCAGACACTTGCAATGATTCTCGACGTTCCATTTACTATTGCAGACGCAACGACTCTTACTGAGGCAGGTTATGTCGGCGAGGACGTGGAAAATATCATTCTGAAACTTCTGCAGGCAGCTGAGTACGATGTGGAGAAGGCGCAGAGGGGGATAGTGTATATTGATGAGATAGACAAGATAAGCAGAAAGTCAGATAATCCCTCCATAACGCGTGATGTTTCAGGAGAGGGTGTTCAGCAGGCGCTCCTCAAGATTGTGGAAGGTACGATCGCCAATATCCCTCCGCAGGGAGGCCGCAAGCATCCGCAGCAGGATTTCATTCAGGTTGACACAACCAATATCCTCTTTATCTGCGGGGGGGCCTTTATAGGACTCGACGGCATCGTGGAGCAGAGAACAGGGAAGAAGACCATGGGCTTTGGTACCCAGGTAACGAGCAGGGCCGAAAAGAAGATAGGCGATATGCTTAACCTGACAGAACCTCAGGACCTTATTAAATACGGGCTAATACCTGAATTTATCGGCAGGCTGCCGGTTTTTACGACCCTTGAAGAGCTCGACGAGGCATCACTTGTAAAAATTCTGGTAGAGCCGAAAAATGCCCTTGTCAAGCAGTATCAGAAGTTGCTGTCATTTGATAACGTCAGGCTGAAGTTCACGGACAGCTCCCTTATGGCTATCGCAAGAAAGGCCGTGCAGCGCAAATCAGGTGCCAGAGGGCTCAGGGCGATTCTCGAGGAGATCATGCTCGATGTCATGTATGAAATACCTTCGCAGAAAGGTATCAAGGAATGCATGATAACCGAGGAGACGGTGGTGAAGAAAGAAAAGCCCATCCTGATTTACGAAAAACAGGCTGAATCAGCGTAATACCCTTTGATCTGAAGCCTGGATCAGGTCAGGCCCAGGCATCGGGCGAGGTTACCGGGCAGGTCCGGACGACTGCAGGGATTTTTTTGCCGCTTCCCTGACAGCCTCTTTCAGGTCATTGTCGGTTATGCCGGATATAATCTCATCGATAAACGTTATGTCGCGGGGCGTTAGACAGCGAGTGTTTTTTGGGGGCTGTTCAGAACCTTTTTTCCTGGGAATCCTTCCTAAACTGAAGCGCACGTCTCTTATGCCATAACGACGCAGTTTTTTCAGGATCTCCTGCTTGTAAAAACCGAGCTGATGCATCCATATCGGAGAATCGACATTCAGGAGAAGTTCTCCTTCAAAGAGTTTCGATGGAAACATGTGAGAGGAGAGGGGTTCAGTAAAGATGTTGTCCCACTCCGTTTTAATACGGCTAAGACAGACTCCGTCTGCAATCCCAAGCTTCTTGAGAATGGGCTTCAGCAGGGAATCTGTCTTTTCCACCTAAACGACTTTCTGAACGACACCTGAACGAAGACAGCGGGTGCAGACATAGGCCCGTCTAATGCCGGTTGAAGTGGCTATCCTCGTCCTCTGCAGGTTTGGGAAAACCCGTCTCTTGGTTTTATTGTTGGCATGACTAACATTATTGCCGACTGTTTTTTTCTTTCCGCATGCAGTACAACTTGCCAATTTAAGTCCCTCCTTTCAGAATTGCATAAATAAGGTTTTTTATGATAACATTTTAAGATTAATGATACAAGGCTTGCAGTAATGTCCAGAAATAAAAAAGAAAGCTGCACAAGGCTGGAGGATAATGTCTAAAGTTAGAATATACGAGTTAGCAAAGCAGCTGAATAAAAACAGCAAGGAGATTTTGGACGAGCTTTCCAGGCTCGGTATAGAAGGCAAAACACATACCTCGAGCATTGAGAGCGAGATTGCTGAAAAGGTAACCCGCGTTTTATCATCGGCTGCTGTATCTGCAAAGACACCTGCTCCTAAGGTGGAGAAACCGGCAAAACCTGCCCCTGCCGCCAAGGCAGCAGAGAAAGACAAGTCTGCAAAGCCTGCAGGGGGCACGACAGCGAGGCCTGTACAGACAGCTGAGGCCGCTGCGCCTGCGAAAAAGACGCCGCCTCCAGCTGCCGCAAGACAGGAAATTAAAAGAGAACCTGCAGCAGAAATTGCTTTACCTGAAGACAAGCCTTTCCCTTCCGAAGCAGTTACGGCTCCTGTTCCCCCATCACTGGAAACCGAAGAGGAGATACCTCTTCCTGACCGTTTCAAAAAAGAGGTCGAGGCAGAAAAGATCGAAAAATTCAAGGCAAAGCCCGGCCTCCAGAGGGCCTTCCAGGCTATCAGAAAGATTGAACCGAAAAAATGGCATGACACCAGAACGAATAAAAAGGGCGAAAGGATGAGGCCGGGTCAGAAACCCGAATTGAAACACCCTGTCCTGTCGACCATGCCGAGAAAGAAGAACCTCAAGCTCCGAGAGGGGACAACGGTCAAGGAATTTGCCGAACTCATCGGACTGAAATTCTCTGATGTGATAAAAAAGTTCATGGAACTGGGCTATATGCCTACCATAAACCAGCCGGTTGATACCGATGCAGCTCTTCTGGTCGCCGACAGTTTCGGTGTAAAGATGGAGCTTTCATCGGTTGAGGAAGATGTGACGCCTGAAGAGGTGCAGGATGATGCCGCAAGTCTTCATCCGAGGGCTCCGGTTGTTACCATTATGGGACATGTAGACCATGGGAAGACATCCCTTCTCGATGCGATCAGGGAGACCAAGGTTACCGAGACCGAGGCAGGAGGAATCACCCAGCATATCGGTGCGTATAAGATAAATCTCAAGGGCAAGGACATTGTCTTTCTCGATACCCCTGGTCACGAGGCATTCACCTCTATGAGGGCCAGAGGCGCAAGGGTCACAGATATCGTTGTCCTTGTCGTTGCCGCTGATGACGGAGTCATGCCCCAGACGGTCGAAGCGATTAATCACGCGAAGGCGGCAAATGTCCCGATTGTCGTGGCTGTCAATAAGATAGATAAACCTGAGGCAAATCCTTCAAAGGTCAAGAGTGAACTTTCAGAGCAAGGGATAATCTCTGAAGAATGGGGCGGGCATGATATCTTTGTTGAGGTCTCTGCCAAGAAGCGTCTGGGAATCGAACACCTTCTTGAAATGATACTCCTTCAGGCCGAGGTCATGGAGCTAAAGGCGAATCCCGACAGGGAGGCAAGAGGGACCATCATAGAGGCAAAACTTGACAGGGGGAGAGGTCCGGTAGCGACGCTGCTGGTGCAGACAGGGACCCTGAAGGTAGGAGAGGCGCTCCTGTCAGGCATGCATGTAGGCAAGGTAAGGGCTCTCATTGATGATTCGGGCAGGCGTATTCAGTATGCCGGACCGTCAACCCCGGTAGAGGTTATCGGATTTTCCGAGGTGCCTTCTGCGGGAGATGTATTTACAGTTGTCCAGGATGAAAAACGGGCCAGGCAGATTGCGCTGACCAGGGCACAAAAACAGAGGTCGCTCGATATAGCAAAGGCAAAAAAACTGACCCTTGATGAACTTTACACAAAGATAAAGGAAGGTCAGATAAAGGAACTTAACATAATCATAAAAGGGGATGTGCAGGGTTCTGTTGAGGCGATCAAGGATGCATTTGAAAATATTCTGCATCCCGAGGTCAAGGTGAGGGTAATACATACCTCTGTAGGCGGGATCAACGAATCGGACGTGATGCTTGCTGCTGCGTCCAACGCAATTATTATAGGGTTTAATGTGAGGCCGGAGACAAAGGCCTCCCAGACAGCAGAAAAAGAAGGTGTAGACATCAGGCTCTATAACGTCATTTATGAGGCAATAGAGGATGTCAAAAAAGCGCTTGAAGGGATGCTGGAGCCCACCCTCAGGGAGAAGGTCCTTGGCAGGGCTGAGGTCAGACAGTTATTCCCGGTATCCAGGATAGGCACTATCGCAGGCGCCTATGTCATTGACGGGTATATGTCCCGGGCCTGCGACGGGATACGGGTCTTGAGGGATAATATAGTTGTCTATGAAGGTAAGATCGCCACACTGAAGAGGTTCAAAGACGATGTGAAAGAGGTTCAGACAGGTTATGAATGCGGGATCCTGGTTGAAAACTTCAATGATATCAAGGTGGGAGATGTCCTGGAGAACTTCATCATAGAAAAGATAGCAGCAAAATTATAGGGTTTATTTAGCGCCCTGTATTGCAGGGTATACCCAGGTCATCAGCAGGACATTCAGGTGGATTTCTCAACATGGCCATAGCCGGGCTGGTCCCGGGTTTTCAGTTCGGTCTTCTGAATCAGTTTTAGATATAAGAACTCACAGGTGAAACTATGCTCCCTTACAAACGTTCACAGAGGGTCAGCGACCTTATTCGCGAAGAGGTAGCTGACATTATCATGTACCGGCTCAAGGATCCCAGGCTGGGATTCCTTACGGTAACAGGGGTCGACATGACCCCGGATCTTAAATCCGCCAAGGTTTATGTGAGCATCCTGAAGGAAGAAGAGAGGGATCTTACCTTCGAAATCCTCAATGCATCAAAAAGCTTTATCCGTTCAGCTCTTTCAAAGAGACTGAAGATGAAGTTTATTCCAAATATAGAATTCAGGCTTGATACCTCGATAGAATACGGGTTCAAGATAGACAAACTCCTTAACGAGATTAAAGAAAAGGATGAAGGCTCCTAAAAAAATCCTCTCTGCGCTGGGGCAGGGGGATTCTTTTTTTATCGCAACGCATATAAACCCTGACGGCGATGCAATCGGTTCGGCGCTGGCCCTTTCAATGGCCCTTGAATTCCAGGGGAAGAAGACTTTCGTTTATAGCAGGGACCCTATTCCCCTTTCTTACAGGTTTCTCCCCGGTTATGAAAAATTCAGATCCAGGATGACGAGAAATCTGGGACAGAATTGCACCCTTGTGCTCCTGGACTGCAATAGTCCAGAGAGGGCCGCATTATCCGCAGGCGGTTTCAGATATTCAGTGGTGATAGACCACCATGAAACCGAAGCGGACTTCGGTGATGTCAGGTGGATTGACAGCACTGCTGCTGCCACAGGGATTATGGTATATCGCATCATAAAAACCCTGGGCATTCCCGTGACTGCGGCTATGGCTTCAAATCTTTACACCGCGGTCTCTGTTGACACAGGCACATTCAGATACAGCAATACAACTGCAGAGGTGCTCAGGGTTGGGGCCGAGCTCGTAACTTCAGGGGCTGATCCGAACCATATTGCTGACGCCATATATGAGACATGGGGGAAAAAGAGGTTCGACCTCCTGATCATGACGTTAAACACTCTTGAGATTAAAAATGATCTGGCGATAACTTATATATCGCGGGATATGTTCAGGAAAACAGGCACACAGGACGAGGATACGGAAAACTTTTCCAATTTCCCCCGGATGATAGACACCGTAAAGGTATCTGCCCTGTTAAGGGAGCTGGATAACGGTCTCTGGAAGGCAAGCCTGAGGTCAAAGGGCGCAGTCAATGTGGCTGAGATAGCAGAGGAGTTCGGCGGTGGAGGACATAAGAACGCTGCAGGATTCAGAATGAGGACTGACCTTAAGGGGCTGAAGACATCACTTGCGAAGGCTTATGCAAGGATCAGCAGACGGTGAGGCTTAATGTCCCGGGCCTATAGCCTGCGGCCCAAAGCCTGCTGAATGTTCAGTATCTCTCCCATGCATTTAATAATCAATCTCAACAAACCCATGGGCATTACCTCTCAGCAGGCTGTAACCAAAGTAAAAAAGATTCTGGGGGTCAGGAAGGCCGGGCATGCAGGCACCCTGGATCCCCTGGCTACCGGTGTGCTCCTTGTCTGTCTGGGGGAGGCAACAAAGATCGTGCGGTTCTTTGTTGATATGGATAAAAAATATCGTGCCAGGTTGAAGCTTGGCGAACGGACCGATACCTGTGATGCCGAGGGCAGGATTATTGAGCGGCGGGATATATCCTTTCTGTCCTCAGCTGATATTGACAGGGCCATCATGTCCTTCAGTGGCATTATCATGCAGAAGCCTCCTATGTACTCCGCAGTCAAGATAGGGGGAGAGACCCTTTACAAGCTTGCCCGAAAAGGTATTGAGATCGAAAGACCGGAACGACAGGTCAATATATATTATCTTAAGATTACAGATATTGACCTCCCCTTTGTTGATCTGGAGGTCGCCTGCTCAAAAGGCACATATATCAGAACACTCTGCGATGATATCGGAATAAAACTGTCCGCCGGGGCTCATCTTGTTTCACTCGAAAGGACAGGTATCGGTTTTTTTGGCATAGAAGATTCTGTCACCTTTGATGATCTGCTCTCTTATGAGTCCTGCAGTCATGATGAGTCTTCGTCATCGATGCCCGAAAAAAGAGCTGACCGGATGCAGGGGGAATATCTGGTGGCTGATGAAAAAAGTTTTTACTCCGTGGACAGCGCCCTGGCCGCAGTGGAAGAAATAATTCTTGGTGATGAGGAGTATAAAAAAGCGAGGAACGGAATGAAGATCATGACGGATAAAATACGCGGAAAGGCCGAAAATACGCTCCTCAGGATGAAAGGCCCGGGTGGGAATTTATTCGGCATAGGGAGAGTAAATTCAGGCGTTTTATCCATTGAAAGAATCCTAAAATTATAACTTGATTTTTTTAATTGTTAAACTAATTTCTAAGGCTTTTCTTTAAACTAGCGGATATAACAGAATTATTTTAAAAAAAATCCTTGACAAGAATTTTTTTTTCTGGTATTCATAAACTATGCTTTTTGGTGGAAAAGGATCAATAGGATTAGACATAGGTTCAAGCTATATCAAGACCGTCAAGCTTAAGGAGTCGAAGGGGACATATGAGCTCGATCTCTTTGATATTCATCCACTGCCTCCTGAACTGATCGTTGACAGGTCGATCATAGATTCCATCAGACTCGTCGATTCCCTGAAAGAGATGATCAAGAAGACCGGTATCAAAACAAAGGATACCGTTATCTCCATGTCCGGGCATTCTTCAGTGATTATCAAGAGGATCTCGCTGCCGGAGATGTCAGAGGAAGAGCTCTCCGAGTCGATCAAGTTTGAAGCCGAGCAATATGTGCCTTTCGATATCGAGGACGTAAACCTCGACTTCCAGATTATCGGACCCAAGGACGAGCCGGGGCAGATGGACGTGATACTTGTGGCGGTTAAGAAAGATATCATCAACGAATACATCTCCGTGGTCAAGGAAGCCGGCCTTAATCCCATAGTCGTGGACATCGACTCCTTTGCCCTTGAGAACATGTACGGCATCAACTATGAGATCTCCCCTGACAAGAACGTTGCACTTCTGAATATCGGAGCCAGCACAATTAACCTCAGCATTCTTAAAGGCGGAATATCCCTCTTCACAAGGGACAGCTCGCTCGGCAGCAACCTTCACACCGAGGCTCTCCAGAGGGAATTCAATATATCATATGAAAATGCCGAGAAACTGAAACGCGGAGAAGCGATAGAGAACGTCAATCCCGAGGATGCAACTTCTGTAATAGAGGCGGCCTCAGAAGAGATACTCAGTGAAATCGTCAGATCCTTTGATTATTACCGGAGCACGACCGTCCACGAAGATATTGCAGAGGTTATACTCAGTGGAGGCTGCGCCCTTCTGAAAAATTTTGCTTCTCTGATTTCAGACAGAACAGGAATAGAGACCAGGGTGGCTGAACCTTTCAGAAATGTCAGGATACCCAAAAGGTTTGACAAGGCATATATCGAAGAGACTGCTCCCATGATGGCAGTTGCTGTAGGACTGGCCCTGAGAAAGCAGGGAGACAGATGATAAAAATAAACTTACTGCCGGTTAAGAAGAAAAAGAAGGCTAAACCTCTGCCGACCTTTGTTATAGCGGGATTCGGTCTTTTTATCCTGACTGCGGCAATAATGGCATATCTGTTTTATTTCTATAATGCAAAGCTTCTGACCCGGAAGAACCAGGTCGCGGAGAATGAAAAAAAGATTCTTGAGCTGAAAGAGAAGATAAGGGCTGTTGAAGACTATGAGAAGCGCAATGCCGATTTTAAGAGACGCAAAGAGATCATTGAGCAGCTGGGGAAAAACAAGACCATCCCTGTCAAGGCGCTTGACGAGATCAGTGCTCTCCTGCCCGCCGGAGTCTGGGTTAACTCCATGGATATGAGGGGTACAGACATAAACCTGAGCTGCACTGCGTTTACGAATACCGATGTCGTCAATTATGTGAACAACCTGAAGAATTCTCATGTATTTACCGACGTGTATCTGCAGGAATCGATACAGGCTCAGATATCCGGATTTTCTTCGTACGGGTTTAAATTAACGTTCAAGGTGAAGAACTGACATGGCCCTAAAGCTTGATCTGAAAACACTGCCGTCATATGTTAGGGTAATCCTTTCCCTTCTGCCCTCGGTTATTGTTGCGGTGGCTATTATCATGTTGGCGATAACCCCGAAGCAAAAAGAGATAAAGGTTCTTGACAAGAAGATCGATGAACAGAACAATCAGATCGCTGAAAGTCAGGCTAAAGGGGCAAAGCTTGAGATACTGATGAGGGAAAATGAAAGGCTTCTGAACCGGCTGAATGAATTGAAAGAGCAGCTGCCGGAGGAGAAAGAGATATCGAGCCTGCTGAAGCAGGTTTCTGATCTCAGCATTAGTGCGGGCCTTGAGATGAAATCCTGGAAACCTTCTCAAAAGGTAATGCACTCCAGCGGGATAGTATATGAAATACCTGTCAGCGTAAGCGTCAGCGGAACCTATCACGATCTGGGTGGGTTTTTAAGCAGCCTGACAAAGCTGAACAGGATTGTAAATGTCAATAACCTTAAAATGGGAACCCCGAAGGTGATAAAAGGGAGCAACCTGCTGGAGATTTCTTTTACAGCAGCAACTTATTCCGCAGTGCCTGAGGCTGAGATTGCTCAGAAGGACACAGGCAAGAAGGATACAGGCAAAAAAGAGGCGGTCAAAAAATAGATGTCAACGATTATACATAAGCTGGTCTTCTTCTTGGTGAGCGCTCTGCTGATTTCAGGCATATCAGGATGCGGGGAGAAAAAACCTGTTGCTCCGAAGCCTGTAGCTCAGGCTCCGAAGC
The DNA here is from genome assembly GCA_016217695.1 of Nitrospirota bacterium. Taxonomy (GTDB): domain Bacteria; phylum Nitrospirota; class Thermodesulfovibrionia; order Thermodesulfovibrionales; family UBA6898. The sequence goes on along the minus strand of JACRHE010000019.1, from coordinate 18,886 downwards.
CGGCGTCCCCGGAACCTGCGGCGCAGCAGAAGGAAGAGCCGAAGGTCGAGAAGGAGGTCTATGTTTACGATGCAAAGGGGAGAAGGGATCCCTTCCTGTCACTCATAGTTGTGGCAAAGGAGAAACCTCAGAGGAAGAAGCTGAATCCTGTCGAAAATTATGATGTTGATGAAATAAGACTGATAGCTATAGCCTGGGATAGTCAGCAGCACTACGCCATGATAACACTGCCTGACAATAAGTCATATACCATAAAAAAGGGCATGACTCTGGGGCTTTACGGTGGTAAAGTTGAAAAGATAACCAAAGACTATGTCCTGATACAGGAACAGGTGAAAGATTACAAAGGCCAGATGAAGACTAAAGACACCATATTGAAACTCCGCAAGGAGGGGGAAGAATGAAAAAAAATTTGACAACAAAACTGCTTTTATCAATTATTTTCCTGACATTCGTCGTCGGCTGTGCAACAGCGCCGGGGATGAAAGAGGCATCGACAATACCGGATGTCCCTGTCATCACAGACATGCAGGTCCAGGATAATACCTTATTGATCAGGAGCAATAAGTCATTTACCTATACCATATACAGTTCCGGCGATCCCTATAAGATGACCATAGAGATTGCTGATATGACCCTGGGGGCCATCAAGGACAAGATGGTATTTGATAAGGGAGGCATAACAGAGGCCGTTCCTGTGCAGATAAACTCTCCCAAGCCGTCAGTAAAGATCGATGTTACCATGCAGACCCCTGCAACGGTAGTGCCGAGTTACGGAGATAATACCTTGTCGCTGACTGTTAAGGCAGAAGAGCCTGTTGTGCTGGCGGAAGTCAAGAATGCCCCGGCGCCTTCCGAGTCTGCACCTGCTCCGGCAGAGGCTGCAAAGCCGGAGGCAGCAGAAGTTCCGGCGCCAAAGCCGGCTGAAGAGAAAGCCGCTGAGATGCCGAAGGCCCCTGAAGCCGCCGCTCCTGTTCTTCCGAAGGCTACCGCCATAACCGGCATAGAGGTAAGGAAATCCGATGATGCCGTGAAGGTGATGATCACCGGAGACGGGTCCATAATGTCCAATGTATTTCCTGTTGATGGAAGGATAGTTGTGGATATCCCAGGCGTAACGCTGAAGACCGCCCTGCCCAAAGGCGCTGTACCTCCCCTGAAGGCGCTGCGGGTCGGCAAACATAAAGATAAGGTACGGCTTGTGCTCGATCTGAAGGAAAAGACGAACTATGAAGTTACCGCCGTAGGCAACTCCATCGAGATAGCCTTACAGAAAAAGGAGATCGCAAAGGCAGAGGTTGCAGAGAAAGAGCCGGTTGTTCAGGCAAAGGCCAAAGCCAAAGAATCACCCAAGGCAAAGCCTGAAGATAAAGAGGTCGTTGCCAAGGCTCCTGAAAAAGAGATTAGCGTCTCAAAAACGCCTGAAAAGGATATGGCTGCTGCCGGGAGTTCTGCCCCTTCTGCCACTCCTACAATCACGAGCTCAGATACTGAAAAATGGGGACAACACGGCAAGTTTACCGGCAGGAAGATCAACCTTGATTTTCAGGATGCAGACATCATCCCGATCTTCAGGCTGCTTGCCGATATAAGCGGCTATAACATCGTTGTTCACCCTGATATCAAGGGAAGGATAAATCTTAAACTGATGGATGTGCCCTGGGACCAGGCCCTTGACCTTATCATGAGAACGTTCCAGCTTGCTAAGCTCGTTGACGGAAATATCATCAGGATAGTTCCCGCCAACGTTGTGGCGAGGGAGATAGACGACTTCATCAAGACGAAAAAGGCTGAATCCGAGGCAGGAGAGCTTGTTACGAGGATATACCCCGTAAATTATGCGGCGCTCGATAAGCTTCAGGATGCGATCGACAAGGCAAAGATATTGAGCTCTCGCGGCACGATCTCACGTGATGAAAGGGGCAGTTCACTCATAGTGAATGACCTTGCGGCCAATGTCGAAAGACTTGGGGCTCTGATAAAAGAGATCGACCAGGAAAATATGCAGGCCAGACAGGTGATGATAGAGGCCAAGATCGTCGAGATAAATACTGATTATACAAAAGAGCTCGGTATTCAGTGGGGCTTGAACTTCATAAAACCGAGAATAAGCGATACGCTGACCATAGGCTCTGTCAGCGGAGGCCTCGGCAATACGGGCATAACAGGCAACAACCTGCTCGTGAACCTTCCAGCTGCGGTCGGCTTCGGCTCCGGCGGCGCGATAGGCTTTGGGTATGTTAACAGGGCTCTCAACTACGCGCTTGATCTCCAGTTGTCTGCTATGGAGAGCTTCGGAAAGGGCAAGATACTTTCCAATCCGAGGATCATGACCATGAACAATGAGCAGGCAAAGATCACCCAGGGCCGTAACCTCCAGATACCTATAGCGACGAGCGATAAAACGGATCTCAAGGAAGTTCCGATCCTTCTGAGCCTTGATGTCAAGCCGAGGATAGCGCCGGGCGGAGCGATTCTAATGCACCTGAAGATAACAAAAGACGAGCTGCTGAGGCTGATAGCCTCAGGCACTTCAACAGGCGCGGATGTGGCGAAGAATACGGTTGATACCACGGTTCTCGTAAACAACGGTGATACGATAGTTATCGGCGGAATTTACAAGCAGACCAATAGGGGGACCGAAGACGGGGTCCCGGGCCTGAATAAAATTCCGCTGCTGGGCAGACTTTTCAAAAAGGAATTTAACACAGAAACTACAAGTGAGATTCTGATATTCATCTCGCCCAAGATTGTTGAATTCAGCGCGCTGAAATAAGGCGGGAGGATCCGGAGATTCATGAAAGGCATGATAACCAAAAATAATATAGAGGAGAGCAGATGAAAACTAAATATTATGGGATAGGACTTTTTCTTGTTTTTCTTGTATCCCTTGCCGGTTGCGGAGGCGATACCGGAGGCGCGCCGGGATCTACCGGCGGTTCGGACAGCGGCCTTCAGGTGCTCTCTGTAAGCGTAGCCACTTCAAGCCCGGACTTTGACGCAAATATCTTTATATGCCCTAGCGGCGAGCCTGAGCCAGGTCTTTTCAGGGAAGATGCCACTTTGACGGTTGAGCTGGCTGCTCTGGCCCCCAACCCCCTGAACTGGGCAGTGCCTGCTCAGCTTGAAGAATGCCAGGTAACTTATCTGAAGGCTAATCAGGACCCTGCAGCGCCGATTATAGAGAACTTTACAATATATCCGAACTGCAGGCTGACGGTCGGTCCGAATGCCTGTCCGATCACCATAATGGACATTGAGAGGAAGGTCAAATATTATGATGACTTTTTGAACTTAAACGGGCCTGTCGAATATCCTACACATTATATTGCGAAATTGAACTGCAGGTTTGTCAGTAAATACGGACAGTCAGCGTACTTCCAGGTCGAACATGATATCTGGCTGGCTGACTTCAACAAGTGCTCGTAGGAGGGAGGAGAATGAAAAAGATATTATCAGCCTTGGCGCTCTTTACCGCACTGGTGATGATAGCCGGCTGCAGCAGCGGAAGCAATCTTTCGAGCGAACCTGCGGGTAACAACCCTGGCCTGCCGTCGATAGTCCAGCTGTTGCCGCTGCAGTATATAGCCCAGACGAATTCGTATCTATATTTTAAGGCAAAGGTCCTTGACGGTAATGGCAGCCCTGTGCCGAATGTGAACGTGACATTTACGAACCTTTCGACTCTCGGGGTTCTGGGCGACATAGTCGCAAAGACCAATTCAATAGGTCTGGCAACAGTCACTCTATATTCAACAACATCAGGGTTTGCGACTGTGCAGGCAGAGGTTAATACAGGAGCAGGCCAGGTAAGGGACAAAAAGACCGTATTCTTCTCGCTCTTTGATCTTGTCTTCCCTCCGTCGACTGCTACCGCAACCTCGCTGGTTCTTGAGGTTGACGGAGACAATGATGGGGTGTTCGGCGAGACGAGCGATTTATCGCTTTTTGAGAACTCTTCCGATAATCAGGTTATAGTCAGGGCCACAGTCGGAGGCACATCCAACCCTGTAACCAACAGCCTGGTGACATTCGGCGCAGACGTGCCTTACAGGATCGGGTCAGACCCTTCAGTCGCCTGCTCTGACGGCTCCACTGTCTGCGAGGTCACATTCCCGATAACCAACGAAAGGACAACAGACTCCAACGGGCAGGCATCTGTCTTAGTGCAGGTCGTCCCTAATACTCTCAGGACCTTTAATACAGTGGTTAATATCACGGCCTCAGCTGACAATAACGCATTTAATATGGTCAGCCTCTTCCTTAACCCTGTGACTGTAGGTACTCTGACAATATCGGCAAACCCTCTGGTTGTCGATTCAGGAGGAACCGCTGATATATCTGCAAAGGCCACGACCTCAGCAGGAAATCCTGTTCCTGAAGGGACAATGATCAACTTTACTACAGATGTGGGCGGCATAGATCCGTTCATCGCAACTGACGCAGACGGCATAGCTGTAGCGAGCTTTAAGGCGCCGACACTGCTGGCCGGCTCTCTGGGAGCGCTTGCTCATATAACGGCTTCAGTCGGCGGCCGGACAGCAACAACGAATGTTGTTGTGAACGCCCCTCCTGCAGGTGCGCCGCCTGCACCGCCAGCATTGTTGATTGTGCCGGGAACAGCGGCGGTCTCAGACGCAGCATGTCCGCAAACTGTAACATTTATAATTTCAGGTGGCACCCCCACATATATAACAACGTCATCTGACCCGACCTTGGCTGTTAATTTGGCGACCGGAGTTGGTGTTTGGAACGGCTCTACTATAACGGTTACAGTCCCGTGCTATGGTGCAGTCCCGCCTTTACCAGCTTTACCAGTAACTGTTAATATTGATGTTTATGACTCAGTTGGAGGCACAGATCAGGCAGTAATAACAATCGTTCCGTAACTAACTTGCAGGTTCATCCTGCATGGAAAAGAGGGCGGGCCAAAAACCCGCCCTCTTTGTTTTTGGACAAACCATAACCAAAACCTCCCCTTACTCCCCTCCTTACCAAGGAGGGGACCTGATAAAGACAACCCACCCCTCCCCCTCCCGAGAGGGGACCTATTTCCAGACTCCACCCTTTGCCTTATTTCTCAGGATAGCTACTCCTCCCCTTTACAAGGGGAGGTTGGGTGGGGTAATGGTAAATAACCAAAACCATGTCATTTCGACCGTAGGGAGGAATCCTGGCTTATACCGGGTCATCAACAAAGATTTCTTGGTTCACTCGAAATGAAGAGGATGCGACTTATTTGTTAAAACAGAACTACCTTCAACCCTAAAGCCTTTGCAGCCGCGGCCATGATCTGGTCGGAGGTTGCCAGCACTTCACTTGAAATCTCCCCCGCGATCACAAGGTGCATGGCATCAAGAGTTCTGAGCGGAATGTCCGGAAGACGTGCCATCAGGTTCACAGTGGCGGCTGACCATGCTTCAGGAAAGGGATGGCAGATGAGATATCTCTGCCGGATGTCTTCCTGAAATGTTGCGAAGATCTCAGCCTCAAGCAATGGAGTTAAGTTTCTCTCTCGTCGTCGGCGTGCAAGGAGGCAACGCATTTCAACAACAGTAAGCTCGCTGACAGAAACAGGGCCATGCTGCTGAAGGTATCTTTCAACGTCACTGGAACGGGACTCGTTGATGTACCACTTTGCGATAGCGCTCGTATCAATATAAATGACCGGGCTCATCTTGCATCCCTGTCCTCGCGGAGCAGTTTATCACTGCCTTTTTTCATCTTCATCATCCTGTCACGGAGATCCCGATGAGAGGGCATTGGCTTTTTCATGCCAAGCTGAACAACGCGTGCAACTGCCTTTCCCCTTTTGGTGATAGTAACTTCTCCCTCAGTCTCCAGGATATCGTCGAGATGGGCCAGGGCCTGACGGGCCTCGCGAATTGTAAGATTTTTCACTATATATCCTCCTGAGCTATGTGACACATTATATGGCAATTGTAGCACATCAGGAATCCTTACGCCAAGCTTCTGCGCCGGGCATCGCCCCCGTGGCCCTGGTCTCTTTCAGCAGTTTGTTGCCGCCCTACCTGTAGGGTTTACTTTCGACCCTGTTTTTTATAACATAGACCATTCGAAAAACCTGATATTCTCAGGCAGAAGAACAACTGTTACTAAGACATTCATAGGTATGAGACCGTTGGTTGTCACTCCGGCTTGTCCGGAGTCTTTCTTCCGAAGGATTCCCGACAAGCGGGAATGACATCAGACTTATGACTGCATTAGTAAGAAGGCAGGCATTATGGGAAATCTCAGATTCCTCACCTCAGGAGAGTCTCACGGCAGGGGGCTGATCGGGCTCATCGAGGGCATTCCCTCCGGTGTGCCGCTCACATCTGCCGACATTGATCAGGACCTCAAAAGGCGGCAGGGAGGCTATGGCCGGGGCGGGCGGATGAATATAGAGTCCGACCACGCGGAGCTCATCTCGGGCGTGAGATGGGGAAAGACTCTTGGCTCTTCCATAAGCATCCTTATAGAAAACAGGGACTGGAAGAACTGGCACGAAGGCATGGCTGCAGACCCTGCGTACACCAATTCAATAAAACCCGTAACCAGGCCGAGGCCGGGCCACGCAGACCTTGCAGGCGCACTCAAATATGACCACCGCGATATGCGCAATATCCTTGAACGATCCAGCGCGAGGGAGACAGCGATGAGGGTGGCCCTCGGCGCCATAGCAAAGAAGTTTCTCTCAGGCTTCGGCGCACATATAGGCAGCTATGTTGTGCAGATAGGAACTCAGCGTTCAGCAGGCAGCAATAGGCAATCGGTAAAAGACCTCATCAAAACCTTTGAAGAGGCCGAGAGATCTCCTGTCCGGTGCCCTGATCCTGATGCATCCAGAAAGATGATAAGGCTCATCAATAAGGCTATCAAGTCTGGAGACTCCCTCGGCGGCGTATTTGAGGTCTTTGTGACCGGCCTTCCTCCGGGACTGGGGAGCCATATCCAGTGGGACAGGAAATTAGACGGAAGGCTTGCCCAGGCGGTCATGTCGATTCAGGCTATAAAGGGAGTCGAGATAGGCCTCGGTTTTGGCATGGCCCAGAGGCCGGGCTCAGAGGTGATGGACGAGATACATTACAGAAATAAGCACGAAATACGAAGCGCGAAATACGAAAAGCAGAATTCCAAATCCGAAGGTGGGCTGGAAACAGGTTTCTACAGGAAGACCAATAATGCAGGAGGGCTTGAAGGCGGAATGACCAACGGCATGCCTGTGATCATAAGGGCGGTGATGAAGCCGATCCCGACCCTCCGGAAGCCGTTGATGTCTGTCGATATTCAGACAAAAAAGCCTTTTGAGGCTGCCTATGAGCGGTCCGATGTCTGCGCTGTCCCTGCTGCGGCTGTTGTTGCTGAGGCCATGGCTGCACTTGTGACTGCCGATGCCTTCCTTGAGAAGTTCGGCGGTGACAGTTTGAAGGAGACATCAAGGAACTTTGACAGCTACAAGACATACTTAAAGAAATTCTAAATACGAAGCACGAAACTCTAAATAATATTTAATGTCTGAAATACAAAATCATAAAAAATATGACCTGGAGGAAAGGACATTTCATTTCGCCAAGCACGTTATCAACCTTGTCAACGATGTACCAAAGACTCTGACAAATATTGAAATTGGCAAACAACTTACAAGGTCTGCCGGCTCAGTCGGGGCAAATTATATCGAGGCCAATGAGGCGCTCAGCAAGAAAGACTTTATTATGAGGATAAAAATATGCCGTAAAGAAGCTAAAGAATCTCATTATTGGCTAAAACTGATCAGCTGCAACACTGAATTTAACGATATCCAATCGGGTTTAATTCAGGAGTCGCAAGAACTGATGAAAATTTTCGGCGCCATACTGATTAAGTCAACTGTGAAGGCTTGAGCTTAGGATTTAATGTTTGAGTTTTGACATTGTTTAGTATTTAGATATTAGTATTTAGAATTTAATTTAAAGGCAGGATTTAAATATTTATATGAAGAACATAGTTCTGACAGGCTTTATGGGCACAGGAAAGACTGCGGTCGGCAGGGAGCTGGCCCGGATCTTCGGCATGAAGGTCGTGGATATCGATGCCGAGATAGAGAAGGAGCAGGGCATGAGGATAAGCGATATCTTCAGCAGATTTGGAGAAAGGCATTTCAGGGACATAGAGACGGAGATGATCAGGAGAATTTCAAAAGGAGAAAATATCATCATCTCTACCGGCGGCGGCGCTGTGCTGAGGGAAGAAAATATGCAGGCCCTGAGGGAAAACGGCATCGTCTTTTGCCTTGACGCCGGGCCTGAGACGATCCTTCAACGCACCGGCAAAAGCGATGACAGGCCTTTGCTGAAGGTCGACAATCCCATGGCCAAGATCAAGGAGCTGCTCGATTTCAGGATGCCGTTTTACGAGCGCGCAGGCGCCATGATAGGCACCGAGGGAAAGACTCCTGTCGAGGTCGCAGAGGAGATAGCGGAGATATACAGATGCAGAAGATAAGGGTCGAGCTCGGAGAGCGGAGCTATAACATAAATATAGACGGGGCCTGCCTTCACGAGCTCGGCAGTTCGCTTGTCAGGTTCGAATTCAGCCGCAGGCTTGCGCTTGTCAGCAACCCGACCGTATATGAACTTTACGGCGCTGTCGTATCCAGGGCGATAAAGGATGCAGGATATGAGCTCACAGAGATCATCATCCCTGACGGCGAGGAATACAAAAGCCTCCAGTGGCTTCAGAACATCTATGAGGAGCTGCTGAAGGCAAGACTTGACAGGAAATCGGCACTCATAGCCCTCGGAGGCGGGGTTATAGGAGATATCACAGGATTTGCAGCCTCGACTTATATGAGGGGGATCGACTTTATCCAGGTGCCTACTACCCTGCTTAGCCAGGTGGACAGCTCTGTAGGGGGAAAGACCGGAGTGAACCATCCGCTCGGCAAGAATATGATAGGCACGTTCTGGCAGCCGAGGCTGGTCTGGATAGATACCGAGACCTTAAAGTCGCTGCCTGAAAGGGAGTTCTGCTCAGGGCTTGCAGAGGTTATCAAGTACGGCGTGATCTGGGACAGTGATTTTTTTGATTTCCTCGAGGCTCAAAGGGAGAAGGTCCTCGGTCTTGACACGGATGCGCTGCAGCATATTATCAGGCGGTCCTGCGAGATCAAGGCAGAGGTGGTCTCAAAGGATGAGCGGGAAGCAGGGCTCAGGGCAATACTTAATTACGGTCATACCATAGGCCATGCGATAGAGACAATCACCGGGTATAAGAGATATCTGCATGGAGAGGCGGTTTCGATCGGCATGCACCTGGAGGCGCGTCTGTCAGAAGTCCTGGGTCTTATCGATGCAGAGAAGGTCAAGCGGATCAGGAAGCTTCTGGAGTCTTACGGCCTGCCCTCCGAAATGCCTGAGGGGGCAGACATGGAAGGACTATTTTCAGCCATGCAGCTTGACAAGAAGGCGGTCTCCGGGGATCTGAAGTTTGTTCTGCCTGAGAAGATAGGGGCTGTGAAGATCCGGGGCGGGGTCTCTGCCGGGGAAATAAAAGACGCGGTTCGCTGAGTATTTCATGGGCCGTTTTCTCAGGATAGCAGCTCTTTTTTTTGGGGTGGTCCTTGTGATCGCCTGGTCTGCAAATTCAGGCCCGTCAGAGGGAAGTCTCGAAAAGATAAAAAAGAGGGGATATATAACATGGGGCTCTGACGCTGAAGGAGGCGCTCCCTATGTATTCCCTGACCCTAAGGCCCCCTCAAGGCTTATCGGCTTTGAGGTCGACCTCGCCGGGGCAATAGCACGGGAACTCGGGGTCGAGGCCCGGCAGGCGCAAAACGCGTGGGACAGCCTTATCCCTGCGCTTGGGCGGGGCGACTTCGACATTGCCATGAACGGCCTTGAGATAACACCCCGGCGCCAAGAAAAGATCCTCTTCTCCATCCCCTATTATGTCTACACTGAACAGCTGGTTGTCAGAAAGGAAGAGTCCGGGATTGAGGGTGTCAACGACCTTGTCGGAAAGAGGGTCGGCACGCTTTCAGGGACTGTTGCCCAGGAGATACTCGGCAATATAGGCGGAGTCGATGTGAGGGTATATTCCGGACAGGTCGAGCCGTATGAAGACCTCAGCCTCGGCAGGATCGACGCTGTTTTGCTTGACCTCCCGATCGCCGCATATTACGGAAGACCCAACCCTAAACTTAAGTACACGGGTGCGCCTGTGGGCGAGGGGTTTTATGCCATAGCCATGAGAAAGAGCGACGGAGACCTCAAAAAGAAGATAGATGAGATCTTGGACAAGCTGGTCAGAACAGGAGAACTCAAGAGTATCTATGAGAGATGGGACCTCTGGAACGCTTCGCAGGCCAAACTCACGCTGGATAAAAAGGCGTCCTCAGGATATGCCGGGGTTGAGGAAAGCAAAAAGGCACCGCTCCGTACATTTTTGCCAGGGCTTCTTAAGGGAGCCGGTATCACCATCCTTATCTCAACGGCCTCGATGTTGCTTGCCATATCCCTCGGTCTTGTCCTGGTTCTGATGAGGCTTTACAGCAGACCTCTGGTGAGCACTATTGCCGTGACCTACATAGAATTTTTCAGGGGGACCCCCCTCCTCATACAGCTATATATACTTTATTACGGGCTGCCTAATCTGGGGGTTGTATTAAGCCCGGTTGTGGCTGCATGCCTCGGTCTTGGCATGAACTACGCGGCGTACGAGGCAGAGCTTTACAGGGCAGGGATATCCTCTGTGCCGAAGGGGCAGATGGAGGCAGCGCTTTCGCTCGGCATGACCAGGCGGCTCGCTCTCAGAAGGATCATCCTGCCGCAGGCCCTGAGGGTCGCGATACCCGGGGTTACAAATGACTTTATCGCGCTTTTCAAGGATTCCTCTCTTGTGTCTGTTATAGCGATGGTGGAGCTCACCAAGACCTATAGCATACTGGCGGCAACGACTCTGAGGTTCTTTGAGCTCGGCCTGATCGTGGCCTTTCTCTACTTTGGCATGAGCTATCCGCTTTCGCTTATGGCAAGAAGGCTGGAGAAGCGGCTGAAGGCAGGCATGAGATGATTCAGGTCAGGGAGCTGCATAAATATTTCGGGGAGCAGCATCTGTTTAAGGGGATAGATCTCGATGTGATGAAGGGAGAGGTGGTAGTCTTCATCGGGCCTTCAGGGAGCGGCAAGAGCACCTTCCTGCGCTGCATAAACGGGCTGGAATATTTTCAGAAGGGCGAGATTACCGTCGATGCTGTTTCGCTTCATTCGATCAACAGGAAAAGGCCTACAAGGGAAGATCTGGAGAGCATCCGGAAGATCAGGCTCAGGGTGGGCATGGTATTTCAGCAGTTCAACCTCTTTCCTCATATGACGGTCATAGAGAATATTGTCGAGGCGCCGGTTAAGGTCTCCGGAATGGATAAAGAAAAGGCGGTCGAGATGGCCTCAGCGCTTTTGAAAAGGATAAACCTTGAGAAGAAGCTCAAGAGCTATCCTTCCGAGCTTTCCGGCGGCGAACAGCAGAGGGTCGCCATAGCAAGGGCCCTTGCGATGAAGCCCGAGGCAATGCTCTTTGACGAGCCGACATCTTCACTGGACCCTGAGATGGTAGGCGAGGTCCTGAAGGTGATACGCGGCCTTGTGGAGGAAGGTATGACAACCCTGATAGCGACTCATGAGATGGATTTTGCAAAAGAAGTGGCTGACAGGATCGTCGTATTCGATAACGGCAATATTATCGAGACGGGCCCGCCGGCAGAGATTTTTTCCTCGCCTAAGGAGGAAAGGACAAGGGTCTTCCTCAACAGGGTATTAAAAAAGGATTGACCGCTACTTAATCCCGAGGGATAATTTTTTAAAAACAGGGTCGTTTATTTGACTTCCCGGTTTTATATCTTATATCCTATTTGCGGCGATAATTATTATGAAACTCTTTCCGAAGGAAATAGATTTTTTCGAGATATTCGACAGGGCCTCCCTGAATGTGACAAGGGCGGCAACCCTTCTCGTTGATCTCATGGAGAAGTTCGACAATATAGATGCACGGGCAAAGGAGATCTATGAGGTCGAGCAGGACGGTGATATGCTGACCCATGAGATCATGAAGAAGCTGAACAAGACCTTTATCACCCCGATCGACAGGGAGGATCTTCACTCCCTTGCCGCAAGTCTTGACGATGTCCTCGACCTTATCTGGGGTGCGGTGGACAGGCTTCAGGTCTTCAAGATAAAGGAGTCCACAAAAGAGGCGATCTCGATGTCGAAGGACCTCCTGACGACTGCGGAGGCGATCCATAAGGCGATTCATAAGCTAAAGGAAAAGAATTATTCCCATGTCCAGGAGTACTGCATCGAGATAAACAGGCTCGAAAACAGGATAGACAGGGATTTCAGGGACGCCCTCGGCAGACTCTTCGAAGACTACACAGATCCCATTTTCATCATCAAGTGGAAAGAGATCTATGAGCACCTTGAAGACGCCTCTGACAAATGCGAAGACGTCGCAAATGTCCTGGAAGCAATAGTCCTCAAATATGCATGATTCTTTCACCCTGCTGGTTATTGTCATTGTACTTGCCACTGTCTTTGATTTCATAAACGGGTTCCACGATACAGCCAATGCGATAGCAACCTCGGTGTCGACAAGGGTCCTATCCCCCAAGTTTGCAGTAGGCATGGCTGCTGTCCTTAATATTGCCGGTGCGTTTGCCGGTACCGCTGTTGCCAAGATGGTCGGTTCAGGCCTGGTTGATGCTTCCTCAGTAAACCAGATTACTGTAATCTCGGCGCTGCTCTCTGCGATAATCTGGGACCTTCTCACGTGGTATTTCGGTCTGCCGACCTCGTCGAGCCATGCTATTCTCGCCAGTCTCGTGGGCGCTGCTGTTGCAACTGCAGGGACAGGGGTGATCATCCAGAAGGGAGTCTATAAGATACTCTTCGGTCTTTTCGCCTCCCCTGTTGCGGGGCTTGTTCTTGGATATTTCCTGATGCAGCTTCTCGTCAACATATTCAGGCGGGTTTCACCCGCTATAGTGAGCAGGATATTCAACCGGTCGCAGATCGTATCCGCCGCGTATATGGCATTCAGCCACGGCAACAACGATGCCCAGAAGACAATGGGTATCATAACCATGGCCCTGGTCAGCTACTATAATCTGGACCCTGTTGCCTTTCATGTCCCGACCTGGGTTATTGCCCTCTGCGCATCAGCCATGGGTCTTGGAACAGCCCTTGGCGGCTGGAGGATTATCAAGACCCTCGGGGTTAAGCTTGTCAATCTCAGACCCATTCATGGCTTTGCGGCAGAGGCATCTGCGGCCACTATTATCGAGGTGGCCTCGCGGTATGGACTGCCGCTTTCCACGACCCATGTCATCTCGTCGACGATCATGGGCGTTGGCGCATCCAAGCGTCTTTCAGCTGTAAGGTGGGGAGTCGGCGGCAACATCGTGCTGGCCTGGGTCATCACGCTTCCTGCATGCGCCTTGCTTGCGTGGGCCATCTGCAAGGCTGCTCACCTCCTCGTCTGAAGAAGTTCTGAGCCGTTTCCGGATCTCTCAAGCGCATCTCAAAAATTTCTTGAAATCGGTCGTTTGTCCTTATCTCTCATCCTTATGACGGAGAACACAGTGCATATGCCGGAATTTGAAGCCCTTTACTGTCAATTAATTTTTTCACAGCACTTGAGAGATCCGGGCTTGGTTATAAATGACATGGGCCTAACACACATTATTCATAAATTTCACGGGTATGCCGATAAAGATTTTCGTCAGTACTGGGCATGTTTTTATATGACTTTGCGCAGTGTGCTCTGATCAAACAGGACAATATTCCGATAACTGGCGCTTACGAAAATTTTTTGAGGCAGTGGCCGTGAAATAAACGCTTTTTCTTCAATGACATGGGGCTAGGTATATTTGGCCCTTTTGGGATATAATAGACTGTTTTTAAGGTATTATCCTGTAAGAGAGATGGGGGAAGTCATAAAAAAGGTACCTGACAAAAGAGGTTATTTCGGGTTGTATGGAGGCCGTTTTGTGCCGGAGACCCTTATGCCCGCGCTTTTTGAGCTTGAGAAGGCATACCTTGCGTCAAAGAAGGATCCCGGGTTCCAGAAGGAGCTTCTCCATCTGCAGAGGACATATATCGGAAGGCCGACCCCTCTTTACTTTGCGAAGAGACTGACTGAGGAGCTCGGCGGGGCAAGGGTATATCTGAAGCGCGAAGACCTTGCCCATACCGGGGCCCATAAGATCAATAACGCGATCGGCCAGGCCCTGCTTGCACAGAGGATGGGGAAGAAGAGGCTGATTGCAGAGACCGGCGCGGGCCAGCATGGAGTAGCAACCGCAACAGGCGCTGCCCTTACAGGACTTTCGTGCGATATATACATGGGATCAGAGGATATTGCCAGACAGTCGCTAAACGTATTTCGGATGAAACTCCTCGGCGCACGGGTCATAGACGTAACCATAGGCTCCAGGACATTAAAAGACGCCATAAACGAGGGGCTGAGGGACTGGACTACGAATGTGGGAAACACTCATTATGTCATGGGGACAGTATTCGGGCCTCATCCTTTTCCTCTTATGGTCAGGGATTTCCAGTCCGTTATCGGCAGGGAGGCAAGAAAACAGATCATGCAGGAGGAGGGGCGGCTGCCGGATTATCTGATAGCCTGCGTCGGAGGAGGCAGCAACGCAATCGGGTTATTCCATGATTTTCTTGAGAGCGACGCTAAGATGATCGGCGTGGAGGCAGGAGGAAGAGGGATATATACAGGCGAGCATGCGGCCCGGTTTGCAGGAGGGTCCATAGGCGTGCTGCAGGGCGCCAAGAGCTATCTTCTTCAGGACGACGACGGCAACGTGCTGGGTACTCACTCGGTATCCGCAGGCCTTGATTATGCGGCCGTAGGACCGGAGCATTCATTCCTCAAGGACTCCGGAAGGGTGCAGTATACCTTTGCAACCGATGACGAAGCCCTGCGGGCCTTCGAACTCCTTGCAAGGACCGAAGGGATAATACCGGCCCTCGAATCTTCCCATGCCCTTGCAGAGGCGGCGAAGCTTGCGCCAAGGCTATCCAGGGAAGAGATCGTCATAGTCAATCTTTCAGGCCGCGGTGACAAAGACGTACAGCACGTGGCCCGGATTAAGGGAATAGGTTTGTGATGTCGAGGATCAGCTCTAAATTCAAAGAGATCAGGAAGCGAAAGGCAAAGGCCTTCATCCCTTATATCATGGCAGGGGATCCGGGTCTTGCAAGGACAAAAGAGCTCGTCTCGATCCTTGAAGACTGCGGCGCCGATATCATCGAGCTCGGAGTGCCCTTTTCAGATCCACTGGCAGACGGGCCAACCATTCAGAAGGCTGCGCAGAGAGCCCTGCAGCAGGGAGTTACCCTGCACTCGGTGATAGAGCTTGTCAGGTCTCTCAGGAGCTTTACGCAGATACCGGTTCTGCTTATGACATATTACAATCTGATTTTCAAATATGGAGAGGAACGGTTTGTCGGCGATGCATCTTCAGCCGGGGTAGACGGCATCATCGTGCCTGACCTGCCTCCTGAGGAAGCAGGAAATATCCTGATGCATGCAAAGAAGGCGGATTTTGATATCATCTTCCTCCTTGCGCCCACATCTACTGAGGAAAGGATACGCAGGGTCGCGAGGGCATCAGGGGGTTTTATCTATTATGTATCGATTACAGGCATTACCGGAGCAAGGCTTTCGCTCGACCCAGCCATTGCATCACATATCGCAGGGATCAGGCAGGAAAGCGGCAAGCCTATTGCTGTCGGCTTCGGCATTTCAACCCCTGAGGAGGCAGCAGCTGTCTCGGAGTTTGCCGACGGCGTTATAGTGGGCAGCGCGATTGTTAAGCAGGTTGAAGGGTCTGAGGAGGACCTGAGGCTTTACCTTAACGCGCTCAGGGCTGCGATAAGATGAGCTATAACCTTGAGAGAAAGGTCCGGCAGCTCCAGACCCTGATGGGCCTGTCGTCTCTTGTTAATTCTACCCTTGATACAAGAGAGATCAGAAAGAGGGCTATAGAGGCAGCAACGACCCTTGCCAGCGCTGAGACAGGCAGCATGCTTCTTGTTGACAGCGAGACAGGGGACCTCTTTTTCGAGGTGGCCCTCGGAGAGCACGGCGGAGCGCTCAAAGAGATACGGCTCGGCAAAGGGCAGGGCATAGCCGGCTGGGTGGCTGAGACAGGAGAGTCGCTCATAGTCACTGATGCACAGTCTGATCCGAGATTCTTCAAAGGCGCTGACGCAAAGAGCACCTTCACGACAAAGAATATGATATGCGTTCCGATGAAGACCAGGGACAGGATTATCGGCGTGCTACAGGCCATCAACAAAAAAGAAGGGATGTTCGATGAGGAGGATAGGGACGTTCTTTTCGCCCTTGCAAACCAGGTCGCGATAGCGGTCGAGAACGCCAACCTTTACAAGGAACTTAAAGATACCTTTTACGGCACTGCCCAGGCCCTGGCCGAAACAATCGAAAAGAGAGATCCCTATACAGGCGGACATACCCAGAGGGTCATGAACTACAGTCTGGCCATAGGCAGGGAGATGGCACTTCCGGCCAGGGAGATGGAGAATCTGAAGCTTGCGGCGATCCTCCATGATATCGGCAAGATAGGAATAAGGGACAGCATCCTGCTGAAAAACGGAAGGCTTGATCCTGAGGAGGTGCAGATGATGAATCAGCATACTGCATTTGGGTCCGAGATCCTCAGCCACGTCAACCAGCTCAGGGAGGTCATACCCGGGGTCAGGGGACATCACGAAAAATATGACGGGACAGGATATCCTGATCATCTCACCGGTGCAGGCATACCCAGGATCGCGAGGATAATCGCAGTGGCTGACACTTACGATGCCATGACCACGGACAGGCCTTACAGGAAGGGACTGAGCAGGCAGACTGCCCTGGATGAACTGAAGAGGTATGCCGGAATACAGTTTGATGGTGAAATGGTGGAGAACTTCATGCGCTGCTTTTCGGAAGAAGGGGGAAGCCTGTGATACTCAGGGTGCTGGGGAGTTCAGGGGCGGAATTCCCCGGATATAATCCTCCAGCCTTTCTGATAGACGGCAATATGCTTCTTGATGCCGGTACCATAGGCTCGCGGCTTACTGAAGAAGAACAGTGGAAGATAAGGAATATCTTCATAACCCATTCCCACCTCGATCATATAAAAGGCATCCCGTTTCTTGCCGACAACATCGTGCTGAAAAATCAGAGGCACAGCGTCACTGTTTACGGGATAAAAGAGACCCTTCTCTCCCTGAGGGAGAATTTATTAAATGACAAGATATGGCCGGACTTTACAAGGATCTCAGCAGCAATAGAGCCGGTCATCAAGCTGCGAAATATTGCGGAGGGGAAGTCCGTTACGATAGGAGATTATCGCATCAGGGCCTGCAGGGTGAACCATACTGTCCCTGCGGTAGGCTATATCATCAGGGACAAAAAGGACAGGGTTCTTCTTTACACAGGGGATACGGGCCCTACGGACGCCATATGGAAGGCATCTTCTCATATGGACGCCGTAATCGTTGAGGTCTCCTTTCCTAACAGCATGGAAGGGCTGGCCAGGAAAACAGGGCATCTTACCGCAGGGCTTCTCCTTAAGGAACTGGATAAAATAAAAAACGTCCCAGAAAAGATATATATCACGCACCCGAAACCACAGTATCTCGAACAGATAAAAAAAGAGATAAAAAAGCTCGGGAGACGCAATATCGAGATGCTCAAAGACGGGAAGGTATACGAGATCTGAAGGTGAGCCTATGGCATGGTTTAAAAAGAGCAAAGAACTAAAGACAGATAAGAAGGTTAAGATCCCTGAGGGGCTGTGGGTTAAATGCGACAGCTGCAAGGAGATCATATACAAAAAGGAGATCGACAGGAACCTGAAGGTCTGCCCCAAGTGCAATTATCACTTCCGGATAAGCGCACGGGAGCGGATCAAGCTTCTGGTAGACGAGGGTAGCTTCACTGAGATCGATGCAACACTGGCCTCCAACGACCCTCTGAAATTCCGGGATAAGATACCGTACAAGGAGAGGCTCGAGGAGAACAGGAGAAAGAGCGGGCTTGCGGAGGCATCTATCTCGGGAGAGGCGCTGATCGAGGGGCATCCGGTGATGATCGTTATAATGGATTTTTCCTTTATGGGCGGCAGCATGGGCTCTGTTGTCGGCGAAAAGGTTGTCAGGGCTGCAGAGGCTGCGCTCGAGGCGAAAAAACCTCTCATCATCGTCTCTTCATCAGGGGGGGCGAGGATGCAGGAGGGGATATTTTCCCTTATGCAGATGGCGAGGGTGGCGGCAGCCATAGCGCGGCTCAATGATAACGGCATACTATATATATCAATCCTTGCAGACCCTACCTTCGGCGGAGTCACCGCCAGCTTTGCCATGCTGGGAGACATTATACTTGCAGAACCCAAGAGCCTTATCGGTTTTGCAGGACCGCGTGTTATCGAACAGACGATCAAGCAGCAACTGCCCGAGGATTTCCAGCGCGCGGAATTCCTGCTTGACCACGGCCTCATAGACGGAATCATTGACAGAAAAGATATCAAGAAGACCGTTTCAAAGATTATAGAACTCCTTGCATGAGTTATAAGGGTACGATCGAATACCTCTACGGCCTGCAGAAGCACGGCATGAAATTCGGGCTGGACAACATAAAGAGGCTCATGGCTGCTGCAGGGGATCCACAGAAGGCCTTCAGGTCAGTGCATGTGGCCGGTACGAACGGCAAAGGCTCGGCATCCGCCATGATAGAATCTGTGCTGAGAACCTCAGGGGTAAAAACCGGTCTTTTTACCTCGCCCCATCTGATAAATTTTACCGAGAGGATCCGCGTCAACGGGCAG
>JACRHE010000193.1 GCA_016217695.1 Nitrospirota bacterium | reverse complement strand
GGTCTTCGACCGTTATAATATGGTCATACCGTTCTGAATTGATCCTGTCAACCATAGCCGCAAGGGTCGTTGATTTACCGCTTCCCGTTGCCCCTGTGACAAGTATAAGTCCTCTGGGTTTTTTAACAAGCTCATTGACAATCTCCGGAAGTCCGAGATCCTGGAACGTCTTGATCTCAAAGGGGATAGTCCTGAAGGCCCCGGCTACCGCTCCCCGCTGCATGAAGACATTCCCTCTGAACCTGCTCAGCCCTTTAACACCGAAGGAAAGATCGAGTTCGTTATTTTCTTCGAACTTATGCTTCTGGCTGTCCGTGAGAATGCTGTAGCAGAGTGATTTGGTTTCCACCGGGCTCAGCGCAGGAAAATCAAGGGGTACGAGCTTGCCGTCGACTCTCAGCCGAGGAGGACTTCCCGTAGTTATATGAAGGTCGGATGCCCCTTTTTCTATCATGACTTTTAATAGGTCATAAATGCTTGCCATCAGTCTCTCCTTTAATCGCCGAAAGTAACACGCATGACTTCTTCGATGGTCGTCACGCCTTCTGCAACCTTGGTAATACCGCTCATCCTCAAGGTTTTCATTCCGAGACGGATTGCAGCCTTCTTGATCTCGGACGTAGACGCACCCTCAAGTATCAATTCCTTCAGTTCGTCCTTTACAGGCATAACCTCATAAAGCGCCACCCTGCCCTTATATCCGGTGCCGTTACAGGTCGGGCATCCTTTTCCCCTATAGCACTTAACAGACTTGGCCGCCTCCTCGGAGAAGCCCGCCTTAACGATTGCCGAGACTGGAAGTTTCTCCTCTTCTTTACACTGCGCACATATCCGTCTAGCAAGCCTCTGGGCGAGAATAAGCACAACAGAAGAGGAGACGAGGAAGGGCTCTATTCCCATATTCAGCAGCCTGCTAATGGTGCCGGGTGCGTCATTTGTATGAAGCGTGCTGAGAACCAGGTGCCCGGTCAGTGCCGCCTTAACGCCGATCTCGGCTGTCTCAAAGTCACGGATCTCACCAACCATGATAATATCGGGATCCTGACGCAGAAAGGACCTGAGTGCAGCTGCAAAGGTCAGTCCGATCTCTTCCCTTACCTGAACCTGGTTGATCCCCATGAAGTTGAACTCAACAGGGTCCTCCGCTGTCATGATATTCGTGTCAGGCTTATTGAGATAATTCAGCGCTGAGTAGAGAGTTGTCGTTTTTCCGCTGCCTGTCGGGCCTGTTACGAGCAGCATACCATAAGGTTTGTTCAGGGCCTCCATGAAGTCGTCAAGGGCCGCCTGTTCAAATCCCAGCTTTGTAAGATCGACCTGGAGATTGCCCTTGTCAAGGAGACGGAGAACCGTCTTCTCTCCGAAAAGGCAGGGGAGCACCGAGACGCGAAAATCTATGTCCCTTTTTTTGCCGAGTTTGAGCTTTATCCTGCCATCCTGGGGCAGTCTTCTCTCTGCGATATCGAGCTTTGACATGATCTTTATCCTTGAGGTGAGAGCGGCCTTGATCTTTGTCGGAAGGTTCATAACAGTATACATAACGCCGTCAACCCTGTAACGCACCCTGAGGGACTGCTCATACGGTTCTATATGGATATCACTGGCGCCTGACTTGATGGCGTTGACGAAGATGCCGTTTACGAGTTTTACTATGGGAGCTTCGACGTCCTTAACTACGCTGGAATCCTCCTGCTCTTCAATGACATCTACATTATCCAGCGCGCTTCCGACGATCTTGTCGAATTCATCTACGTTTACGCTCGGTCCTTCATCCACGCCGCTTTCAAAGGCGTTTTCTCCCATCTCCTCATCGCCGAGAGTATAATCCTTTGCCTGAATGCTTGATGAGGTGGCAGTCATGGTCGTGGTTGAAGTGGTCAGCATGCTATCGCCCTTGCCGAGATAGTAATTGGAAATCGCGGAGATGATCGCGGATTCGCTTGCAACAACGACCTCGACATTGTATCCTGTCATGAATTTCACGTCATCTATTGCAAAGACATTGGAAGGGTCGGTCATCCCGATGGTGAGAGTAGCGCCGACTCTGGCAACAGGCATGATGAGATATTTCTTTGCCATGTCAGCGGGTATCAGTTTCAGCACACCTGGATCAATCTTATAATCGGAGAGATTGATCGCGGGGACTCCATATTGTTTGCTGAGGAACGCCACAAGTTTTTCCTCGGTGATGAACCCCAGTTTCACAAGATTGGTCCCGAGCCTTCCCCCTTCCTTCTTTTGAGTGTTAAGGGCCTGCTTGAGTTGTTCTTCTGAGATGATGCTGGAAGCTATCAATAACTGCCCGAGTTTTACCGCCATAGGAATAAAATATATCAAATTATACTTAATGTCAACAAATCAAATAGTTAGGAGATTTCAGCGCAGGGTGAAGGCAAATTCAGGTATATTAAAGGTTATATTATATATACAATAAGGTGCAAAAATACCCGAATGATCAAGACGGAAAAGAAGATACCTTCAGCAGATGACCTTGAGAGGGCCGGGAGGCTCCGGGAGGTTCTGGAGGCACTGTATGAGGTGAACAAGAGGGTCCCGGTCATTGTGGAAGGCAAAAAAGATGCACTTGCGCTGAAAAAACTCGGTCTTGTCGGAGAGATAATTACACTGCACAGCGGCAAAGGTCTCTATGATTTTTGTGAAGATGTAGCAGAAAGATTTTCGAAGGTGATTGTTCTGCTTGACTGGGATGACAAGGGTGAGAATCTCTTCCGGTCGGTATCGAAGAACCTCAGCGGCCACTGTGAGGAATTCTCAGTATTCAGGGGCATAATCAAGGTCATTTGCCAGAAGGATATAAAGGATGTGGAGGGGATCCCCAGATTGCTCATGAGACTGGAGGGAAATGAATACCCTCGGTAAGGACGGCGAGACCCTCGCGGTTAAGTTTCTGAAGGGGAAGGGTTACCGCATACTGGAGAAGAACTACAGGACAGTATTCGGCGAGATCGATATTATCGCCAAGGACGAGGGGGTTGTCGTTTTTATAGAGGTCAAGACGCGCTCTGATGATCAGTTCGGATATCCCTTTGAGGCGGTCAACAGGAGAAAGAGGGAGAAGATGCGCAAGGTGGCCCTCTGCTTCATGAAGAAACTGCGGGGAGAAGTCCCGGCCAGGTTTGATGTCCTGAGCATCAGCATGGACGACGGACCAATGCTCATCAGTCATATAAAGGACGCCTTCGAGGTCTGAACATTGTCATGGGAATTGCGAATATGTTATTTTATATGCCCGTGGGGCTGTAGCTCAGTTGGGAGAGCGCTTGAATGGCATTCAAGAGGTCGTCGGTTCGATCCCGATCAGCTCCACCATTAAAATCAATGACTTACGCTTATCGGTGTAACCCCGTTGCCATCCACTGTGATAAAACTGTGATAATTCCCTGTCAGCTTTCTGTCTAAGACGCCAACTGCCTTGACCTTGTGGCTGGGTGCAAGGTGCGCATACCTGAGGGTCATGGTAAGGGTCTTGTGTCCCAGGAGCTCTTTCACGGTAGTAATGTCCACTCCTGCCATGACAAGTTGAGAAGCAAAGGTATGCCGGAGATCATGAAAATGAAAATCCCTGATCCCTGCCCTTCTCAGCGCCGTCTTAAAACTCTTTTTCATATCCTTGTATGGCCTGCCCGTAGTTCCGTCATAAAAGACATGCGGGATATCGAGCCTCCTGGTTAATCCCTGAAGAACGGTCTTCAATGTCGCATTGATCGGGATTTCCCTTCTCTCTCCGTTCTTGGTCTGGTCAAGAAGGATAAACCCGTGCTTCAGGTCAATATGCGTGTCCCACCTGAGCCCGAGGATCTCCCCGCGCCGCATGCCGGTATTGAGCGCCGTAATGACAATCGGCCTGAGGTGCGGTTCGCATGCATTGATCAGGCCCTGGCACTCTTCCTTCGAGAGATACCGCAGCCTCCTGTTGTTTTCGGGCAGCATCTTGACCCTGATGGACGATGCAACCGCCTTGTCCATTATCTCCCAGTCCACAGCCTTCGTGAACATATGAGAGATTACCGCAATCAAGCGGTTGACCGTTGCAGGTTTGTTTCCCTTCTTCAGCCGCTCTGACTGGAACTGTTCAAGCAGATGGGTATTAAACTTGTGGAGCTTCATTGTACCGAACCTCCGCACCAGTTGCTTGATAATGTAGCTTTTCCAGCAGGCATATGCCTTTTGCCGTCCCTCTGCCCATGCAGAATATCTTTCAGCCAATCCGGTGAAGGTATATTCTGCCTGATGCGCTCTTGTTTCAGGAAACCATTTGCCCTCTGCAATTCTTCCCTCAATGCTCTTTAATATCCTCTTGGCAAGCTCTTTGTCGTCCGTCTCAGTGCTTCTGCGGTATTGCTTGCCGTCTGCTGAAAAGGATATCCACCAAATACTTGATTCCTTTAGCCTGTATAGTCCCATGATGATCTTGCCTCCTTTCTTGTCGGTTGACAATGGGACCTAACAAGGCTTGAAAATACCATTTATATTGTAACGCAGTTCTATCACTTCAGTTAAGAACTTCTTGCTTTGCATTGCTTATGATCCTTTCGATAAAATCCTCATGATCAGAGATGAAAGTCTCTGGCCTCCTGAATTGTTCAGGCGGTCTGCATGTATCAGTGCTTATTGATTTCGCGACGATCCATGCCTTTATCTCATCTCCTCTGAACTTCAGAAGTTTTCTGCTCAGCTTCACATGAGGTATCTTGTTCTGTGAAGTCCATGCATAGATCGTGGCCTTTGTGACTCCCAGCATTTCTGAAACATCATCTATGTCGAGTAGCTTTTCCATTGTCTCTCTGTATTTGGTTAGCGGAGCCTGGCACGGGTCCCGAACAGCGGGACAAGTGACAGGCCCCCCGCAGGTTTCTAAATAGGTTTCTCAAAACGGTTCGAGTTCGTTGCTGAACATCGGTTCCTTTGCAGATTCCTCTCGTGCCTTCCTCTCGGATACTACAAGCCAGCCGTCCCAGTTCGCAGCCGGTACAAGGTCGATCTTAACTGACATCCTGCCTTCGTCCTTTTCGATCAGGACCCCGACCTTTTCCCAGCGTGCCTTGCCTGTTTTCTCGTCCTCTGCCTTCTTCCACAAAAGATCATAAACCTTCATCGTCATTCCTCCTCAGTTTAAAATCCATAGAGCAAGCTCTATGTCCTGACTGTTCGCCGGCATTGTTATCCCGCCCTTGTCTGCCCTGAATTCAAGCTGGTCCACCACATAGGCATCACAGGGGATCTCGTCGTTTCCATAGATGCGGATTAAATACAAGTCCTCTCTGGTTTCTATAACCGCCTTCATCATTCCTCCTTTGTCAATTGAGTGTCGCGCATATTTCGGACACTTCACAGTAACCGGCGCATTTTCTGCCTTCCCATGTTTCCCGTCTTCTGCATTTCGGCGCATAGTCCTTATCAAGTGCGGAAAGCAGAAGGTTCCTTTTCCTCCCGAGATACTTTCTTATCCAATGGCCTGAAATGCCGTTGACAGGGACAAGCGGGGCCTTCTCCTCTATCCCGCGCATAGCTGATACCATCAGGCCGCCGTCACGGGAGATAACCTGAACTGCCATATTCTTGACCGTGTATCCTTCCGGCAGGATCGTCAAAAGCTTGTCCCGGTAATCTGAAATCTGAATCGCTGTTTCAAAGAGTGCGTTTATCCGGGCAACGGAATCGCCGTTGACATAAACCTTCCGCGTCTTCGGCTCGCCCTTGTTCTTTCCGGACTTCTTCAGGATAGGCTGGCCGCTTTCGTCGGTCTCCGGCACCTCAATTGCTCTGATACCGAGGGCCTGCTGAACCTTGTAGCTTCCCCAGGTCTTGTAATCGTAAAGCGTCTGTGTTTCCCCATCGTAGAAGTCAAAGGCGCCGGAGCATATTTCATCGCGTAATCTTTCCTCTGTCAGGTGATCGCCTTTACCGAAGTTATCGAGGACAGCATGGGCGTGTGTTCCTAAAATGCTGAAAGCGTGGTCATCGGGATTGATGTAATAATCCCGGGTGATCTTAAGCCATGATTCCCGGATACCCCGGAGGAGCTGAGTTGTTGACGGTTCTCCTGTCCATTCCCGCTGACGGGCGCACTTCCGAAGGAACGGAAGGGCCTTTCACCTGCTGCAGGGGAGGCCGTCTTTAAGACGGCACTCCCCGAAGCACTCTGCAAATGTAACGCGCTCTTTATCAGGACATATAAAGCCTATTGCCGGCATGATCTTACCCTCCCGCGCTCTGCGTTTTGCCGGTCTGTTCGCCTGCTTCGAGTTCGGCCTTCCGTGCGTCCTTTGTGCTGACAACAAGAGTCTTGTCAACAAGCTGCAGGGCCTCTATTTCCGGCTGGTGCTTCTTCCACCAGTTCTTAAG
>JACRHE010000189.1 GCA_016217695.1 Nitrospirota bacterium | reverse complement strand
TCAGGTATTTTGGAACCTCACAGACAGCTTTAGCCTCTATGGCCACCTCTATACAGAGGCAGGGATCATGAAAGAGCCTGCACTTGCAAACTATGTGGACCTCAACCACAACAGGATATCCAGCGAGGCAGGCGAGCCATATATAAAACCCTATGACATGGCATACAGGATCTCATACTATGGAGACGATTCATCACAACCAATTGATTCAGCGGCCTTTTCGCTAACACCGGGGAGATACGCAAGACTGATAACCCTGGTGGACAGACAGAAGGACAACCATGTGAGGATGAGCTGGACAGAGAGCATAGGGACGCCTGAGGATACACATGCCTTTGTATTTGAGGGGACAAGGTATCAATACGATAAGAAGGACAATATATTTTGGACAACGCCACAGATAAAGACCTTCAGGGGAATAAGAGAGCTTTTCTGGGCAGGGGTTCTGAGGTGCACACCCATGGCAACAGATCCTGTAACAGGGAATCAGTACTGCCCTTATCAGGAGTCAGAGGCGATCAAGCCTCCTGTTCTGACGCCTGTTTCAGTGACGATGCTATTTCAGTAGGGAGCGTTAAACAGGGAGATATTTTTCGATACGCTTTTCAAAAAAAATCTGCAGAAAAAATCTTATTGAATCTGCCTTGCGGAATAATTATTATAAACAGTGACGGGGGCGTAAAATGTTTTATACTGCCGAGGGGGAGGAATCATGAGACGCTTTATCCTTGTATTGTTCGTTGCCGGGTTTTTTGCATTTGGGGGCTGCTCAGGGAGCAAGGCGCCTGAGCTTTATGAGACTGCCAACTTCGAGGAGTTGCAGCATAACAGGGAACATGCCAAAAAATTATATGAAGAGATCATAAAAAAGTTTCCTGACAGCGAATATGCGCAGAAGGCAAAAGACAGGCTTGCAAGGATAGAGGAAGAATCGAAGCAAACTTCAAACACGCCGGAGAGTAAGCGATAGTTCAAGGACGCCTGTCAGGCTGTTTCTTTTTTTCGGACCAGCAACTTGTCTTTAACGCCATTGGCCTCGATAAAGATCTTTTTGACCTGCGGCACACATTCGCGGATCCGCTGCTCTATCCCGTCGATGACAACCTCAAGCTCTCCTGCTGGAATGCGGTCATCAAAGTCAATATCCATGGCGAGAAGGATATTATCAGGCCCCAGATGCATCGTAAGCACCTCACCTATCTCAACAACTTCCGGATATTGGCATACAGCATCCTTAATCAGGGACAGATTGGCCGCGCATGCAGATTCCCCGATCAGCAGTTTTCTCATCTCATTTGCAAGGAAAAAAGCGATCAGGGCCAGTATTCCGCCGATCATGATGGAGGCGACTGCATCGAAGACAGTCCGGCCTGTAATCTGGACCAGGGCAGCCCCTGACAGAGCGATGACAAGCCCGAGGAGGGCAGCACCGTCTTCCACAAGGACGACCACGAGATTGGGGTCTTTTGATTCTTCCAGCGCCTCCCATACGCTTATATCTCCCTTCTGCTTCAGGAACTCCTTTAGCGCAAAGGTGATCGAAAGTCCTTCGATCAAAAGAGAAATTCCTAAAATGATGTAAATGAGATATATGCGTTCGACTTCGTGGGGATGGAAAAGCTTGTTGACACCCTCATATATAGAGAATACCGCACCCATCAGGAAGAGCATGACAGCGACGATAAAGGACCAGAAATACTGTTCCTTGCCGTAACCGAAGGGGTGTCTCTCATCCGGCGGACGGCTGCTTCTCTTTATTCCGACGATGAGGAGGGCCTGATTTCCCATATCGGCCATTGAATGAAACGCCTCTGCCATCATGGCAGAGCTTCGGGTCACTAATGCGACCGCAAACTTTAATACGGTTATAAGCGCATTGCCTATAAGAGCGGCATAAACTGCCTTATGTGAGCCTGATGCCATTTAGTCGAGACCTCCGCCTGGAAATAAAGAAAGTATATTATACCCCCTTTGTCATTGGCAGGAGAAGACTTTTTAGGCCTGGAAGCAGGGCCCGGGGAGGTGACCCCGGGCGGAAATTGCAGCTTATGCGAATTTACTCTACGGTAGTTTTTGAGGCAAGGGTCCCGTCAAAATTGAAGATGTAGAGATAAGTTTTTGCCGTACCGCTGCCATTGAAATTATAATTTCCATACATGTTTGTGAATGTGGCGCTGCCTGACATCATGGCATTTCCATAGTCGGAAGTGACCACATATATGAGATTGCCTGCAATAACCGGGACAGAAGCGAACCCTCCGTCCAGAGAAAGAGCAAGCGGCTCTGTGGTTGAAGAAAAAGGCGCCGGCACGATATATAATGCTGACTGGCTGGAGATCGGATTATTTCCGAAGTTCCCAAACATCGTATAATCAGCAAAGTCCGGAAGAGAAGCGGTTGCAACCAAGATATTACCCGTTACAACAGGTCTTGAGACAATTCCATTTAATGTTACAGACGATGTCGACCCTGAAGGCGTAACAGCTATAATCTTTGACTGAAAAGAGTTGCTGTTAGGGGTTGTCCCGGGATTGGTTGTTCTGTCATACGTGACAAGAAAGGCTGTGCCGTCGGCGCCCACAACAGGAGTTGCAGCCATGCCGTTCATCATGCCGAAACTGCCGGTATTTGTCATCATAGGTCCGCCCGGCATCATGCCTGATCCAGGTCCCATAATAGCCTGGCTATAAGATGCAAAGGCCAGTAAAGCGGCCACACCGGCAAGCAATATCTTGAACTTTATACGAAATCTTTTCATCGAGTAACCTCCAAAGTTTTATTCTAACTGTACCTAGTTTATACAGGAAATATGAATTAAATATGAAAGCCTGAAATAGAACGCAGTGAGCCCTGCCGCAATCTGCTATACTTTTGTTAGTTCATTCATCAATAGGTGCACGCATGGGCATAAAGAACATATATGAGCGGTTCATCTGGTTTGATGACCAGGTAAGGCGGAAGAAGTTCCCAAATACTACACGCCTTTCTCAGGAATTCGAGATATCGGTCAAGACTGCCCAGCGGGATATCGAATTTATGCGGGACCGGCTGAACTGTCCCCTTATCTATGATGAGAGCCTTAAGGGTTATCATTATGAGGACGAGACATTTTCTCTGCCCCTTATGTATCTTTCATCTGCCGAACTGTCATCCCTTGTTGTTGCCCGCAAGCTGCTTCAGGACATCAGCGGCAGTTGCATTGGCGATGAAATAACTACTGCTGTCGATAAGATCACCTCTATCATAAAAAAGCATGCTGTAAGTCCTGATAGCATAGATGATGTGATGTCATTTCATCTTATCGATTATTCCCCGGCCCCTGAGGATATCTTCAGGACCGTGCTTGAGGCCTGCCTTAAAAAGAAAAAACTGTCATTGAATTACAGCTCCCCTGCAAGGAAAGAGGATACCACCAGGTGCGTTGATCCCTTCCATTTATTCAACTATATGGGAGCCTGGCATCTCATTGGTTACTGTCATTTAAGAAGGAGCATGAGGGACTTCAAACTCAACCGGATCACGAACCCCAGGATGCTTGATGAGGGTTTCAGCCTCCCGCGAGGTTTCAGCGCCAGACACTACTTTCAGTCGTCTTTCGGCATCTACAAGGGCAGGGACAAGCAACAGGTTGTGCTCCGCTTTACCCCTGAAACAGCAAAATGGATCAGCGACCGGATATGGCACAGAGACCAGAAGACAAAAACTCTTAGGGATGGGTCTCTTGA
Source organism: Nitrospirota bacterium (assembly GCA_016217695.1). Classification (GTDB taxonomy): domain Bacteria; phylum Nitrospirota; class Thermodesulfovibrionia; order Thermodesulfovibrionales; family UBA6898. The sequence continues at coordinate 3,556 of JACRHE010000189.1, read as the reverse complement.
GCTGAGTTTTCCAGTAGCCGCTTTCTCCGAGATATCGCGTGAAATCCTCAAATATGGCTCAGGAGTTGAAGTTATCAAGCCTGAAGGCCTCCGCCAGTTCATCAAAGCCGAAATAAATAAAGCCGCCAAAATTTATTAAACCCTTCCAAGACCCCGGACACGCTTTGGGGGAGGTCCCTCTTTATAATGGAATCAGAAACTACTAATTCATTGAAGGGAGGACATCCAATAATGGAAATTATCTACTCACCAGGCACCGATTTCATTATTCATCTGGCGATATTTGGAGCTGCCTATGTAATGGTTTACTTAACCAGCATGTCCTGTAGTTAGGATTATGCCATCAAATTGGAAAGGATCACGAAAATGAGCAAGGTCTATTTCGGTATCGATCTCGGCACGAGCAGTTCTTCCATAAGTTATATCAGTGACAGCCCCAGGGCTCAGCAAAATGTCTTTATAGAGCCCGAGACAATCAGATTCAGCCCGCCTCCGGGGGCTACGATCTTCCATAACTGGCAGCGGCTCCCGTCGATGCTGCATATCGCTGAGAAAGGAGGCAGTCGGAAGTTGCTTGTAGGATTTCAGGCAGAGGAGGCTGCCAAAGGGAAACTGGTAAGGCCGTTTGAAAATCTCTTCATCTCCGTAAAATCCGACATGGGGACCCTCAAGGTCTATGAGGACTCTGTCAGTCCGGATATCATGAGCCCTGTTGAGGTCTCGGCAGAGATCATCAGGGAACTGATCAGGGCGGCAGAAAAAGAGACCGGTGTTTCCCCGAAAAAGGCAAAGGTCGTTATCACTGTCCCTGCCTCCTTCACCCATGGCCAGCGCCAGGACACCCTAAGGGCTGCCCGGCTAGCCGGCCTCGCTATAGATGACGGGGACCTCCTTGATGAACCTGTAGCTGCCTTTATCCATACGGCCTGCCACCAGAAGTTTGATGCCCAGCTCAATACAACTATCCCGAAGAAGGTCCTGATGTTCGACCTTGGCGCAGGGACCTGCGATATATCCATCTTCGATGTGGCATATGATCCTGATTTCCTGGCCTCTGGCATAGGCTTGGATATAAAGAACAGGGCAATCAGCAACTATGAAAAACTGGGCGGCGACAACCTTGACCTTCATATAGTCGAAAAAGAGATTCTCCCGGCCTTCTGCAAGAAAAACGGGCTTGATTTTAACGAACTTCCTGAGAAGATCAAGCGGGAGATCAGGTTCAGGCTGAAGCCCAAGGCCAGACAGATCAAGGAGGAGATCTGCAGGCAGATATCACAGGACTGGGGAAGAAAGGACATACGGCAGCCATGGACCATCGACTCTTTCGTGATACCGGGACAGCAGATAAAGTCAAAGAAGGTGACTGCTGTAACAGCACTGCAGAGATTCATGGAGCTAATGTCGCCATTCATAACAGACGACGTTAAACAGTCAATAAAAATAGCGGACGACTACCTGACTTATTCATTCTTCGGCCCTGTCTTAAATGCACTTAAGAAGGCCAAAATCGGGCCTGAAGATATAGACGCGTTCATCTTCAACGGAGGCAGCTGCCATAATCCCGTCATCAGAAAGGCCTTTGAGGTGTACGAAGGGTTTTTAAACGCCAAATTCTTCGAAACTCCTGACCTCGACCTGTCTGTCTCAAAGGGAGCCGCAATCCACTGTTATCTGATACACAAGTATGGTGAGCCCCTTGTCACCCCCATCGTAAACAGCGAGATAGGCATATACACCCTCGGCCTGAAGAAAGAGAGGCTCGTCAGCGCCGGCACAGAACTGCCCTTTCCGGCAAACGGGGATTTCTACCTGCACGAGAACTTTTTTGTGCCGAAGGACAGCATGGACTCAGTCGGAATCTCTATCTACTCCGGCGAAGGGACAGTGATCAGCAACCTGAAACTGCCCCTGCCTGCCGGCACTATGAAGGGCGAGCCGATATGCATTGGGCTCAGCATTGACAGAAACAAGGTGATGACCCTCAAGGCTTTCATGAAGAGCTCTCCTGAGGTCAGGATCGATGCAGAACTGAGCAATCCCTGGACGCACAGGATCAGTACATCCGATGACATGGCTGTAAACGAGCTCTGGATAAAGGTAACCAGACAGAAAAAAGAGAGACAGGTGGTCTCTGCCGTCACAATGATAGATCTTGCAAACAGGGAGCGGAGCAGAAAGAACTGTGACGGTGCTGTCGAGATCCTTCAGCGGCTTGAGGATAAGGGGACCAATACCGCTGAACTCAACAATCTCCTGGGGCTCTGCTATAACCAGCTCGGACAGAAGGAAAGGGCATTAACCTATTTCAGGAAGGGACTTGAACTCAGTCCCGATGATGTAACTTATTCTGCCAATTACGGCAGCCAGCTCCTGACGTGCGGAAACACGGATGAGGCGGTCTCTCAGCTGCTTAAGTCAGTGGATCTGGAGCCGGACAATTACTTCCCGCATTTTTGGCTGGGGTATGCATACCGGGAACAGGGCAGGGAGGATCTGGCAAGAAAGGAATTTGAAAAGTCGCAGCAGATCCTGCAGGAAATATGCGCAAGATATCCTGAGAGCGACTATCATCTGGATTTTCTGAGGAACGTTACCGTATCTCTTGGTGAGTACGAGACTGCAGAGGGTATCAGGAGGAGAATCAACGATATCAATAATACGAAGATATTCAACGAAATTCCTGACAGGCTTGTCGCAGGCCCTGACTCCGGGATATGGAAGGAGGATGAGGTATTTGAAGACAAAGAGGCCTTCTGAGAAAGGGCAAAAAAAGGGGAAAAGGCCTAAGGATATCTGGAATTCGGTAAGAAGACTTGAGGGCTTCCTGAAGAAGGCCGATATCCATGCAAATATCCTCCTAGATTCACTTGGGGTGCTGAGGGCGGCGGTCGACTTCGAAGTCAGAAAGGAGATTGTCAGGGGGCTCTGCAACTCGGTAAACGGCGATATTTTACATGCGCTCCTCGGACACAAAAAGAGGATGGATGAGGGGAAATACGGGGACAACTTTGAGCAGAATGCGATCTTGACCGGGGTATTGGACACCCTCACGCAGGTCCTGGATCTTAAGCCAGCAAGGGCTGAAGGGGAGCGGATATTCATCAGGAAGGATTCAGCAGCTGAATTTACCTTTGAGGAGTATCCGGGTGCAATGGACAATCCGGATCTCGGCAAATTCGAAATAGAGGTCCTCAGGTGCGGATGGAAAGTAAAAGGGAAGGTCGTAATAAAACCCGTGGTCTTTGAGAAGATAAATGAAACCGTAAGCATTTCAGAGGGAGGGGATGATGCAGCCCGCGAATTGTCGGCAAAGGCATAGCGCAAAGCCATACGTCTGTAAACAATGCGGCAAAGAGATGTGGTCGTTCTCAGAGGTCGTAATGTTCTGGGATGAAATATATTGCAGGACATGTGATCCTGAGTATGAATCAGCACATGAGGCGAAAGGGGAAACAGGGGAAGAGGTGCCTTTGTTTCAGTCTGCTGGGGACTGACAGGGCAAAAAGATGACGTCGCTCGGCGATCTTATGAAAAAAGGGGGTATGAAGCATCT
>JACRHE010000188.1 GCA_016217695.1 Nitrospirota bacterium | reverse complement strand
GTCACATAGATAGCAAATTATATCACGATTCAGGCTGATCCAAATAAAGCACTCCTGGAACACACGAGGAAAATATCACTCTGACGTGGGCTTCTGATGTCTAACCCCCAGTATTGCTGACCTTCTAAGAATCTCAAGGAATTCGGCTCGGGGAATCTCTGTTGCCCCAAGGCTTAAGAGATGTTCTGAGGTCACCTGGCAATCTATAAGGCTGCAGCCATTTTTCTCAAGATGCCGAACTAACTCCACAAGGGCAACCTTTGATGCGTCCCTCTTCAGTGAAAACATCGACTCTCCGAAAAAAATCCCTCCAAGTGCCACTCCATAAAGACCGCCGGCCAGTTCATCTCCAAGCCAGGTTTCGATCGAATGCGCATACCCTTTCTCGTGCAGTCTGCAATAGGCCTCCATCATCTCGTCCGTAATCCATGTGCCTTCACCTTCATTCCTGCTGACCCCGGCGCAGTATCTCATCACCTCAGCAAAGCATCTGTCGAAGGTGACGGAATAGATCCCTTTTCTGATAGTCTGTCTGAGACTCCTCGACACCTTAAGTTCTGACGGCCTGAGAACGAGTCTCGGATCAGGCGACCACCAGAGAATCGGCGAGCCCTGCGAAAACCATGGAAAAATACCCATTGAATAAGCCAGCAATAGACGGGATTCAGTGAGATCTCCTCCTACGGCAAGAAGACCGTCTTCTTCGGCAAGTTCAGGAGGAGGAAAGATAAGTTCATGAGTCAGTCGAAAAACAGGCATATGAAACAGGCTACCCGGGCAGTGCCTATGATTTAAAATCAAAGGTCAATTGATCGCCCCTGAGGCCTATGGATATAGTGCCTCCCTTTTTGAGCCTTCCGAAGAGCACTTCTTCCGACAGCTGATCCTTGATCTCCGTCTGTATGATCCTGGCAAGAGGCCTCGCCCCGAAAACAGGATCATATCCCTTTGAGGCCAGACTGGCTCTTGCGTCCTGAGAAATCGTGAGCCTGATCTTTTTCTGTTTCAGCTGCAGGCCGAGATCCGCCACGAATTTGTCCACAACCTTCTTCATGATCTCAGGCGTAAGAGATGAAAATGTTATGATCTCATCAAGCCGGTTTCTGAATTCAGGATTAAAGAGCCTGTTGACAGCATCCCTGCCTTTTGACCTCGTATCCCCGCTCCTGTCGCCGAACCCGATGACGTTCTTATCCATATCTTTGGCACCTGCGTTGGATGTCATGATGAGGATCACATTCCGGAAATCCGCCTTTTTTCCATTATTGTCCGTCAGAGTCGCATAGTCCATAACCTGAAGAAGGATACTGAAGATATCCGGATGAGCCTTTTCGATCTCATCCAGCAGGAGTACGCTGTAGGGATGCTTTCTGACAGAATCGGTCAAAAGGCCTCCCTGGTCAAAACCGACATATCCGGGAGGAGCGCCTATCAGCCGCGCAACCGTATGCTTCTCCATATATTCGCTCATATCAAATCTGATGAACCTCACACCGAGCACTGCAGCCATCTGCCTGGAGACCTCTGTCTTTCCGACCCCTGTAGGTCCGGTGAAAAGAAAAGAGCCTATCGGCCTCTCCGGCGCCCCCAGTCCGGCGCGTGCCCTTTTTATAGCGGAAACAAGCGAGCGTATCGCCCTGTCCTGGCCGAAGACAACCCTCTTGAGCTCGCCTTCGAGGTCCCTGAGCCTTTCCATATCCGGGGTCGAGAGGTTGCGGGAAGGTATCCTGGCTATCCTCGCCACTATCTTTTCGATCTCACGGGTCCCGACCGTATTCTTATGCCGGTATTCAGAAGAAAGCTTCAGAGACGCACCAGCCTCATCAATCACATCTATCGCCTTGTCAGGCAGATATTTATCATTTATATGTTTGGCCGAAAGCTCTGCAGCGGCCTTCAGTGCGCTTTCCGTAAACCTGACTCCATGAAACTTCTCATAGTAGGATCTGAGGCCCTTGAGGATATTTATGGTCTCGATGACAGACGGCTCCTGGATCTCTATCTTCTGGAACCGCCGCGACAGGGCCCGGTCCTTTTCAAAATGATTTTTGTACTCTTCAAACGTGCTGGCACCGATGCATCGCATCTTTCCTGAATTCAGTATGGGCTTCAGGATGTTTGAGGCGTCGAGAGAGCCGCCGCTGGTTGCGCCTGCACCCACAATGGTATGTATCTCATCGATAAAGAGTATCGCGTCCGGTATCTTTTCGAGCCTGCTGATCGTTGATTTCAGACGCGCCTCGAAATCTCCCCTGTATTTAGTCCCGGCAAGCAGAGCTCCCATATCAAGAGAAAATATGCTGGCCTTTTTCAGTGCCTCAGGGACTTCTCCACTGCTGATCTTCAGAGACAGGCCCTCCACTATCGCAGTCTTCCCTACGCCGGGTTCTCCGACAAAAATGACGTTATTCTTCCGCCTCCTGCTCAGCACCTGGATGGTCCTCTTCAGTTCGTCATCCCTGCCGACAAGAGGGTCGATGTCACCCCTCGCCGCCTTCTCAGTAAGATTAACCGCAAAGCTCTGAAGAGGATCCTGAAGTCGTGGCTGGGCTTCTTCCATCCGGTGAGAGGCATCAGACCCTCTGTCCAGCGAGGAGTCTTCCTCTCCACGGAACTTGGGGATCCCATGGGCTATATAATTCAATACATCGAGACGGCTGATTCCCTCCAGGCCAAGTATATAGACCGCATGGGAATCCTCCTCCAGAAATATAGCGGCCAGGATATCGCCTGAGTCGGTCTCAGGCTTAGCAGCAGAACTGGTATGAAGCACTGCCCGCTGAAAAACCTTCTGAAAGCCGATGGTCGGCTGGGGATAGATGTCAGAGCCCTCCTTCAGTCTCGGAACGCTCTCTTTGAAATAATTCTCGATCCGGGCCTTGAGCCGTGCTATATCTGCGCCGCACCCGAGGATAATATCAATGCCCAGCTCATCGTGCAGAACGGCATACAGTATATGCTCGACAGTGAGGTACTCGTGATTCCTTGCCTTCGCATCCTTAATAATTGCCTCTACAGTCAGTTCAAAATCCTTATTAATCATTCCTTCTCCATCAGACATCTGAGCGGGAATTCGTTTTCCTGCGCCAGATCATGAACAGCAGTCACCTTTGTCTCTGCAATGTCCCTGGTATATAAGCCTGCCAGGCCCTTCCCCTTCTTGTGCACATGTAACATTATCCTGGTCGCCTCAACAGGAGATTTATGAAAGATCTTTTCGAGGATAAAGATGACGAAATCCATAGTCGTATAATCGTCATTCACTAAAAATACGCTGTAAAGAGGCGGCACCTCGATCTTCTGCCTCTCCCTGACTTCAACATCCGCTCCTGTCTTCTGTCCGCTGTTTCCCATCTGTTCAAACGCCTCTCCCGAGATAACCTCAATACCCTACAGGATATTTTAGCATATGCTGCCGGTGTGAGTCAGAATCAGAGGGTTGCGTAACATTGCGGCTGAATGCTGTTGACATATAATTCGATTATTTATATCATTTACACACAAAATAAAAGGAGGGACACATGTTTTTTTTAAAAAATGTCCTCTGGTTTCTTGTTACCTCGGCGGCTCTTCTGACCGGCTGCGAGACCCTCAAGTCCTCGAAGCCTATTATCCCCTTAAAAGAATATGAGAAGGCGATCGCAGGAAGACTTGATGCAAACTACGTGGGCACCCATAATTGCCTTTCAGCATGTCATTATCATGACAGGCTGAAACAGGATTTCGACGCCAGTACCATGGGTGTTCAGCTCTCCAAGAAATCCGGCATGCCTCTTGTAGATTGTGAATCATGCCACGGTCCGGGCAGCCTTGCGATAGAGGGCATAACCCCTGAAAAAGTAGAGGCTGACGCAAGGGCAGGCAAACAGACCTCCTGTGATTACAAGACCCTCATCGACATAAAGAACCTCCCTTCACAGGCAAAATCACTCATCTGTCTGAAATGCCATACCGCAAACGCCACTTTTAACCTTCATAACTGGAATGCCGGTTCGCATTCCATAAACGATGTCTCCTGCTCGGACTGCCACAATGTGCATGCCGGCGCTGATCTGAAGGTAAAACCGAAAGAGACAGCGGAAATGTGCGATAAATGCCATCAGGAAGTGAAGGCCGAATTCTCACTCCCCAGCCATCATCCGGTCCCTGAAAAAAGGATCTTCTGCACCGACTGCCACGACGCGCACGGTACCACGGCAGAGAAGCTCCTCAAAAAGGCCACGCTGAAGGAGACCTGCACTCAGTGCCATGCTGAAAAGGAAGGCCCCTTTGTATTTGAACATGCAGAAAATACAGAAGACTGCAGGACCTGCCACAGCCCTCATGGCGCTCAGTTTAATAACCTTCTGAACATACCGACCCCGTTTCTGTGCCTGCAATGTCATGCAGGACATCGCACCGGAGCGACAACCACTGCAGAGGCGAGGGCTTCCAGAAATACCCGCTGCACCGACTGTCATTCTACAATCCACGGAACCGACCTCCCTTCCGCTAGCGGCAGGGGCAGGTTCATACAATAGGGGAGGAGGGAGAGATGAAAAAGATACTGCATATATTAATCGCCATCGCAATAACCTCAACCCTGAGCGGGTTGGCATACGGCGCTGAACCAGTTGCTGCATCCCAGGAAATCGGGCCTGCCGAGCCATCCGCTGAAGAGGCATATGTATTTCCCGTAGTCAAGCCTGAAATCTATCTTTACGGAGGATACAGGTTTGTCGATCTCGACGGTTCTGCACGTGCTGACGAATATGAATATCTCCATGATGCGATCATGCTTGGAGGAGAGATTAAGGCATTTAAGTTTCCTCACAGGTTCCACCTTGAAATCGAGATGAAGAACCGCAAGGATTACTTCGGGGATATGAGCTATTCCTACGAAGATATCGTACTTTTCAGGGGGATCAACAGGACAATATTCCATAACCTCGACAACATCATCCTTCTGGATCTTAATCCCTCCTCTGCTAATCCCGGCGTGGATGTGCGTGACAGCGGGACGCAATATGGCATCAAGACAGGCATGAACACGGTATTCCTCAGGTTCAAGACACATGACTTCCCCTTTCATGTCTACCTTGACGGCGGTTACCTTGTCAAAGAGGGGTCTCAGCAGCAGCGCTTCCTGCTCGGCTCAGGAGGAAATAACAACATCATCAGGACGTCGCAGTCGAGGAATATCGACTGGAAAACTCAAAATATGACCATAGGCATGAACAGCCATCTCGGGCCTGTCGAAATCGACATATCCCACGGAGAAAAGAGGTTCGACACAGGAGGCACGGCCGTCTTCTTCGACAGCTACACGGCTACCACCGGAACCGGCGCCCGCGCAGCCGGAGTGTATCCGCATAACCTGATCCCTGAGCTTAAAGGCTCTACAAATACCCTGAAGCTCCATACATCATATACCGGTGGGCTGGTAGCATCTGCGACATTTTCCAGGACCGACCGGGAGAACAGGGACAGCAGGGCAAAGGCCGACTATCTTCTCGGTGCAGGCGAAATAACTTGGGTGGCATCTCCCAAACTCAGCCTTTTCATCAAGTACAGGCATAAGGAAACCGACCTAGACAATCCTGAAAGCGTCACCACCTCCGACAGAACCAACGCGGCCAATACTTACACCTATGCGGTTGAATCGAGCATCACATCTATTACCGATGTCCTCACGGGAGTGGTCAGATACAGACCCATGCCGGGACTGACGCTCAGGGCGGATTACATCTATGAAGATATCAGGAGAAACCATGTCGAGGAACTGAGGCTCGAGCATGCTACGCAGAAAAACACCGCTTCCCTGGCTGCTGATATGAGGATCATAAAGGGATTGAGCATTAAGGCCAAGTATATGCATAAGGATATCAACAATCCTGCATATAATATCGATCCTGACTACTCCGACGAGGGCAGGCTGTCCGTCTCCTGGATGCCTGTATCGAGGCTCAGTACACTGATAAGTTATATCGTCACAAAGGAAAAGAGAAGCGATCTTCATTTCCTCGAGACAAGCGGCTCCGTCACAAGAGGAGAAAAGAGGGACGTAAAGAGAGACCGGTTGCTGGGAAGCGTGACGGTCAGTCTTCTGAAATATCTGTCGGCTACCGCGACGTACTCGTACATCCATAACAATACCAGGCAGGATATCGAATACCACGACTCAACAGGCGCGCCGCAAATAGACCCGTTTGTTCCTGACAAGAGCATATCCC
>JACRHE010000191.1 GCA_016217695.1 Nitrospirota bacterium | reverse complement strand
GCCGGCTTAATTCAAGCTGCCTTTTCCTAATTCCGACCTCAATCCGGTAGCTATATTTTTATACTATTTACTTTTCAAAATCAACTTTTTATCCGCACGCCTTTTCAGGGAAGGTCGTAAGGAAACTATGCAGCCCTCGTCTTTAAAAATGCAGGTATCGCATTGGCTTCACGCGGTCCTACAGTAATCTTCCAGCCCGGAAGCTTATCCTCGATGGCGCCGCTCAGGATGGCAACATAGCCCGGTATGATCAGTTCCTTATGGGAGACCTCATTTTCTATCCCGCTTTCCTGGATAAACTGCGCTATCTTCGAGGCCGTAAATTTACCGGCAGCCCATGCAGTAAGAACCGAAAGTCCCTCGCTGTCCATAACAGCCAGCCTGCAGGGGACCCTGCTGTTTTCGATCTCTCCCGAAACTATAAAATAGGTCAGGGAGAAGTTGGTCGTAATAAAGAGAGGGGCCTCCGGAGCAGGCTCTCCGATCTTGTAGATCTTCTGCTCGACCTGCATAGGCACCTGCGGATCAGTATATACGTTCTGTCTCAGGGTGAATAATACCAGGTTCTTCCACTTCTCTACGCTGCTAAGCACAATAATAGACGCGTACTTGGTAATACCTGCGATAGCAACGAGCGCCTCATGCAGGCTGTCCTCCCGCTGCATGAAATTAATTACCGGATATCCCAGGGGCTTGAAATTCTTCTTAACAGCCGCCCTCCGGATGAGGGTATTGCTCTCGATAACATCCTTTGCCCTGCGCGCCCCTGAATCGATCACCATGTCTTCAATACCAAGGGCCTTGACCTTTTCCGTGAGAGCGGAGAGCTCTTCCAGTCCCTGAGCATAAACTCCCAAAGATGCCTTATGGGCCTTGGCAACATTCGCCATGGCCTCGGCATTCGACGAGTTTACGCCGTATATTATCGGCTTCTGGCCGGCGAACAATTTCGCTGCTGCCTCTGCTGCCTGTGGATTCTCAGTGCTGATGATGACCGGCACGCCGGCTGCTTTAGCTGCAATCACCTTTGCCGCAGCCTCAAACTTTCCGGCATCACTGGATACATTGCTTAAGGCTATCGCATCTATCCTGAGCTTCTGTCCGACCCTGTCGATCTCGGAACTCATAACCTGGCCGCAGAGTTTGCCGATCTCGTCCTCGGAGAGGGTATCTTTAATCTCAAGCGCAAAGGCGCAGGGATTAACAAACTTCTTGTCATGCCTGAAGAGCACCGTCTCCTCGCCCATCTTTACAGCCTTGTCGCCGCTTCCAAATGTTATGGGGCGAACAGGCGGCGCAGAAGCCTCGCCCAGTATCTTCTTAGCTTCTTCAGATACATCAGGGCAGGCATCAAGAGTCGCCTGCCTCTGTGCAAGCTTCATTGCAAAGGCAAGACAGGTAGGCTGTCCGCATTTCTTGCAGTTGGTCTTTGGTAAGAGCTTAAATATTTCAACGCCTGATAAAGCCATCTTTTTCCTCCGTTAAGTAAAATCTAATATCTAAATCCGAAACTGAAATTCAAATAAATAAGTCAAAACAATTTCGGATTTTGACTTTTCTCCTTCGATCTTGTTTAGAATTCAGAATTTCGCGTTCAGGGTTTATCATTAAACAAGTTCCTCAATAGTTTTCATTACTGCTTCCACTGCCTTTGGGTGTCTCATGATCAGCAATTCAGAGCCTGATATGAGCAGGGCGGTCGCTGTTGCAGCCTCCCAGGCGATGCCTCGCTCTTCAGCCGGTCCCCAGAGAGGCAGGTCGGATTCAGGGGCCTGTGTCTCTTTCACCTTCCAGACGTACATGCCGACATCACCGAGCATCGGGGGCTGCATTGTCATGTCGTTCTGCGTAAGAGCCGCCAGACGTATCCTCTCCATTACCGAATAGGTATACTCAAGTCCGTACCCCAGTGCAGAACACATCGGGTCCGTTATAAGCCTCTCTTTCTCAAAGCCCATCTGTGTTATCAGAATGTTGAGCTGCTTTGAGAGGTTTATATCGAGTTCCGACATAGCTACTAATTTATGGTTATTGGCCATGGCAGCAGCAGTTATGGTCTTGTAATTGGCTTCCTGGGCCTTTCCGATGATGCAGTTTTTATCCTTTGCGGCCTCTGCAGCAGCTACAAGCACTGTCGAATCCTTCTCGGCATGATTGCTGCCCAGAATTATCAACGGCACGCTGATCGCAGCAAGGACGTCCTTGACGGTCTTCGCCGCATCCTCAGCAGAACGGTTCTCCCTGTCAGGGTGTGTACCGATCAGCCTCAGGGCGATCGCCGAGGCCTTAAGTTCGTTCTGGCAATATTTTGCCCAGGTAACGGGATCGGATGAAACAGCCTCAAAGGGCTTTCTGACGTTCTCCGGCCAGTCAGCAGGCGGGACATCCTGGATTTCGTAGGCAATAACCGGCCTGTTAGGAGTCGCTCCTTCAAACGCATGAAAGGCAAGAACATTCTCACCTCCGAGGGTCACTGCCTGTTCGCCTGTACCGATCGTCACGGGATAAACCTTCCCGGAATATGTTTCCTTTGATGGTGTAAAAGCCATTAATACCTCCTTATAAGAGCTTAGAGCTGTCAGCTTGCGAATTTACATTTCGAGATACGAATGGGCATAGAGTGTATTGCCCATGATGACATCTATTGTCTTGCTTATCTCTGCCATTTTCTTGGCGTCATCAATCTCTTTCCCGGCCAAAACGTCATCTATCAGTTTCTTCTCATTCAATGCCTCAGCCATCTCATGAGAATCAGCAATTGCCGAAGTCAAACCGGCATTCATCAGCATTATAAAATAATACTTGTTCAATATCGGCCTTATGTGTTTAGGGCATCCGTTGGAGATATTGCTCAGGCCGACAACGGTCTTCATCGGAGGATCGTTCATTTCCTGAAACATGCTGATCGCCTTGATGACATGACGCGCGTGGTCCTGCGAGGTTGCAATCTGCAGAACAAGGGGGTCAAGATAGAGGTCTTCGAGGGGAACACCATATTCCATGGCGCGTCCCATGATCTCGGCAGCAATGGCGCATCTCTCCTCAGCATCAGCAGGAAGCCCGCCCTTGCCGACAGTGAGGCCTATGACCTGGGAATTATACTTTGCAGCGAGTTCCAAAATAGAGAAACGTTCTGGGTCATTGGACGTTGAATTTATCAGGGGCCTCCCCCATTCATTATTATGCACCTTAAGCCCTGCCTCAATGGCACTGGCATTCGTAGTATCCAGGCATACCGGCAGCTGCACGACCTCCTGTATGGTTGTCACCATCCATTGCATCATGTCCTCGCCGCCGTCCTCAGCAGGACCGATATTGGCATCGATAATCCCGGATCCTTCTTTCCACTGCCGGGTGGCGATCTCCTGTATAGGACCTTTGTCCTTCTTCATCATCGCCTCTCTGACCCTCTTCGCTATGATGCTTAATTTTTCACCAATTATGAGCATTACCGGCAACTCCTTTCTTTAATACGGTCTGTAATTTTAATTCCCTAAGTCATACGCATAACAAAGACCGCATCGTCTCTTTCTCATATGCGATTTTACGAATATATCAATCTTTCTTGGACTCATAGACTATATACTTTTTTTATGAGCTAATAAAATTTAATTATTTTTATGAGAACAATAAAAAAATCTAATAAAGTTAAAAAAAATAACATATTTTGGCCGTAAAATAAAGAGAGTCAATGATTGTATTAATTTATAAACCCATAAGCAGGGTTATCCTGCACTGAAAAAAATGGGTTGTCAGCTGCAAAATGGGCAAAGTTTTTGAGGCAGTAGCCGTTAAATTTAGTTATTTCTTGGATAAAATGGGCTGAGTTCCCTGCGGGCAATCAGAAACAGTTATACTCTTTTTAAAAATGACTTTCTCCGGCTGACAAAGTTCATATCATTCCCTGTCGGCCTCCTCAAGGGAATAGTAGGTAAGATAGACACTTCTGACTCCTTCTATATCCCTGAAGGAATCAAGCTGATTCTTAACCTCTCCAAGACTCTCCTTTTCGACCAAAAACACGATCTTCTCTTCATTAATATCACTGACTTCGACCCCCCTATCCTTCAATGTCCGCACCACCCCTTCAACATCTCTGACATCATCAGCCTCAACGAATCCGCTTGCAAATATCACTCTTACCTCCAAAGCCGCATTTTAATGAGTTTTCCCTTTGTACTGCACCCATCGATACATCTGCCGCAATAGATACAGTTTATGTCCCTTAGTCCGGTCTCGTCAATATGCCGGGCTATCTTCACCTTCATGTAACACATATGGTCGCAGAGATTGCATTCTCCACACTGGCCCTCTGCAAAACTCAGGCGGATAAGGCTTATCTTGTTGAAGAGCCCGTAAGTCTTTCCAACCGGGCAGAATACCCTGCACCAGAGCCTCGGGAAGAAGAATTCGAGCACGAGAAGTCCTGCGATTATGCTGCCGGAAAAAATAATCACAGATCTGTCGACGGGAAGATTCATCCCAAAAAAAACTCCGCCTGTAAGCAGCCGGAAGAAGTTGGTGAGATGGGAAAGATAATTCGTGAAAAAAGGGACCTCAAGGAGCCCCGAGATAAGAAGAAATGCCGCAGCAAGCCCGTAACCGATCTTGGGGGATATGTTACCTTTCCTCTGACTGCTGAGTTCTGATTTTTTACTTCTGTTTTTCATTCTGCCCACAAGTTCATAAAGGAAATCCATGGGACAGACCCAGCCGCAAAATGCCCTGCCAAAGACGAGATATATTAAGGCGACCGGCAGAACAGAAACCAGGGCAGTCATACCGAAATCCCGTGAGGAGACGAGACCATCCGCATATGCGAATATGTCAATCAAGGTTACAAACCAGACAGCCAGGGATCCGGTCAGTCCTCCGACCAGGATCTTAACTCTGACAAATTGAAGAATAAAAAGAACGATAATCCCAAGAAGCACAAACCTCCTCAGCCTCGATAACGGAAGGCCGGTCCTCTGTTTTTTCTCCGGATTCGGAGTTCCATATCCCGCGTCCTGTTTATCTATACTCACGCTCAACCAGCCTTCCCCTGGCCATGATCTGCGGGAGGTTCTGTCCGTAGACAATGTTATACCTCGCCTCGCCGGACATCTCTCTAAGCTTTTTGAAATCTCCGGTATATGCCGCCTTCACAGCTTCATATTGCCTTTTGGTGACAACCTTGATCGCCGAGCCTCCGAGCGGGCAGTATCTGACGCAGAGCCCGCAACCCACGCACCTCTCATTGATGTAGGGCTGATTACCCCATTCTCCGTTATAGAAGTCAAAGACCTTTCCTCCGATAGGACATGCCTTGCTGCACGAGAGACAGACATCGCCATTCCAGCCGAAACAGAGCGAAAAATCGATGAGCGCCATGCCCATCGTCACCTTTTCTTTTTCTACGCTGACCAGTGCGCCGGCAGGACACTGTTTAGGGCATTCCATGCAGAGGGCGCACGGGAAATCGCGCATATCCTTAATATAAGGCGAACCAAAATCCAGGAGCCCCCTCAGTCCCCCTTTGCCAAAGGGGGAAGAAAAAGGAGCTACCGCTATCGCATCGTATCTCATGGCATGACAGACATTGACGCAGACCCCGCAGCTGATGCACTTTGCCCTGAATGCCCTTTCCTGGAGCGCGCCCGGAGGCCGTATCAGTCCGCCGGTCTTTATGGAAGAAAGCGGTCCTTCATACTCCTCATCTGCTGCATGAACAAGGACATCCAGTGATGCAGACCCTCCCAGAGCGGACATCGCACCGGTCATCAGGGTCAGCCTTAATAATTCCCGCCTTGTCATCTTCATTCCTATCATGACCTGAGATCAAAAAAAGAGGAGCAGTGAATCACCCGGTCATTGCATGATTCGCTGCCCTCCAATGCTGCTATACCACAATCTTGCCGGGTTCAGCCTGTGCCGTCTTCGTCTTCCCTTTGTAAATCTTTACGGCAAACATCTTGTAGTCCGCCTGGAAGCTGAACGGGTCAAAGGCGTCCCTCATTATCATATTAATGAGCTTGTACTCGTCAAACCACGGAACAAACACGTAGTCAAACCTCGGCCCTCCTGTGGCCTTTGTGACGTCAAGGACCTTTGCAGGAAGCTGGATCTTGCCCCTCGGAGACTCTACGATCACCTGATCGCCGTTTTTGATACCCAGCTTTTTAGAGAGGGACTCGCTCATCTCAACGTATGCCCCCGGAACAGCCCTCGCCAGTTCAGATACCCTTGTCGTCATTGATCCCGTATGCCAGTGCTCGACGACCCTGCCTGTGCAGGCCCCGTATTTGTAATCAGTGGTGTCGATGATGAGCAGCTTGCTGCCGTCGGCCCTGGCGTATTCATGCCTGAGGTTATGGAATTCTGCAGGGCTGAGGGCAATATTTTTCAGGGCATTTACATCCTTGTTCGGATCTCCGATGACATTGACGGTATATTTCGCTGTCTGTTCATAAGGCGCCGTAGCGTTCTCATTCACCTTTGCAGGAATAAATTTTCTCTCAAGAACCTCAACCGTCTTCTGCCTTACGAACTGTTTGCCGTCGAATCTGCAGGCCCACCATGGGTTGGCCCATGCTATGGCCCTTCCGTCCCAGCCAGGAGCCTTGCGGGTCTTGCCGTCAGGAGTAGGGATATCGACCATGCCGTTTATAAAGGCATTTGAATTGTAAAAGCTTGCGTACCATCCCCTGGGAAGATTCTCGGCCTTATGATATTCGGCATCCGCCTTCATCTCGCTGATATTTTTTTCCAGCCACGCCCCGTAAACAGGATTGAACTCCTTCATGTTCTTCAGGTATGTCCCTGTAATCTTGTCTATATGCGGATCATACGGATATGCGTACTGGATCCTCGACTGGTATTTGTCATAGCGTTTCTTCACATCATCGTTCGTATGATACTCTGCTGGTAATGGGATCCTGTAACCGAAGTTCTGCTCAAGGAGCATCTTCCTGTTCATTCCGCTGAAGTCATATCCGGTACCCTTTGAAAGGACCATAAGCTCTTCCCATATATTCGCGCTGAACTCCCTGTTCCAGCTTTTTGTCTTTGCTGCCGCGATGGTCTTTTTCATCCAGTCGGCACCGTCATATTCAGCAGGCCAGAACTGGGAGATATGTCCTTTCGGAATAAGCCCCTTTTCCTCGAGCCTCCTCATGATCATGGCGAAGATGGTATGGTCCGGGATCGTATTCCCATAAGGCTCTATGACCTGCTTGATCACCTGATAGCGGCGTTCGAGATTCCCGAATACGAACTCCTTCTCATACCAGCTTGAGGCGCCGAGCACAACGTCAGAGACCATGGTAGTGGCATTAGGGAACGCCTCAAGGGTGATGACCAGAGGCCAGGCCTGTCCCTTTGCTGCCCCTGCGCATGCAAGCCTGTAAGGCCATGCGTATGGAAGACTCTGTCCTGCGTTGACGGTTGATATGAACTGGACCTTAATCTGTCCTGCGCCGAGCCTCCTGAACATCTCAATCGTATGCGGTCCGGGCTTATCCGGTATCTTGATCTTCTCTATCTCTGTCCTGATCTCGGATTCTGATGTGCCTTTCTTCTTGAGATAATCAGCAGCCCTGTCATGCCATATCTTTTCGACCTGCCCCCTGTGCAGGGGATTGGCAACAAGCCTGCCGTAAGGAAGAGCGTGGCAGAGCGCACCAGGCGCCCTTATGCCCCCGCACGCGTTCGGCTGGCCCGTGAAACTGTAGGAATGCCTGCCCGGCTTTACAGTCTTTCCGGTGATAAGATTCAGCATATGCAGAGATGCATTAGTCCAGGTGCCCTGCAGTTTCTGGTTGACGCCCATGCACCACGCAGACATGGTGTAACCTTCGGCATACCACTTTGCAGCAAGTCGTATGGCATCAGGACCGCTAATCTTCTTCCAGGTCTTTGTCGGCCTGTCATAGACAAGGGGGGATTCACCCTCAAAGATGATGTCCGAGACCTTCTCCGGCTTATAGTCCTCAAGAAATTTCAGGAAGATCGCAAATCCCTTGTAGAGATCCTTCATGACCTCCTCTTCACCGGCATACTTGTTCTTCAGGCTCGGATATGTCTTCCTGGGCTCGGCAGTATAAGTCAGATCCCATGCAGCGTCCCTCGTGCCTCCATATACCGTCTTTATCCATGTCTTTTTGACATCTTCATGTATGCCGAAACTCACATGCCTCTCTATGAACTTCCTGTCCAGATACTTCCACTTCGCTGTCACAGTACCCTTCTCAACATCCCCCTTCGCACCGTCAAGCTCCTGGGCAATGACATAGGCTATGGAGTTGATCAGGACAAGGTCCCTGCCGGTTGCAAATGGAAGCCAGAGGTCGGCGATAGTGCCGGAGCGGGTCTTCCGGGGGTCGGCGAGGATGACCTTGATCTTGTCGGGGTTCTTTGACTTCAGGGCAGCCATCCTGTTAAAGAGGATCGGATGGGCCTCTGCTGTGTTACTGCCGATCAGGAAGAACGTATCTGCGTGTTTCCCGAAATCAGGGTCAGGCACATCAATGTCATCAAGGCAACCGTAAGGTTCGTCCTTACCAAAGGTATAGAGGTATCCGACGACAGCTGAAGCCATGCACATCCTCGGCTGGCCTTCGATCGCATTATTGGCGAGCGCCCCGCCTGCCTTAAACGCCTTGTTCATGATATGGGTCTCTTCAGTACCAAGCTGGCCGCTGCCGTAATAGGCAACACTGTGCTTTCCGAAATCCCTGATCGATTTTTCGACAGAGTCGGCAACGAACTCAATGGCATCTCCCCATGGGACAAGGACGAAATTTTCCCTGAGGTCATTCTCGGAGGGCTTTAACCCGCGCGGGTCTTTTGTGGTTTTTCCTTCCAGCACTCTCGGAGAATTTGTCAGATCAGGCTTCCCTGTCTTTGGATTGATCCATTCCTTCCTTATCAATGCCCCTTTTGGTCTTTCCTTATACGCTATCGCCTTATGGAGATAAAATCCCTTGGTACAGAGGACACCCCTGTTCACGGGGCTCTTGAGATCTCCTTTGATAGCAACGACCCTGCTGACCTTGCCTGCAGCGTCTACCTCGCAGTCTGCGATCATGGTGCATCCCACCGCGCAGTACCTGCACTGGCCCACTGGAAAAGATTTTACGGGATGAGCAGCGCAGAGCATCTCCGGTTTGGCTATGCCTGCTGCTGCTGCAGCAGCTGTGATTGCGCTTGCCCTTAAGAAATCCCTTCTGTTGAGTTTCATGTCACGGCCTCCTACATATTTCAAGAGTTTATTTTTTGGGCGCGATCGTATAACTGCCGGAGCCAACCTCATCACCCGCCGCCGAGAAATCACCGTTAGCCGCAACAGCCATCACGCTGATACCAGCCTCCATCTTCTGTGCCGGGGCCTTCCAGCCGAATGTCCATTTGCGTAGCGCAGAACCGGCCTGGGTATGAGTCAGTATCCCGTCGCTCATCTGGGTATTTTTCTTGTCCTTTACTACAAGTTCTCCTGCCGATGTCTCGACCGCAAAACCGCCTGCCACATCGCCTGAGCTCTTCAGCTTACTATTGACGACAACTGTCATTGCATATAACTTCCCGGGAACGTAGCTCTTCGGCAGGCCCTGGATTGTTACCATATCCGCCACCATCTCACCCTGATGACAGCCTATGCATTCCATATTGGGAGCACTGTTGTTGTGACTGCTTACAGGAGCTATATGGAAACCTGCCACTGCCAATAAGACTAATACCGGAACTATCAGCTTTTTCATGTTTCCCCCTACTCCGTCATCCTTGTTTGTACGCGATGAAAAAAGGGCAGGATATAGAGTATCCCGCCCTTAAGAGAACCTTACTTTGCAGCTGTTTTTGCCGCGATCGCATCATTGATGATCTTGATGCCCTTCATGGACTCGTCCACGGACTTTGTGAGCGACTCCCTTGCCATATCAGGATTATGGAAGCCATCGGAATTCTCTGCTGTCCAGTACTCCCACAGGATATGGGCCTTCAGATGCTGGTCCTGCGCCTGTTTAACCGTCTCGGCATCAAGCCCTGCCTTTTTGCCTTCGACAATCTTGTCAATAAGGGCCGAAAGGTGGAACTCAGCCTTTCTCATCTTGCCCTTTATGTGGGCCTTGACCGAGTCGATGGCATATCTTGCCTGCTCCTCAGTCCATTTCGGGTGGCACTTCAGACAGGTCTCTTTCAGCTGTACCCTCGGTGTAACAGCAAAATGTGAGGTATACATCTTGCCTTTCTTATCCTTCATCTTCGGCGTGTGGCAGCTGTCGCAGCCGGCCCCTGCCTTTGCATGCTTTGAGTTGTAGTATGACTCTGCCTCAGGATGCTGCGCCTTCCAGAGAAGCCCGCCGGTCAGCCCGTGTTTGAAGTCGAGGAAGCTCACCTTGTTGACATAGTGGTCATAAAGCCCAAATACGTCCTTATAAGGAAAGTGGTTCGTCCTCTTGTCGGTCATCTTAACTGCCTCTCCTGTCTTCGGGTCAGTTCCGGGATTACAGTTATATTCCACATGGCACTGTCCGCACTGAAGCCTTGTATCATACTTGTCAAGCAGGGCTATCTTCCTCTTGAAACCCCTGAGCCCCATATCAATGACCTTGATGCCGGTCCTCTTGGGATCCTTGTGCCAAAGCGTGTCTGCATCCGACCTTGTCAGCGCCTCGATAAGCCCATCCCTTACAATCCTCGGTTTTGCAGCATGAGGGTCATGGCAGGTAAAGCAGTTAAGGCCGTGCTGGAGGTCCTTTACAAACTCGACCACATTTGACGTCCGATCCCAAGTCGTCTTTCCCTCGACCTTATCCCCCATATATGACCATTTCAATATCTGATCCTGGGTCTTGCACTGCAGGCAAACAGGGTTTGCAGCTGCTGCAGACTGGGGGATGAACGCCTTATGCTCCTTTGAATCCGGATACTTGTCGACAAGAACATCCCAGGCCTTGCCTTTATCAAAGATATACTGCCAGCCGTTTTTACCCTGGAACCTGCCGCCGTATCCCCTGTCAATGATCAGGTGGTCTATGAGCATCCAGTTGTGACTCCTTGTGAGGTTATGTTCCTTTGTGAAACCATGGCCTGCCATGAGCTTGTCCCAGAACGGGTTCGGGGCCCTGTTGGTGAGCTGAGACTTCTCGTCGCGCGCAGGCCTGTGATAAGCCTCTTTCATGAAGCTGTTGAACTGCTCTTTGTGACACTGGCCGCACGCCTCCCATGACATGTCGGTCATCGGTCTTGAGTCAGGCCCCGGACTCTTGATGTGTTTATCAAGCCCTTTGTGGCAACCGGCACAGTTGACCTTGGAGTGCTTGCCCATCCTGTGAAGTTCTTTAATCTGAGAATGGCAGCCGTAGCATGTCTCGACATTTACTGCCTTCTCGGCCTGCATCGCCTTTTTACCGCTCTCACTCTTATATGTGGCATCCGCATTTGTATAATAGATGCCGCCTATGAGTGTGAAGATCAAAAAGATAATTAATAAGAAATAACTCCTGCTTTTCATCAAAGGCCTCCTTGTTTCTTAGTTATCATTTCCTCATCCCGAACCGATAAACCTGCCGGAACAGTCAAACAAATACAATCCTTTTTCCACCCCCTTTTCGAGATTACTTCCAGAGTTATATCTGTCATATTAATGAGTATTTCCAACGGGGTCACTTCTTGAGTGCAGTATATCAAGCCCAAATTAATAGTCAAGCTGTTAACCATGATTAATTGTATGCTGCAGGCAGGTAAATGTGATGTTAATGTGCGTAAAGGTTTTGTAAATTTAAGGAGGTGATATTAAGGATTGAATTTATAACCGACACCGGAAACTGTCAGGATATACTCCGGCTCGGAGGGATTTTTTTCTATCTTCTGTCTGAGATGCTGAACATGCACGTCGATCGCCCTGCTCCACGAATACAGTTTTGCATCACCCCATATCTTCTTCCTTATAATCTCCCTGCTCACAACCTCTCCCCTGTTTGAAACCAGGAGCTGAAGCAGGTCATACTCCTTAGGGGTGAGCTCAACCTCTTTTCCCGTGATCTTTAGAGTTCGTGCATGAAAATCCATTTCCAGATCATCGATTACTATCCTGGTCCCGCCTGGCCCAGACCTTCTGAGACAGGCCCTGATCCTGGCAAGAAGTTCGGTAGTATCAAAAGGCTTTACGATATAATCATCAGCCCCGCTTTCGAGCCCAAGGACCTTATCGTATACCCGGTCCCTCGCTGTAAGCATAATGACAGGGATTTTGGGATAGCGTTCCTTTAATTGCCTGCAGATGTCTATGCCGTCCCCGTCAGGCAGGGTAAGGTCGAGGATGATAAGGTCGGGCATCCGGACATCGAGAAATGCCCCGGCCTTTGCCCAGGTCCCGGCTGT
>JACRHE010000021.1 GCA_016217695.1 Nitrospirota bacterium | reverse complement strand
TATCCCTTGGGCCAGGAGAGGGAAACGCTAAATGATTCCTCCTGATCCAGTGCCCTTGGAGACGAAAAATGAATTAAACCCGCTTTGTCGGTTGACGCGTCTGATTCAACTTCCGGTTGCGGGTCTCTCGCTCTTATCACTCCCCTCGCTTTCTTCAGATATGCCGATGCTCCGTCAGGAAGCCTGACCGAAGCAGTCACATCTACAGGCCACCAGCCCCAGTATCTGTCTGTCACTGTCCATGTCAGTTTGTCATGGTCCGCATTTGAGCTGATCTGTCCGTCAAGGCGATACTTCAGGATATATGTTCGCTCCGTTGGAGGCGTCGAGGAGTCCATCAGGTCACCGACCCTGACCAATAAACCCTTAAAACCGTATATCTCATATTTCTCTGGTCTTCCGTCCCTCAGGCATTCAATAATTTCAAAACCTTTTGAATGTCTCAGGCCAAACAGTATTCTCCTTGCAGTAGGAAGGTCCCTGTTGAATGAGTTACGGAACCAGTCATTGCCGCTCCGGATGTTTATTGTTTCGGTAATGGTCAGAGTCGAGTCTTCATTTACAGTGATGTCAGTGTGCATGCTGTCATGAGCGGCTTCGGCAGGTGGAGCAGGAAAGAGATTTAGGAGTGTCAGAAGTAACAAAATAAAAACCGCTTTGCCCATAAAGTCATTTTAGCCCTGAAGATACCGTCTGTCTATTGAGAACTGAAACGCCATAACACCATTTAAGATTTTCTTTGACAACAATGATAATATAACTTATCATTATACTGATCATGGCCCTGTTATATAAGTCGGCTTTCTGGAAATTTATAAAAAAACAATCAAGGCCATTTCAGCTTGCCATAGAGGATGAGATCGAAATGATTTATGCGAATCCTGAAATAGGCGGGGAAAAGAGCGGTGATTTGGCCGGATTTCGTGTTCATAAATTCACTTTCAGAAAGCAGGAGTATTTGATCGCATATAAAACAACAGGCGGTTCCGTTACCGCATATATGATAGATACCCATGAAAATTTTTACAGAAGTCTTAAACGCTATGTCAAGGAGGCACATTAACCATGATCACCGCAGAAAAAGTTTACAAAGAGATAATAGACATGCCTGTGAAGGAAAGGGAAAAGCTTTTTACCGTTATAGCACGCCGGGGTTTTGAGAAAGCCCATTATACTCATGATGAAGTTTTCACCGACATAAGGCAAGCACCGTTTACTATCAGGGAAGCGGCTGAATATCTTGAGGTTGCGGAAATAACGGTCAGGAGATGGGTAAAAGCCGGAAGCCTAAAAGTTCAAAGGCTGGGCAAAAACATTGTATTTGATGCGGACGATTTAAAGAAATTCAAAAGGAAAAAATTGGGTTGAAGGAGCGTTTTCATCTGTGGCTGACAAGATAGGAGAGATACTTCTTAAGCTCGGATACATTGGGGAATCCGACATCGACAAGGCCCTGGAGATCCAGATCGCCTGCGGAGGAAAAAGAAAACTCGGTGAGATACTCTCCGACTTCATCCTCAAAGAGGAGCACCTCCTCCACGCGCTTTCGATGCAGAAAGGCGGCTACGCCATGGACGCGGGGCTCGCCATCGTCAGCAGGATACTCAGGCACAGGCTACGTCAGGCCGATATCATACGGATACTCAAATCGATCAGCGCAGAGGGCCAGGAAGAGTTCATAGAAAAGATTGCGGATATCCTCGACAAGATCGCTGCCTTTATAGAGATCTCCCACCGCCTCTCAGATACCCTCTCCCTTGATTCGCTGCTGCAGTACATGATCGCCATCACGACCGACGCCCTGAATGCGGACCGGTCCACCCTCTTCCTCAACGACAGGGAGACCGGCGAGCTTTTTTCAAGGATCACGCAGGGAGAGCTGACAAGAGAGATACGGTTTCCAAATCATATGGGCATTGCCGGAGCTGTCTTCACAACAGGCCAGCCGATCATCATACACGACGCATACAGCGATCCAAGGTTCAACAGGGATATAGACAAGGAGACCGGCTACCATACAAAAAATATCCTCTGCGCCCCGATAAAGGGAAGAGACGGCGAGATCACAGGGGCCATACAGCTGCTCAATAAAAAAGACGGCGATTTCTCTTCCGACGACCTTATCCTCCTCGAAGGTATCACCTCCCAGGCCTCCGCGGCCCTGCAGAACGCAAGATTGTTCGAGGAGGTGCAGAAGGCAAAAGAG
Organism: Nitrospirota bacterium; assembly: GCA_016217695.1. Taxonomy (GTDB): domain Bacteria; phylum Nitrospirota; class Thermodesulfovibrionia; order Thermodesulfovibrionales; family UBA6898. The sequence goes on along the minus strand of JACRHE010000021.1, from coordinate 12,807 downwards.
GAGGAGACTCAACTCCTTGATGTAACCACTGCCATCTCTTCAGAGCTGAAACTCGAACCGCTTCTCCTGAAGATCATGGAGACCTCAACTGATATCCTCAACGCCGACAGAAGCACCCTCTTTCTGCACGACGAAAAGACCGGGGAGCTTTGGTCTCTCATAGCCCAGGGCACTGAAAATGTCCAGATTAGATTTCCGAGCAATGCAGGAATTGCAGGGACAGTCTTTACAAGGGGGGAGACAATCAATATCCCGGATGCCTATGCGGACCTCAGGTTCAATAAAGAGATAGACAAAAAAACTGGCTACAGGACCCATTCGATCCTCTGCATGCCGATTATCAATAAGGCGGGAAAGATCATAGGAGTCACGCAGGTTCTCAATAAAAAAGGCGGTCCATTCACACCTATCGATGAAAATCGGCTGAGGGCCTTTTCTGCCCAGGCCTCGATTGCGATAGAGAACGCCAAGCTCTTCGACGATGTCCTGAACATGAAGAACTATAATGAAAGCATGCTCGAAAGCATGAGCAACGGCGTGATCACTCTTGATGCGCAGAACCGGATCGTCAAGTGCAACGCTGCCGCGCTCAGGATCCTAAGGTCTGAACCGGCAGATATCGTAAGCCGGCAGGCCTCTGAGTATTTTGCGGAAAAAAACAGGTGGATAACGGACAGCGTCATGAAGGTCCTCGAAAAAAGGCGCTCGGACATTACGCTTGACACCGAACTTTTCCTGGCGGACGGACAGGGCATTTCGATAAACCTTACCGTAGTCCCGCTGATAGATGTCAAGAAGGAGCTGATCGGCGCAATGCTCGTATTCGAAGACATCACCATGGAAAAGAGGCTTAAAGGAACAATGGCCAGGTATATGACCAAAGAGGTTGCGGAAAAGCTGCTTGAGGGCGGGGAGACGGTGCTTGGAGGCCAGATCCAGGAGGCTACGGTCTTCTTCTCCGACATCAGGAGCTTTACGACGATATCAGAAAAGATCGGTCCCCAGCAGACTGTTTCGATGCTGAACGAATACTTCACTCTTATGGTCGATATCGTCTTCCGCTACAGCGGAATCCTGGATAAATATATCGGTGATGCCATCCTTGCGGTATTCGGAGCGCCCTTCAGCAGCGGCGAGGACGAAGACAAAGCGGTCAATGCGGCAATAGACATGATGAAGGCCCTGCAGGAGTTCAATCTCCGGAGGACCAGCGAAGGTCAGGACCCGATAAATATCGGGGTTGGAATCAATACTGCCGAGATTCTGTCTGGAAATATCGGCTCCCTCAAGAGGATGGACTATACGGTTATCGGCGACGGAGTAAACCTCGCATCGCGGCTCGAAAGCGCAAACAAATATTACGGCACGAAGATACTTATCAGTGAGTTCACGTTTCATAAACTGAAAAACAGCTATCTCAGTAGGGAGATCGACCATATCAGGGTCAAAGGCAAAAACAGGCCTGTTGCCATTTATGAGATACTGGATTTCTTTGACGGGCAGTCATTCCCCCACCTCGATGATGTATTGGGTCTGTATCTGGAAGGGCTCGCCTTCTACCGCCAAAGAAGATGGAAAGAGGGAGTTGATAAATTCAAGCAGGCCCTCTTACTGCACGATGACTGTGCCTCGAAGATCTATCTTGACAGGTGCAGCTATTTTCTGGTAAACCCGCCTGAAGATTCGTGGGACGGCGTCTGGGTCATGAAGGAGAAGTAGCCGGACTTGCCCATATTTTTCGTAAATTAAAAGGGTATGCCGAAAAAGTTTTTCGTCAGTACAGCGTATCTTCTATATGTTCTTTCACTGTGTGCTCTGATCAAGATGAAGAATTTCGATAACTGGCGCTTACGAAAAAGTTCTTGAGGCAGTGGCCTTTTAATACTTGGCAGGCTCATGAATAATCTGGGCTGGCTGGACGTATAATGCGGCGGTCCGTCACGATTATGCTTACTTTCCTGTCATGAGGCTCTGACGGAATGAACTCCAGAATCTGCTCTTCATAGGCAGGCGCGATGACCGGGATAGCTTTTTCAAGAGTACAGAGCAGCCTGTCGTAATATCCCCCTCCGTAGCCGATCCTGTTGCCGTCTGCATCAAACCCCGCTCCAGGTATTATTACAACATCTGCGCTATTAACATCAGTCAGGCGATCATCACTGCATACCGAAGGCTCGGGTATCCCCATATATCCCGGGGAGAGTTCATCAATGGTCTTAATTTCGTAAAGCAAAAGACCCTTATTTTCCCTCTCGACCTTTGGAAGCACGACCCTCCTGCCGTCACTGAGAAGTATCCTGAGCAACTCAAGGGTATCGACCTCTGACCTGAAAGAGGCGAATAAAAAAATAGTATTTACATCCTTCAGCTCATCCAGAGAAAGGAGGCTTTCAAGTATGAGCCTGTCTTTAACCCTCTTTACTACAGGCGGAATGGAATCGCGTCTCTTGAGAAGTCCTTTTCTGACAGAGTCTTTAGCTGGCTGGTCCGGCATTAGTATACGTTCAGACAGGGCATGATGTTTGAGCGGTTTCTTTTAACGGTATTGCTCGCCGCAGGCGAGGCGGAAAAAGCCTCGGGGTCCCGATCAGATCGGGACGAGAATGAGCGAAAATATAATGCCCTGTCTGAGAATGACGGTTCATGCTCAGGAATTAGACAACCTTTCAAGCTCTGCCTTGATAGCCTTCACTTCCTCTACGGTCTGAGGTGAAAAACCGTAGGGTGAAGCGCCCTTGATATCAGCCTCCATGATCGCATGATTAAACGATATGGCGCCTATAAGTTCCATATCTCCGATACCCTTTCTGACAAAATCCAGATCCTCATCACCCCGTATCTTATTTGCCACGACAAAAACCTTTTTGACGCCGAGCTGTGCGGCCAGGTCCTTCACTACGCCGGCTGTCTGCATGCTCCGCTGACCCGGCTCAACAACAACGATAAAGGCGTCCACTGAGTCGGCGGTCCCACGCGTGAGGTGCTCTATTCCAGCCTCCATGTCTACTATGACCACCTCATCCCTCTCAACGACAAGATGCCTGAGCAGTCTCCTCAGCAGCACATTCTCCGGACAGTAGCATCCTGATGATGCAGCCTTTGATTTTCCCATGACAAGGAGGGTTATCCCTTTTAATTTGTAACCTAGCCCCTCAGGCAGGTCATCCACCTTGGGGTTGAGTTTGTATATCCCGGCGCTGCCGGGCTTTGCGCCTGTGCGCTCCTCGATAAGCTCTCCGAGCTCTGCTATAGGCCTGATCTTGATGGCCTCCTCCCTCGGAACGCCGAGAGCCGAAGCAAGATTTGCATCAGGGTCTGCGTCAACCGCAATGACCTTCTTTCCTTCAGAGGCAAAGAGATGGCTAAGAACAGAAGACAGGGTCGTCTTCCCCACCCCGCCCTTTCCTGTCACAGCGATCTTCATAAGGGATTCTAGCATTATGCATAAATGCTTGTCAAAAGCCGATCTATTTGATTTTTAAACGATTTTTGGGTTAATATTCATGGCATGGAAATCAAAAAACTCCTGGAAGAATCGAGCCATTATCTCATGCATACCTACAACCGGTTTCCCATTGTCCTGAGAAAGGGACGGGGGATGAAGGTATGGGGCTCTGACGGAAAGGAGTATCTCGATTTTGTCAGTGGCATAGCGGTGAACTGTCTCGGCCACTGTCATCCGAAAGTTGTGATAGCAATCCAGAAACAGGCCCAGCGCCTCCTGCATGTATCAAATTATTATCACATAGAGCCGCAGATCAAGCTCGCAAAGATCCTCGTCGAACACTCTTTTGCAGATAAAGTCTTTTTCTGCAACTCGGGCGCTGAGGCGATTGAAGCAGCCATTAAGCTCGCCAGGAGATATTTCAGGGAGCTTATGGGAAGTCACCGGTTCGAAGTCATTACCGCCCTGAACTCTTTTCATGGAAGGACCATGGCTGCCCTTTCGGCAACAGGACAGGAAAAATTCAAAATCGGGTTCGACCCGCTTCTGCCGGGCTTCAGACACGTTGAGTTCAACGACATTGACGCCCTGGACAAGGCGATAACAAAGGACACCTGCGCGATCCTGCTCGAACCTATTCAGGGAGAGGGAGGGGTGAAGATCCCTGACCCGGACTATCTCCATGACGTACGCGCGCTCTGCGACAGACACGGCATACTGCTCATACTCGATGAGGTGCAGACAGGCATCGGGCGGACAGGCAAACTCTTTGCCTATGAACATTTCAATATCACGCCTGATATCATGACCCTGGCAAAAGGTCTTGGCGGCGGAGTGCCTATCGGCGCCATGCTCGCCACCGAAAAGGTGGCGGCAGCCTTTCAGCCCGGCACCCATGCCTCGACATTCGGAGGAAACCCGCTTGTATGCTCGGCTGCCATCGCAACCCTTGATGTCCTGCTGGAAGACGGCTTCATCCTTGACCAATGCAGGAGGATGGGCAAGTACTTCCGGAAGAGACTGGAAGAGCTGAAAAAGGAGTTCCCCGGCCTGATCGCAGACATACGGGGTATGGGCCTGCTTATCGGGATGGAGATAATCGGCGACGGCGCGCCTCTTGTAAAGGCCTGCATGGAAAGGGGCGTCCTGATAAACTGCACTGCAGGAAACGTGCTGAGATTCATCCCTCCTCTAATCGTTACGGAAAAAGAGATCGACCATCTCGCAGACATACTCGAACAGGTCTTTGACAATATTGCATAGGTGGAAAAGGAAATGAAAAGAGATTTTCTGACAGTATGGGATTTATCCTCTCAGGAGACGGAGAACCTTCTGAGGAGGGCAGTTGACCTTAAGACCGGAAAAGACAGGAACTCCTGTCCCCTTATCGGCAAGAGCATCGGCCTTATCTTTGAGAAGCCTTCAACCCGGACAAGGGTCTCTTTTGAGGCCGGCATATACCAGCTCGGTGGGCAGCCCATCGCTCTGAACCCTTCCGAACTCCAGCTCGGAAGGGGGGAAACCATGTCCGATACAGCCAGGACCCTCTCCAGATATCTCAGCGGAATCGTGATAAGGACCTTCGCCCACTCGACTCTTGAGACCTTTTCCAGGGATGCCTCGGTGCCTGTCATCAACGGTCTCAGCGATCTCCATCATCCCTGCCAGGTGCTTGCCGACCTCATGACGATGCTGGAGAAGAAGGGCAGGATAAAGGGACTGAAGGTCGCCTTTGTGGGTGACGGAAATAATGTCTGCAATTCATTGATCGAGGCAGCCTCCAGCATGGAGTTCAACCTGACGATAGCCTGTGCAGAGGGCTTCGAGCCCGACGCAGGAATTATGGAAAAGGCCAGGGAATCGGCCCGGAGCGAGATAGTCGTTCTCCGCGACCCGAAAGAGGCGGCAGGAATGGCTGATGTCATATACACGGATGTCTGGGTCAGCATGGGACAGGAGCAGTATTCTGATGAGAAGAAAAAGAAACTGCAGGCCTATCAGGTGAACAGCAGACTGCTCTCCTGCTCAAAGAAGGACGTGATCGTACTGCACTGCCTGCCTGCCCACCGGGGTGAAGAGATCACGGATGAGGTGATGGACGGGCCTCACAGTGTGGTATTTGACCAGGCTGAGAACAGACTTCACGCACAGAAGGCCTTGATCGAGATGCTCCTGACATAAACAAAAATAACCATGGAAAAAAACAGTTCATCCATACTTGTAGTAGATGACGTCCCTTTGAATCTTGAGGTTATGGAGGGACTGCTGTACAAAGAAGGCTATAAGGTGCTGACCGCCCTCAACGCCGGAGAGGCCCTCGGTATGATAAAAGAGGGCACGATTGACCTTGCCATACTTGATGTCATGATGCCGGGCATGAACGGGTTCGATCTCTGCAGGAAACTGAAAAACATGTCAGGCAGGCGGTTCTTTCCTGTCATCCTGGTGACGGCATTAAATGAGCTCGAAGACAAGATACGGGGTCTTGAGGCAGGAGCTGATGATTTTCTTACCAAGCCCTTTCATACCATTGAACTGATTACCAAGATCCGGTCCCTGCTTCGCCTAAGAAAACTCCAGGGAGAACTCGACCATTCAGAGGATATAATCCTGACACTGGCAATTGCGATCGAGGCAAAGGATCTCTACACAAAAGGCCATTCAGAGAGGGTCGGCACTCTCGCTATGGAATTCGCGACGCATATGGGCTTGCAGGAAGATGACCGGCACCTGCTGTTTAAATCCGGAGTGCTCCACGATATCGGCAAGATCGGGGTGGACAATCAGATACTTCATAAATGCGGCAGCCTTACACATGAAGAGTTCTGTCATATACGCGATCACGTGCTGATCGGCGAAAATATCTGTTTCCCTCTCAACTCAGCCCGCAGAATCCTGCCTGTCATACGTCACCATCATGAGCGTTGGGACGGCAGCGGTTTTCCAGACGGGCTTAAAGGAGAGAATATCCCTTTTTTTGCACGCATCGTGGCTATCACCGACAGCTTTGATGCCATGGTATCCATGAGGCCCTACCGTGCTCCTTTTACCGTTGATCAGGCCGTTGCTATGATGGATCAGGAGAGATATTCGGGTCAGTGGGACCCGGAGCTGGTTGTGAAGTTTATTGAGATGATGAGAGAACAGAGGGGGTTTATAATATGATCCGTGTGGCCCTGGTCGGCGCAGGAAAGGCAGGGAGCGCCATGCTCGGCCTGTTTCAGACAAATGTGGTCGTAAAAACAGTCGGCATAACTGACAGCGACAGAAACGCCCCCGGCCTTGCTGTGGCGCGCACCCTGGGAGTATTTGTTGCCGGAAGCACTGCGGAGCTGTACGCTCAGAAACCGGACATAATCATAAATGTTACCGGTAATCCTGATCTGAGCAGGGACTTGCTGGCTTCTGCGCCTGCAGGCACGGAAGTGATGGACGGCAATGGCGCGCGGCTTCTCCTCGGAATGGTTCAGAGGCAGAAGTCTGCAAAAAAGGAGATGGAGACCCTCTATCAAAACGGCCTGTCTCTTCTGTCTGCCAAGTCCCTCAATGAAGTTCTCTCCGCAACCCTTGAAAAGGCCATGGAACTTACAGACACACCTGCCGGAAGCATTGCCCTCTGCGAACGCAATGAGATGGTGATGGCGGTCTCACGGGGCCTGTCATCCTTTCAGGACGTCTCCCGCTGGAAGCTCAGGCCGAACGGCCTGACATCATACGTGCTTGCTCAGAAGAAACCTGTCGAGATCGCGGATGTAAGGGAATACACCGCCTTTGACACCAGTTCCCTGACCCGTGAAGGTATCCTGTCGATATTCGCTTTTCCCCTTATGATCAACGGCGATATTGTTGGCATCCTCTTCCTGGACGCCTTCAGTCCGAGGACCTTTAGTGATACTCACAGGAATCTTATCCGCCTCTTCGGGGTACAGGCAGCCCAGGCGATAGACAAGTTCAGGATACTTGAGGAGCTCTACAATGTGATCACCGACCTTGACGGGGCAACAGCATATCTAAAAAACGTACTGGACGACTCCCAGGACATGATCATGACCACAGACACGGACGGCAAGATCGTTGAGTACTCGCAGGGAGGAGAACGTATCCTCGGCTACACCCGGGATGAGATAATCGGCATGCAGGCCTCAGATTTTTATCTCGACAAGAATGAACGGGCCAGGGTCCTGGATATCCTCGGCAGCAAAGGAGCTGTCTTTAACTACGAGACCCAGCTGGTAAAGAAAGACGGGTCTGCCGTCGACATAAGCCTGACGATCTCGCAATTGACGAATAAGACGGGGAAGATCATAGGCACGGTGGGGATCAGCAAGGACATCACAGAGGAAAAGAGGCTGCGCAACGAGCTCAGTGAAAAAAACGAAGAGCTCGTTGATCTTAATATAAGGCTTGAAGACAAGGTGATCGAGAGGACTCGTGAGCTTGAAAAGATCAACAGGGAGCTCTCCAAGGCCAACCAGATGAAGGCCCGCTTCATCTCGAACATGAGTCATGAGCTGAGGACTCCACTGAACTCCATCCTCGGGTTCTCCGAGATACTGATGGAGAAGACCTTCGGAGACCTCAACGAAAAGCAGCAGAGGCATGTATCCAATATCTTCGCATCAGGCAAGCATCTGCTCGCGCTTGTCAACAACATTCTCGATCTCGCAAAGATCGAGGCAGGAAAGATAGACCTCTTCTATGAGGATTTCAGCGTCAAGGACGCGGTCGATGAGGTAGCTATGATAATGCATTCCCTGGCCTCGAAAAAATCCCTACAGGTCGGATTCGATATGTCAGAGGATGTCACTTTCTTTCGGGCCGATAAGGTCAAATTCAAGCAGATACTTTATAACCTTATCTCAAACGCGATCAAATTCACCCCTGAGGGGGGCTCGATGGGAATAAGGGCCTCTCATGTCATTAACAGGGGCTCTGCGATCCCATGGGCGATGGAAGGCCAGAACCTGCTCAGGGTATCTGTCTGGGACAAGGGCATGGGCATCAGAGAGGACGATAAAGACAGGATCTTCGAGGAATTCGAGCAGGCGGATTCTTCCATGGCCAGAGACTACGAGGGCACCGGCCTTGGCCTGGCTCTGACCAAAAGGCTCGTTGATCTTCATGGCGGCCAGATCAGTGTTCAGAGCACATACGGAGAGGGAAGCGAGTTTGTTTTCTATCTTCCCTCGGTGTCGTCTGAGATGAAAAAGGAGGAGGCTCTCCCTCTGGACTCAGCCGCAGTGGAATTCCCCTGGCTCAAGGAGGAATCTCCTCTTGTGCTCGTAGTAGAGGATGACCGCCCGACCTCGGAGATACTGACCATTCACCTCTCAAAGGCAGGTTACAGGGTTGTCCATGCATATGACGGCGTTGAGGCTATAGCGAAGGCAAAGGAGATGAAACCCTTTGTTATAACCCTGGACGTAATGCTGCCGAAAAAAGACGGCTGGGAAGTGCTCCAGTCTCTCAAGGCAGACCCGGAGACTAACAGCATCCCTGTCATCATGCACTCAATCATCGACAACAAGGACCTGGCCTATACCCTCGGCGCATCCGACTATCTCCTGAAACCAGTAGACAAAAATATCCTGCTCGCAAAACTGGGCGAACTCTCCCTGTTTAACAGAAAGAACCGGCAGCCCATATCCCTTCTGCTTATATCAGATGACAAAAACACGCTGGACTATATATGCAATATCGCCGACACCAGCGGCTTTCTCTTCCATGCGGCGCCCGGAAAGGAAGAGGGGATAGAACTCGCCCTCGGTATCAAGCCTAACATCATAATGATAGACATGAGCACCTGTGGTTTTGATTTTATAAAAAAGCTGAAAAACAATATTGCGACGATGGGTATCCCCATATTCGCGCTCACAGGCAAGGACCTGTCGATAGAGGAACGTCTGAATATGACGGGCCAGATAGAGCGGATACTTCAGAAAGACGCCATTATCGCTACAGACCTCATCATGCACCTGAAGGACCTCGAGATACTCCATCCCAAGAGGGCGGGCCTTATCGACGATCTCACAGGCCTGTTCAGCCACAGGTATTTTCAGCTGCGGCTTGCCCAGGAAGTGAACAGGGCTCTCAGGTACAAGATGCCCCTCACCCTCATCCTCCTTGACATCGACAATTTCAGCAACTACGTAAAACAGAAGGGTGACCATCACGGAAACCTTGTGCTGAAAAAGATCGCGGAGCTCCTGAAGAGAAATATCCGGGGCTCTGACGTTGTGATCAGATACGGCGGTGATGCCTTCTCCGTGATCCTCCCCAATACTCCCCTCTCGCCTGGTGTCACCCTGGGCAAGAGGTTCAATACTATCATAAGCGACTATCCTTTCCTGCATGAAGAGGTCCAGCCCAAAGGGAAGCTCACGGTGAGCGTCGGCATAGTCGGCTTTAACGACCAGTCTCCAGAGGAACTCATAAAGTGCTCTGAAATAGCCCTTGCTGCCGCGGTCAGTAAAGGCGGCAACAGCGTGGAGGTCTTCGAACCTCTTGAATAATACCCTTTCGATAATCCCCCTCGGCGGCGTAGAAGAGATCGGGCAGAACATGACTGTCATGGAATACGGCGATGATATGATCGTCATAGACGCAGGACTCATGTTTCCGGAAGAAGACATGCCCGGCATAGATTTCGTCATTCCCGATTTCACCTATATCCTTGAGAACCGGGATAAGGTGCGCGGGATCTTCCTCACCCACGGACACGAAGATCACACAGGAGCGCTCCCTTTTCTTCTGAAGGAACTCAACGTGCCTGTCTATGGCACGCCCCTCACCCTCGGCCTTGTGCGCGAGAAGCTCCGTGAGCATAAACTTGAACATATTGAGCTCATTCCGGTCAAACCCAGAGGGATAATTAACGCCGGCGTCTTTTCTGTAGAATTCATCCGTGTGACCCACAGCATCGTCGACGGAGTTGGGTTCGGTATAACCACCCCTGCCGGGCTCATCGTTCATACAGGCGATTTCAAGCTTGACCCGACCCCTGTTGACGGCCAGCTCATGGACTTCTTAAGGTTCGCAGAATACGGAGAGCGGGGCACAACGCTCCTCATGTCCGACAGCACCAATGCCGAGAAGGGTGGCTTCACCTTTTCGGAGAAGGAGGTCCGCCGGGCGTTTGAGGACATCTTCTCTGATGCCAGGGGGAGGATCATCGTTGCCACCTTTGCCTCCAACATACACAGGATACAGCAGGTGATCGATGTGGCGGCGATGTTCAACCGGAAGGTGATCCTTTCAGGCAAGAGCATGATATCCAATGCCCAGATAGCGCTGGACCTCGGCTATCTGCGGATACCCCAGAACATATGGCTGAAGCTTGAAGATCTCAAGAATCTCAGAGACGATGAGGTAGTTATGATCACCACAGGAAGTCAGGGAGAGCCTATGAGCGTTCTTTCCAGGATCGCCACTGACGAGCATAAGTCGATAAAGATAAAAGAAGGCGATATCGTCATACTCTCCGCAAAGGTGATCCCCGGCAACGAGCACTCAATCGGAAGGATCATCAACCACCTTTTCAGAAGAGGGGCGAACGTCATCTACGAGAAGGTTTCTGAAATCCATGTCTCGGGTCATGCCTCGAAGGAGGAGCTGAAGCTCATGCTGAACCTCGTGAAGCCGAGGTATTTCATGCCGATCCACGGCGAACACCGCCACAAGGTTTATCACGCCAGGCTCGCGGAGAAGACCGGCATACCCAAAGCCAACATCTTCCTTCTGGACAACGGCGACGTCCTCGAGATAACGGAGGAAGCTGTTCAGAAGGCCGGGAAGGTCACCTCCGGAAGGATCTATGTCGATGGCAAGGGTGTCGGAGATGTCGAGGACATGGTCCTGAGGGACAGGAGAAGGCTCGCGCATGACGGCATCGTACTCATCATTATCGGCATAGAAAAGCTCACCGGCAATATCGTATCAGGCCCTGACATAGTGTCGCGGGGCTTTGTCTTCGAAGATGCATCCCAGGATGTGATAAATGACGTCAAGGAACTGGTCTATAACAGCGTAAAGGAACTCGACAGCGAGATCATAGCCGATAAGTCCCTTATACAGGCAAAGATACGCAGCGTCCTGAAAAAATATCTCAGAAACACCATGGACAGAAAACCTATGATCATGCCGATTATCTTTGAGGTGTGACCGAAAATCGCGCGTTTAATTTCAGGGGCTCATCTGCTATCCGACCCTCAGCCCATACTGATGAATAAGCCTCAGGTCATCCTCAAAGCCTCTCCCTGTTGTAGTTAGATAGTTCCCGGTCAGAAGTCCGTCTGCCCCGGCAAAAAAGATAAATGAGTTGAACTCCCCAAGCGTCAGCATCCTGCCGCCACAAACCCGGATCTCCTTATCCGGAAGAATGAAACGGTATAGGCTTATTATCTTCAAGGCCTCCAGCGGAGCAAGAGGACTTTTATCACCGAGCCTTGTGCCCCTGATCGGAGTCAGAAAATTCACAGGCACTGAGTCCGGGCTTATCTCCCTCAGCGCAAAGGCCATATCTATCCTGTCGTCCCATGTCTCGCCGAGTCCGAATATGCCGCCTGAGCAGAGGGAAAGGCCGGACTCTTTAACCCATGAGATCGTCTGCAACTTCTCTTTATATGTATGGGTTGTACAGATCTCAGGGAAAAACCTCTCTGACGTCTCAAGGTTGTGATGAAACCGTTCCAGGCCAGAATCCTTCAGCATCTCAAGCTCATCCTTTGTCAGAAGTCCCAGGGTCGCGCAGGGGAGGATCCCCAGCAGTCTTATCTCGGAGACCATGGCGGCTATACTCCTGAGATCCGGGCCGGCCGCCTTTCTCCCGCTTGTTACGATGCAGAACCTTTTAGCTCCTCCTGCTCTTGCCTCTCTCGCCTTTTCGATCACCTGATCTTTGGCGCTGAGGGGATAGACAGGAATTTCTGCTGAACTCCGGAAAGACTGAGCGCAGTATGCACAATCCTCGGGACATGCGCCGGACCTGGCATTAGTGATTGTGCAGAGATCAATAGATTCTCCCCTGAAATGCCCCCTGAGCCTGTTTGAGGATGAAAAGAGATCGAATATATCATTGCCTGATATCGACGCAAGGGATAACGCCTCATCCCTCGTTATCTCCAATCCTCCGATGATCCTGGCCTCGGCAGAGGCAATGACGTCTGATTGCTGCGCTGACCTGCCGGATATTCTCATTTCATGAAAAAGAGCGGTTTATGACGCCCTTTTGGAGCGGACCTGCTTTATCAACTCTTCCCTGGTAAAGACCCCTTTTGCAACAAGGAGGTCAATAATACTATCCAGAACCATCTTTGTGGTTACCTCTGGCTTTGCCTTCTGAGTCCGTGTCTCATGATACATTG
>JACRHE010000006.1 GCA_016217695.1 Nitrospirota bacterium | reverse complement strand
TTAATCTGGTTCAGCATAAGGTTGCAGTTGATATCAAGGCGGTTATGCTGCATCCCAAGAACCCGCTGAACAACCTTACCCTGAAACAGGTGGCAGACATCCATAACGGTAAGACCATCAACTGGAAGCAGGTCGGCTGACAGGACAAGCCTATTGCCCTGGTATTCAGAGATCATTGCAGGGACATGGAAGAGCCGGTACGCAAAGTCCTTGGCATAAAAGGACCCGTCGCAAAGAAAGCGATTGTCGTGAAGACAGACAAAGAGGTTGTCGAATATGTGGAGAAGTTTCCCGGGGCCATAGGTATTGCTCCAAGGGTGTTCGCACAGGAGGCGAAAGTGAAGATTGTGAGCGTCGACAGTGTTACTGCCACTCCTGAAAACTCAGAGAAAGGCTTGTATCCCCTGAAGGGCGCTCTTTACATTATTACGAAAGGCCAGCCCGAAGGTTTGACAAAGAAATTCCTGGAGTTTGTCCTGAGCGCTGAAGGCCAGACAATTATCGGCAGAAACTTTGCCAAGGCGAAATAAAGGGTTTTTAATGAAGTATATCTGGAATGGACTTTCGATAAGATATAAGATCATCTCGATCATTGTCATCACCATCCTGCTCGTCACGGTCACAATCCTTCCTGCAGTCTCTTATGTTGTCAGAGGTGCCTTGCTCAAACAGCAGCAGAACCATCTGGAGAGCGTAAAGAATCTTGTCACAAAGCTCTTTGACGACTACCAGAGCAAGGTCACGAATTACACAAAGCTTTTCAGCAATGACAGGGAGATAAAAGACAGCCTCTTTTATCATACTGAGCTCTCAGGAGAACGCGAACATCCCCTTAGGGCTATAACCCGTCTATTTAAGTCGTTTGATGTCAGCACCATAGAGATCGGCGATATTCGGGGCCGCGTCGTTGCTGTTGCAGAGGCGCCTGACAGATATAATGATGACAGGTCACCTGATCCGCTCATTAAAAGTGCGCTTCAGGGTAAAGTGATGTCCGGTATTGTTCTCACAAAGCAGGGATTTATTATTAAGGCATCGGCGCCCATCTTTTACAACGAAAACCAGACTATAGGCACAATCACATCCGGCATTCTCCTCGATGACAGCCTGCTTTCAAAGATAAAGCTGATGAGCAACACCGATCTTGTTATTGTGGATTCGTCCGGCAGTGTCATCTCTTCTACAATGAAGACTCAGGGATCAACAGCGCTGACTGATGGCAAGACACTTTCAGAAAAAGACCTTTCCGGCAAGCTGCTCATAAAATTCCAGCTCGCTGACATGAGCAACGCTGCGCTTGGCACGATTATGATCATTCAGGAAGACAGGCTACCTGGTATTATCTCGAAAACGCATCTGACCCTTCTCATCCTCCTTCTGACCATATCCGCCGGATCGGTCTTTGTTCTTTTTCTTGTCCTAAACAGGGTGCTGCGACCTGTAGTAAACCTGCGCGAGGGAGCTGAAAGAATCGGAAAAGGCGAGTTCGGACATAGGATCGAGGTTATTTCAAAAGATGAAATCGGAGAGCTTTCAGTGGGGTTTAACAGAATGGCAGCAAATCTCGAAAAAATGCGGAGTATGGAGGAGCGGCTTTACCAGTCGGAGCGGCTTGCTGCCATAGGCAAGTTTGCGGCAGGTATTGCCCATGAGATCAATAACCCCATCGGCAACGTAATCGGTATTGCCAAGCTCAGGCTGAGAAATACTGAAGACCCCGCCGTGCGGGAGGACCTTGAATCGATCATCAAGGATTCGGGCAGATGTGCAAGCATTATCAAAGACCTGCTTGTCTATTCGAGGCAGTCTCCCCCGAAGAAGGAATTAACAGCACTGGACGCTCTTATTGACAGGGCTATCAAGACTGTCATGAATCAGGCCAATTCAAAAAGAATCGAGATCGTCAGGGAACTTGCTCCAGAACTCCCTGATATCCCTGTTGATTCCCTCCAGATGAGTCAAGTGCTGAACAATATCCTGCTTAATTCGGTTCAGTCCATAGAATCTTCCGGCCGTATTACGATCAGGACTTCTCTGATCGGAGACACCTCCCCCACCCTCCTCCCTCAAGGAGAGGGGACAAGGGAGAGGTTGGCCGAGATATCCATAACCGACGATGGTGTAGGCATTGCTGATGAGATCAAGGACAAGATATTTTATCCGTTCTTTACTACAAAGGCAGTGGGAGAGGGTACCGGCCTAGGACTTGCTATAAGTTACGGGATAGTCCAGAACCACGGAGGCGAGATCATTGCAGAGAGCGGAAAAGAACATGGAAGCACCTTCAGGATCAGGCTTCCCATGGGAGAGCAGGCCATGTTTTTTTAATGCTGCAAATGGGACATCATATTTTAAATAGAATGACAATCGTGCTATATTTCAAGCAACAATATAAAAAAAAGAGGCGCTGAAGATGAAAGATTATTACTACAAAGCGGTGATTGAGACGCAGGATGAAGGCGGTTTCACAGCTTATGTGCCGAGTCTCCCGGGCTGTGTCACAGAGGGGGAGACATACGAGGAAACAATGAGCAACATGAAAGAGGCTTTGGAGCTTTATCTTGAGACCCTGAAAGAAAGACGGCGCAAGGTTAAGCCCGACACTACCCACATAGCAGAACTGCATGTCTGCATATGAGCAAGGAGCTTCCATCACTGACGCCAAAGC
>JACRHE010000190.1 GCA_016217695.1 Nitrospirota bacterium | reverse complement strand
GTTGCAGACTTCTCAATCGTATTGGTATCCTTATTGCCTGCCTCGTCCTGTGCCCTGATCACAAAATAGTAGGTCACCCCCGGATTCAGTCCGCTCACCGTAAAGGATGTCGCGCCAGGTAAAGTCGTAAATGACGGCGCAGCAAAATTTTCACCCCCTGGTGTTGTCGACATATAAATGAGATATTGCATGTTGCCGGGCATCGAGATACCACCGCTGGCTGGCGACCAGGTAAGAACAAGGGATGTTGACGTGATAGAGCCAATGGAGGATATCCCTGAAAAAACAACGGGTGCCACTGTAGACGTTGGTATCATGGGGATAGAAAGCGTAATCGGAGAGCCATTCAGGTCAGCATATGTTTCCCCCCGAAACAGCACATTTCCTGCAGCATCCCTGCCCTCGATCACAAAATGTCTGTTCAGTCCATTAGGGACATCAATCGTTACAGATAACGACGTCTGACCGCTACTAACAGGGATAATCTCCTGAATCGTATCCATGTCAGGAGCTGAAATGGTTATTATGACCTCTACGACAGAAGAGGGAATCGAAGACGCCGTCCCTCTGGGTTGAGGTCCTGAAAAAGCAACCGCCTTTTGCTGACCAAGGGTTAGCGTTACCATTGTTTTGCCGGGCGTGTTCGAGGATGAGCCGCCGCTGCCGCAACTCATATTGTTTGCTACCAGCGCGGTCAGAAAGAGCATTATAAGAAACTTTTTCATTTTAATCCTTAGAGTTTTTATGGAAACGTTATGTTAATATTCACCGGTGTTGTGGCCCGCGGCAACTGCTCTATTCGCGGCATTATGGGCACATCTATTATTAAGCCAAATTCTTCTATTGGAAGCCGTACAGGGTCAGGAACCGATATCTCATTCCCCTTGATTTCAGTATCGTTCAGAAGCCTCGCGATTTCTGAAGCAGGCGCTGTAACCGGCTCAGGGAGCGGTTCTCCTTCAATCACTGTTATCATCATCTTCGGGCCGAGGTTAACACTGCCGGAAATCTGGGGGCTGGTGCTTCTTATCAATACCCAGTCCTCATACGCAATTATTGTGGCGAATTTTTTCCCGTTCCTAATGCCCACTTCAAAGAGGATAACTGTGCCCCTGGCTGCTGCAACAGCGGTAGGGGTATGGACTTCGAAGCCTGATCTCCCTACAACCGACCGCATCTTGCCGTCCAGGAGGTTAAAGATCGATCTGCCGCTCTTGTCTTTGCTGTATACAAACTCTTTGATGGAAACCCTCGATTTCTCGCCGAGAGTCAATACACTCTCGTCAATGAAAAGCATCTTCACTCTTGAGGCGTCGAAGGTAGATACCAAATCATTTAAAAGTATATTGTCTTTAACCTGTGCTTCTGCCGCAGTCTTATCCCGGTCAATGACCGCCTTACCACGAACAGCGACCACAGAGCCGACTTCATCCTTTGCGGCCGCCACACCAAAAAGAAAGCAGATGACCAGAAGACTGGTTAGAGCTCTAAACACTTTACCGGATGCCATCAAAACCTCGCATTCAGGAAAAGACTCGTGATCGAACGTTTATAATCGAACGGATCCATATTCGACTTGTTCCTGGTATACATCTGCCCCACGGTTAGACTATATCTCTCAGACAATACCCTGGTTGCTGCCACAGACAGCGTGGAGACCCTGTCTTTTCTTTTTTCACCCGATAATGAGTCCATTCCTTTATAGGCCTTGCTATAGTATTCGCCTGCTACAAATAAAGAGATATTTTGAGGGAAGCTGATCTGCAGATCAAGTTTTCCCTTATCACCCCGATAATGCCAGAATTCTTTTTCTGTAGCATCTACATCATGGTAATAGCCTGCTCTCAAACTTGCCGAGGCATGAAGAGGAATAGTCTGGACGATTCCCAGAAGATTATTCGATCCTGTCCTCTCAGAATTATTGCTGAACAGCTCAGAATTTATATAATGACTTTTCCTGTACCTGTACTCGATAGTCGATGAAAATCCGCTCCCCTCAAAGAAAGTAACAGATGGGGTCAGCGAATGAGCGCTGTCATAATCATCTCCCCCCACGAATACGTATTCAAATGAATACTTGCCGTTAAGGTGCACCTTTGATGAGACCTTATAACCGGCGCTGACTTCAAGCAGATGTTGACTCACATTAAAGTCGGAGAGCTTGCTGTGAAGGCTCTGATAGAAGCTGTAGCCGATAAACCCTTCTGTATTCGCCCTGTTTGTTAAGTTATATTTCCCCTTAAGAAAGATGATCGCGCGCCAGTCCGATTTTCTCGATATCCCCTGAGGCAGGGGACTGTCTTCGGCGTTGAGGACAACATTACTGTCATATTGCCCGCCGGCAGCAATGTTCAATGCCCAGGATTTTACTTCGCGTCCCTTTTTAATGACATTCTGATACACCTGTGCCTTTGCAGAAAATTCTGTATTTGGTGCCACCCTAATGGTGTTTTCGAGATAGTCAGCCGCTTCCTGATAGACCGCGCTGTTATAATAGTAGATCCCCAGCTCAAGGTTTGTCCTCGGATCGTCCGGATTCTTTGAAAGAGCCTTTTTGAGGTATGAGACAGCGCCTTTATCCCCTGAACGGCTTAGGGCGATGCCCAGATAAAGCGTAGCTGTCTGGTCATCGGTCTTTTCTTGTAAGGCCGCAGAGAATTCTTCCGCAGCGTCCTTGTAGTTAGATGCCTCGATGGCTGAAATGCCTTTTGCTAAATGCTTTTCATAGAGAGCATCAGAGGCATAAGATAATGCAGGCGAGGAAAACAGGTACAAAGCGACGACAAAGATACCATATTTTTTCCAGAGCCATAGCATAGCCTCATTATAAAAAATTGTGAATTTTTGTCAAGATAATTCTTTCTGTCATTGTCCCTGCAACCGTCGGTAACAGCGGATTTCTTCCATGTTCAGCTAATATTCTTGCTGAAAAATCGCATGATAGTGCAAAATATCATCTCATTTTATTTTTCAGGAGAAAAATGCCGGTAAATATAGGTGTTATAGGCGTAGGCTACCTTGGACAGCATCATGCGAGAATTTATTCCGAAATGAAGGAAGCGCAGCTGGTTGCGGTCGCTGATGTTAATGTCCATAAGGCTGAAGAGATAGCAACTACTTATGGATGCAAGGCCTTCTCAGACTACAGGGATATTTTTGAGAAGTGCGACGCCGTAAGCATTGTAACTCCGACATCAACACATCACACAATAGCCATGGACTGTTTGAGGGCTGGAAAAGACGTTTTAATTGAGAAGCCCATTACAGTCAGTGTTCAAGAGGCACAGATGGTCATAGAAGAAGCCGGAAAAATGAATCTCATTCTTCAGGTCGGACACCTTGAACGGTATAATCCTGGTATTATTGCTGCTTCAGAGATGATTGCCGAGCCAAAATTCATAGAATCCGAACGCCTTTCCCCTTTTATGGGAAGGGGAACTGATGTCGACGTAACCCTTGATCTTATGATACATGACATAGATATTGTAATGAGCATCGTTCAGTCAAAGCTCAAAGACATCCGGGCAATCGGTGAGAGCGTCATTACCGACAGAATTGATGTTGCGAAGACCTGGCTTGAATTCGAAAACGGATGTAAGGCCCTGATAACTGCAAGCAGGCTGGCGCCGGCCAAGCTCCGCATGCTGAAGGTTTTTCAGAAGGACGCTTATATCGCTATTGATTATCAGAACCAGGAAGTCAGACGATATGTCAAGAGCGAGGCAGGAATAGTTTCAGAGATCATAAAACCCGAGAACAAGGAACCGCTGAAAGAGGAGTTAAAGGATTTTGTCTCCTGTGTAAAACACCGGAAAAGGCCGAAGGTTTCAGGCATCGAAGGGATGAATGCCCTTGAGGTGGCCATCAGGATAACTGAGATGTTAAAAGGAACGCACGCCGGTTAGCTACCGAAAATAGAACGATAAGAATCGCGATGATGGGAAAATAAAGTTAAATGGAGATATTTCATTAATGATTCCGATGATAGACCTCAAGAAACAGTTTAATGACCTCAAGGATGAGTTGTTTGAATTGATCACGGAAGTGCTGGAAAGTTCCCAGTATATTCTGGGCCCCAAAGTCATGGAACTGGAAAAAAAGATAGCTGAATATCACGGGGTATCCGAAGCTATCGGGGTGGCATCAGGAACAGACGCCCTGCATCTTGCGATAGAGGCATTAGGCATAGGAGAAGGAGACGAAGTGATCACAACTCCTTTTACTTTTTTTGCAACTGCTGAGGCCATTATCTATACAGGGGCAACTCCGGTTTTTGTCGACATCACAAATGATACGATGAACCTTGATCCCCAAAAGATCGAGGAAAAGATTACAAAAAGAACGAAGGCCATACTGCCGGTGCATATATTCGGCCACCCTGCTGATATGGAACAGATTCTTGCGATTGCCAGGAGGCATAATCTCAGCGTGATCGAGGACTGTGCGCAGTCGTTCGGCGCCGAGATACAGGGGAAGAAGACAGGATGCTTTGGAGATGCCGGCTGTTTCAGTTTTTATCCCTCGAAAAATCTTGGGGCCTTCGGAGACGGTGGAATGGTATTACTGAACGATTCCTCGATTGCTGCAGATATCAGAAAACTCCGGAATCACGGTTCAAAAGGAGCTTACCGACATCAGTCTGTCGGATTTAACAGCAGGCTGGATGAAATTCAGGCGGCTGTTCTTCTGGTAAAATTAAGACGTATCGATGAATTTAACAAAAAAAGAATGCAGAAGGCCGCTCTTTATAGCAGCCTGCTCTCTGAAAATATGGAGCTTCCGGTCGTAAAACCAGGTGTTACCCATGTTTATCACCAGTATACGATCAAAAGCAATGAGCGTGACAAGATACAGAAGGTTCTGGGCGACAACAATATCGCCTCCGTCGTCTATTACCCGATACCTCTTCATCTTCAGGAGGCTGTCTCGTTCCTGGGATATAAAAAAGGTGATTTCCCGGTTACTGAGGAAATATCTGAAAAAGTCCTCTCCCTTCCAATCTATCCGGAACTGGAAGAAGCCACTATAAGACAGATAGCAGAAGTCATTAATAATGCATGAGACTGTAATGATTGTTACCGGAGAAACCTCCGGTGAGCTTTACGGCGCCTTGCTTGCTGCTTCCCTCAGGGAAAAGGTCCCCGGAATCAGGATAATCGGCATAGGAGGGGAAAGGATGAAGGCCGCAGGGGTCGAGCTCATCTCCGGGATATCGAGTGCGTTTGGACTTACGGAGGCTTTTTCCTCTTTCAATGCCATAAGAAAAACCTACGCCCGGGCAAAAGATGCCATAAGGATCTACCTTCCTGCTCTGCTCGTACTTATCGATTATCCTGATTTTAATCTGAGACTTGCTGCAGAAGCTAAAAGACATGGCATCAGGGTGTTATATTACGTCAGTCCGCAGGTCTGGGCATGGAGGAAAAAGAGGGTAAAGAAGATAGTCAGGCTTGTAGACAAGATGGCGGTCATACTCCCTTTTGAAGAAGAGATTTACAAAGGTGCAGGCCTTGATTGCGAATTTGTCGGCCATCCTGTCTTTGATGAAATACAAAATATAAGTGAAGACAAAAGAGAAATGAAGAGAGTGTTGGGAATGAGGGCAGATATTCCCCTCATCTCTCTCCTGCCAGGAAGCAGGCCCCATGAAATAGACAGGCTTCTCCCGGTATTATCGGACGTCATTCGGGAAATAAGGCATGAGTTCAAGGAGATGCAGTTCTGCATCCCCTTTGCTCCGAATACTGATCTGAACATGTATGGCCAGGTCATCGAGAGGATGAAACGGGAAGGGGTATTAATAAACAAGGGCGAATCGCTCCGTGTACTTGCAGCATCTGATGTGGCTGTCATTGCGTCCGGCACAGCCTCATTGCAGGCTGCGCTCCTTGGAACCCCTGCATTAGTCATTTACAAACTCTTCCCCTTAACCTATTGGCTGGGAAAGTTCATAGTTCATGTACGCCATATCTCTCTTGTAAATATTCTGTCCGGCAGAGAGGTTATTCGGGAAATGCTCCAGTCAGATGTCACTGCCCGCAATATCGCGGGAGAGATAAAAAAAATGCTTTCAGACGGACATTACAGAGAGCAGATGCTTTTGGCCTATAACCGAATAAGGCAGATATTCTCAGGGAAAAATGCATCGGAAAGGGTCGCAGAAATGGTCATACAGATAGCAGGATTGAAAAAGTAACCAGGGACAGTATAAGCAGATGTTCCCTATCTATAGCTTCATCTATTTAACAGTACTATGCATTCTGTTCATTCCTCAGTACCTGAAACGCCCGAAAGCGCTCAGACAAAAGTGGCTTCGCGAAAAACTGGGATATGTCCCTTTTACAAATGATGCCATATGGGTGCATGCTGTATCAGTAGGTGAAGTCAACGCGTCTGTCCGCCTTCTCAAAAGCCTGAGGAGCGCATATCCTGACCTGCCTCTGATGCTTTCTACCATAACCGATACAGGTCAGCAGGTCGCCTTGGAGAAAGCGCCGGAGGGAACCCATCTTGTCTACCTCCCGTTTGACTTAAAGTGTATCCTGGAAAGAGCTTTCAGGAGAGTTAAACCGAGGATTTTTATTACTGTTGAAACAGAATTCTGGCCAAATATCTTCAGGGTTATGGCCGAGCACAGGGTTCCCATAATCGTCCTGAACGGGAGAATCTCGGAAAAATCAGCCAGGGGCTACAAAAAAATCTCCTTTTTCATGAAGAAGGTCCTTAGATCCGTGAAGGCATTTTGCATGCAGAGTCAACTGGATGCCGATCGCTTGAAAAAAATAGGGGCAGAAGAAAAAAGTATCGCGGTCCTCGGCAATTTCAAGTTTGATATGGATATGCCGGAAGAGGCTCCTCACTGGACCAGGGCTATAACTGGCAAAGTGATCGTGGCAGGCAGCACCCATAGTGGAGAAGAGGAGATTATTCTCGAAGCTTATCTGGACAATCTTTCATATTTTCCGGAACTAACCCTTATCCTGGCGCCAAGACACCCTGAGAGGTTTGGAGAGGTCGAGGAGATGCTCAAAATGAGGGAGATTTCTTTTACTGCGCGTTCGGCCCTCAGCAGAGAAGCGTCAAAGCTCAATGGTACCGTTATCCTCCTTGACTCTATAGGAGAACTTTCAGGGGTATACAGCAAGGCAGACATTGTTATCACAGGTAAAAGCCTGGCAGGGCACGGAGGACAAAACCCCCTTGAGGCCGCCTACTGGGGAAAAGCTGTCATATGCGGTCCCCATATGGAAAATTTTCCGTTTATAAAAGAGTTTTACAGACAGGGCGCTGCGTTTGAGGTAGACGCCCATACTCTTTCAGGGAAAATAAGGGAACTGCTTTGTGATCCTGAAAGTGCCGAAGCTTCAGGCGAAAAGGCGAAGGCATTATATCTGAAAAATTCAGGGGCTGTTGCCCGTGCAATGCAGATAATAAGGCGGTATATCTCATAATGTTCAGTGCGGGAAATTGTGCAGGGGGACAGTTTATCGGCAAGCCGGTGCTGATGGCTCAATACGGTTATGCAGCTTTTTGAGTTCTTGTATTATCTCGGGCTGTCCGCCAAAAAAAAACTTTCTCTCAAAAACCAGAGGCGTCTTCCCGGCAAGGTTATCAGCATCGGCAACTTGACGGTAGGTGGAACCGGCAAAACGCCTGCAACCATAGCTTTGGCCGAAGAAGCCCAAAAAAGGGGATTTTACCCCGTTGTCCTTACCAGGGGATATAAAGGAAGGGCCAGGGGACCTTGTTTTGTTTCCCGGGGTGAAAAACCCCTCCTGTCCGCAGATGCCGCAGGTGACGAGCCGGTGTTGATGGCAGAAAGATTACCCGGGATCCCTATTGTAAAGGGCAGAAATAGATACGAAGCCGGATTATTTGCGATAGAGGAACTCGGCGATAAATTATCTTCCCCTGTGCTTTTTATCCTTGACGACGGCTTCCAGCACTGGGGCTTATACCGGGACAAGGATATTGTTCTGGTTGATTCCACTGACTCCTCCGGCAACAGGAGACTGCTGCCGTTTGGAAGTCTCAGGGAGCCCCTCAGCGCTATCTCACGCGCAGACCTGATCGTCCTGACAAAAACCGGAAAAGACAGCACAGATCACAACATATTGATGCAGAGAATGATTGAAGAGATACGGGAAAGCAATCATAGCTCGCCACTTTTTTTTGCAGACCATGTCCCCCTGTCATGCTGGAATCAGGCAGGTCTGAAGAACTCCATTGGATGGATATCAGGGAAAAAGGTCTTCGGTTTCTGCGGCCTGGGAAGGCCGCAGTCATTTAGGAAAACTCTTGTTTCAGCAGGCGCCGAACTGGTTGGATTCAGGTCCTTCATGGATCACTACCGATATCATGACAGTGATATTCGGAAGCTGTCTACTGAGGCTGCCAAAGCCGGAGCAGAGTGGATTGTCACAACTGAAAAGGATATAATAAAGCTAAAGCATATTGATTTGCCTGGAAATATTCTTATAATAGAGATCGGGTTTTCGATACCAGATGCTTTTTATGAGGAAGCTTTCAGACTCTAGGAACTGGTTAGCTACGCCAGGAGGTTAATAAGTGGTCAGATATATTAATGTTAAGAGCAGGGCAAGAACCGAGTTTATCGATATAACCGAAAAAATTCAGGAAGTCCTGAAAGAGACGGGTATCGTAAGCGGAATCTGCCATCTCTATGTTCCACACACGACAGCTGCAGTTACCATCAACGAGGGAGCAGACCCAAGCGTCCAGCGTGATATTCAGGCTTTCCTTAACAGGGTGATCCCCTTTGAGGGAGATTACCATCACAGGGAAGGCAATTCATCAGCCCATATTAAGGCGACAGTCATAGGAATTTCCCAGAGCGTTTTTGTGGATGAGGGAAGACTGGTTCTCGGCACATGGCAGTCCATCTTTTTCTGCGAGTTCGACGGTCCAAGACACAGGCGGGTCGCGCTCAAATTCACCAGCGATAAGAAACTTCCTTAGGCTGACGGTTACTTTTCCGGGTTGTTATATCCCTTATCTGGAGTCAATAATACATGCCTGAAGACGAGCCATTCGATGAACTTACATATCTTAGAGGCGAAGTAACCCGTCTCAGAAAATCCCTGAATGATCTCACTCCCGGTCTTGACTTAATCCTGAGGAGACGAGGGTTTCAGATCTACAAAAAAGAGCCAACCGACGATCTGCTCATTCCCCGGAAAGAATTTGAGGATGAGTATTATCGCATGTTGCATAAGTATTCCTTTCGACTTTTTCTGAGGGATGTGATAAAGCATCAGAAGCACTTTACGCTTGAAAGGGTAACCCGGTATGCTACGTCGGATATAACCCGGGGATATCTTGAATTTCTCCGGCATCTGGGACTGGCTAAAATAGAGGGTTCCGGATATGTGCTCGAAAGACGCATACAGAGTTTTGGGGAGACCCTTGAATGGTTCGTTGCTGAGATTTTCCGGAGGGAGTTCGGTTCCGAGACATCATGGGGAGTAAAGTTCAAACGTCCAAAGGTCGGTGGTGATTACGACGTCATCGCGAGATTTGACGGAGCCCTTTTCTATATTGAGGTGAAATCCTCGCCTCCGAAGCAGATATACGAGTCTGAAATTGCCGCCTTCCTCGACAGGGTCTCTGACCTGTCACCCGACGTCTCTGTTTTTTTCATGGACACCGAACTCAGGATGAAGGATAAGATAGTGCCGATGTTTGAAAATGAATTTATGCGAAGATCTGCTGAACCTCCTGAACTCAGGAGGATAGAAAAAGAGCTCTTTCAGGCAGAGAACAGAATATTTATAATAAACGCAAAAGACAGCATTGTACGGAATATCGAAAAGGTCTTAAATATATATTTCAGGGGGTAATATGGATTCAAGGAAGGAACAATGTATCTTTGGCGCGTGGAGGGAAAACTGCCAAAAAATTCTCCTTATCAGGGGGTACTATCCGTTGTCCTGATTTTGTCGGACACCTGACCATAGCAGCAGAAAAAACGACTACGAAAAATAAAAAGAATGACGCTACTTTGCAGCTGTCTGCCTAGTGGGGAAGCTTACGTAGCAAACTTAATGACATTCCGGACACTACGACCCCAAACTTTCCTCAGAACTTCCATTATTATCTTCCTGAGCCTTACTCCATAAGTTAACTAATTCATCATCGAATTGTTTACCTGCGCGTATCGTCAGAGTCATCTGCGATAATAATGAACTGAAAGCTTTAGATAGCCACTATTGCAATAATCAAGATAATCGCTAAAGACTCATCGAACGATATGTCTCTTACTTTAAAAACATCAGCAATAAATCTGTTCCAGAATATTTTTACAAGGGCAGCGCCCCAAAAGACTAGAAATAAACCCATAAGAAACGCCGCTATCATAGCAAAGGTTGGCGACCATGCATGGACCTCATCCCATGGTACTTTCCTATGACTCTCTGGGTCAAATAAATAGCCCATCAGGCTTACAAAAAGTAAGTATAAAAAAAACAATGCATTAATTATTCTTGTAATACCAGATCTCGCGTTCATTGTTTACCTCAGAAACAAAAGAAAATGTATTCTCCAGCTTCTTTAACTGCAGCTCTCCATGTAAGGTCATCTTTGATTTTCAAAATAATCACGAGCACCAAGAAAATCAGTAGCAATGCGGCCACTGTTAATAAAACAAAAGTCACGAGTCCTCCTAATGGCACTTTTGAGGCGGTATTTGATCACAATTTACCTTGCAGAATTCGGAGTCGGGATCCCCAAAATTCGGAACTCCGTCACCATCGTCATCCCCTTCTTCAGGGACTTCAGTATCAGGTTTACCAATGTTTTTACCTAGCTGTTTACCAAGCTGTTTCCAGAACCACTTCCATGGAATCCATCTGATGGGTGATAAACCTAAAGGGTCTCTTAACTTAGTAGGCCGGTTCTTCACATACTCATATAGGTTAATTGAACCTCCATCGAACCCAATGGGATCTTCGCTTATAAACCGTTGAAGTTCTTGGTTGTAGTACCTCGCTCTATAGTAGTACGGCCCTGTCCCGTCGTTTTCTCTTCCCGTGTACTGGAACGGGTTGTCCGAGGCTTCTACGCCTACCGTCGTATTGCCGAATGGATCATACGCATAAGTTGTCCGCACTGCGCCGTTGGTATCAGTCAGCGCAATGATCGAGCCTAGGGCATCGGTCTGGTAATATCTCACCGTCCCGTTCGCTTCCAACCTCGCCAGTGGCTCGTCGATGTTCATCGTCCTCAGGTAGTTCACCGTCACTGCGTTGTTCTCCATCTCCTGCACGATGTCCAGCCCGTCATACAGGTACTTGATCGTCCTGCCGTTTATCGTCTTCTCAATTCTACGCCCAAGGGGGTCGTATTTGAAAGAGGCGGTAAGGGCGGAGCAGTCGGGCATGAAACCGGTGATCGCGGTCAACCTGTTCCTTGCGTCCCACGAATAAGT